>DBHE01000182.1 GCA_002296055.1 Pseudomonadaceae bacterium UBA836
GACTGGATGGGCCCCATGACTGAATTGAAAAACGACCGTTTCCTGCGCGCGCTGGCACGTCAGCCGGTGGATGTCACCCCGGTGTGGATGATGCGTCAGGCCGGCCGCTATCTGCCTGAGTACCGCGCATCGCGTGCTCGCGCCGGCGACTTCATGGGGCTGTGCATGAACCCGGAGATGGCCTGTGAGGTGACCCTGCAACCGCTGGATCGCTACCCGCTGGACGCCGCCATTCTGTTTTCCGACATTCTGACCATCCCTGACGCCATGGGGCAGGGCCTGTACTTCGAGACCGGCGAAGGCCCGCGCTTTCGCAAGGTGATCAACACCGCTGCCGATATCGAGGCGCTGCCGGTGCCGGACCCGGAGCAGGATCTGGGCTACGTGATGGACGCGGTGCGTACCATTCGCCGCGAGCTGAATGGCCGTGTGCCGCTGATCGGCTTTTCTGGCAGCCCCTGGACGCTGGCGACCTACATGGTTGAAGGCGGCTCCTCCAAGGACTTCCGTAAGACCAAGGCCATGCTGTACGACCAGCCTGAAGCCATGCACCTGCTGCTCGACAAGCTGGCGCAGTCGGTGACTAGCTATCTGAATGGGCAGATCAAGGCTGGCGCCCAGGCGGTGCAGATCTTTGATACCTGGGGTGGCAACCTGTCGGCCGACGCTTACCAAAAGTTCTCCTTGGCCTACATGCGCAAGATCGTCTCCGGTCTGATCCGCGAACACGACGGCCGCAAGATTCCGGTCATTCTGTTCACCAAGAATGGCGGCCTGTGGCTGGAAAGCATTGCCGATGCCGGCGCTGACGCACTGGGCCTGGACTGGACCATGGATATCGGCGTTGCGCGCTCGCGGGTTGGTGCAAAGGTTGCATTGCAGGGCAATATGGACCCGACCGTGTTGTACGCCAAGCCGGCCGCCATTCGCGCCGAGGTGGCGCGTATTCTGGCCAGCTATGGCAAGGGCAGCGGCCATGTATTCAACCTGGGCCACGGTATTACGCCTGAGGTTGATCCGGCTCACGCCGGTGCCTTTATTGAGGCGGTACACGAGTTGTCAGCGGTTTATCACGATCCGAATGCTATCGTGGTCTGAGCTGCCTGCGCCCACACGGGGCAAGGTGGGCGTTATCTGAACAAGGAGAGGGCGTATGCGTAGGGTAGTGTTCAATCAGAAGGGCGGGGTCGGCAAGTCGAGCATCGCCTGCAACCTGGCCGCCGTCAGTGCGGCAGCGGGTTACAAGACGCTGGTGATTGATCTGGACCCACAGGCCAACTCCAGCCACTACTTGCTGGGTGAGCGGCTGGCTGATGTGGACACCACCATCGCGGACTTCTTCTCCCAGACCCTGTCCAGCGGACTGTTCAGCAAGAAAGCTGAAAACTTCGTGACCGAAACGCCGTTCGAAAACCTCTGGCTGATGCCGGCCAGCCCCGAGCTGGCCGAGCTGCAGCACAAGCTGGAGTCGCGCTACAAGATCCAGAAGCTGCGCAAGCTGCTCAAGGACCTGAAGGACAACTACGAGCGCATCTACATCGATACCGCCCCGGCGTTCAACTTCTACACCATGTCGGCGCTGATTGCGGCTGACCGCGTGTTGATTCCCTTTGATTGCGACAGCTTCTCGCGTCAGGCGCTGTACGGCCTGCTGACCGAGCTGGAAGACGTGCGTGAAGAGCACAACGAGGACCTGGCGGTCGAGGGCATCGTGGTCAACCAGTTTCAGCCGCGTGCGGCCCTGCCGCAGAAAATGCTGGATGAGTTGATCGCCGAAGGCCTGCCGGTGCTGCCGGTGCACCTGAACAGCTCGGTGCGCATGCGTGAGTCGCACGAGGCAGCCACGCCGCTGATTTTCCTCGATGGGCGGCACAAGCTGACCCAGCAGTTTATGGCGCTGCACGACCACATCGAGGCGCAATAGGCGGCGCCCGGTCGCATTGACCAGCCGCGCTTCCTTCTGCATGCTCGGCGCTGGACTTCAATAACAAGGACAGCGCCATGAAGCTCGAAACGCTTGCCATCCATGCCGGCTACACCCCCGACCCGAATACGCACGCGGTTGCCGTGCCGATCTACCAGACCACGTCCTACGCCTTCGACGACACCCAGCACGGGGCCGACCTGTTCGACCTGAAGGTGCCGGGCAACATCTACAGCCGCATCATGAATCCGACCAACGACGTGCTGGAGCAGCGTGTTGCGGCGCTGGAAGGTGGCGTTGGGGCATTGGCTGTGGCCTCCGGCATGGCGGCTATCACCTACGCGATCCAGACCCTGGCCGAAGCCGGCGACAACATCGTTTCCGTGGCCAAGCTCTACGGCGGAACCTACAACCTGCTAGCCCATACCTTGCCGCGTCAGGGTATCGAAACCCGCTTTGCTGCCCATGACGACATCGCTGCGCTGGAAAGCCTGATCGATGCGCGCACCAAGGCGGTATTTTGTGAATCCATCGGCAACCCGGCGGGTAACGTGATCGATATTCAGGCGTTGGCCGATGCCGCGCACCGTCACGGTGTGCCGCTGATTGTCGATAACACCGTGGCTACCCCGGCGCTGTGCCGGCCGTTTGAACACGGTGCCGATATTGTCGTGCACTCGCTGACCAAATATATGGGCGGCCACGGCACAACCCTGGGCGGTATCGTGGTGGATGGTGGTTGCTTCCCCTGGGCTGAGAACGCCGAGCGCTTCCCGCTGCTCAATACCGCCGACCCGTCCTACCATGGGGTGGTCTATACCGAGGCCTTTGGTCCGGCTGCCTTCATTGGTCGCTGCCGCGTAGTGCCGCTGCGCAACATGGGCGCGGCGCTGTCGCCGTTCAATGCCTTCATGATCCTGCAGGGGCTGGAAACCCTGTCGCTACGTATGGAGCGGCACTGCGACAACGCCATGGCGGTCGCCCGCTTCCTGCAGAGCCACCCGCAGGTTGCCTGGGTGCAGTACGCCGGGCTGGAAGACCACCCTGAACACGCCCTTGCCAAACGCTATATGGGCGGCACGCCAGCGTCGGTACTGTCGTTCGGTATCAAAGGCGGGCAGGAGGCTGGGGCTCGTTTTATTGACGCGCTGAACCTGGTCGTTCGTCTGGTCAACATTGGTGATGCCAAATCGCTGGCCTGCCACCCGGCGTCCACCACCCACCGTCAGCTCAATGACGAGGAGTTGGCCAAGGCCGGCGTGCCGCGTGACATGGTGCGCCTGTCGATCGGTATCGAGCATATCGACGACATCCTCGCCGATTTGTCACAGGCGCTCGACGCTTCGCTTTAGTCAGCTCCCGCTTTGCGGGAGCTGAGCCACAAGCGTCAAGCTACAAGCAAAACCCGCGCGGTGTTGAATCGCGCGGGTTTTCTTATGGACAGTGTATGGCAGGCGCGCTTGACGGTCTTGTCGTCGATCTCATCCTGACTACGCTTCCAGCTCGCGCGCGCCAGCGCGCGGTTCAGGGAAATAGCGGCCAGACCAGCGGGATGATCAGTGAGGCGGCTAGCCACATGATCAGGTTTAGCGGTACGCCGATGCGCATAAAGTCCGAGAAGCGGTAGCCACCGGCGCTGTAAACGAAGGTGTTGGTCTGGTAGCCGATGGGCGTGGCAAAGCTGGCACTGGCTGCGAACATCACCGCCACCACAAAGGGTGTCGGGTCTGCGCCCAACTGCTGGGCTACCCCGATGGCTATGGGGGTAACCAGCACGGCGACGGCGTTGTTGCTGACTACCTCGGTCAGCACCGACGTAAGCAGGTAGATAAACGACAGCATGAATAGCGGCCCAAGCAATGGTGACAGTGTCATCACATGGCTGACTACGGTATCGACCAGTCCGACCTTGTTCATGGCGATGCTGATTGCCAGCATGCCGAAAATCAGCGTCAGAATACGCCAGTCGATGGCCTTGTAGGCGTCCTCGGTATCCAGACAGCCTGTGGCCACCACCACCGCAGCAGCGATCATTGCCAAGCCTTCGATGGGCATCACCTTGAAGGCGGCGAGCACCATCACGGCGAGTACGGCAGCAATGGCTATAGGCGCCTTGTTACGGCGGTAGGCGCGTTCTTGTACCGAGTTCAGGCTGATCAACTCGCCGTTGTCGGCAAACTTCTTGATCTGCGACGCTGTGCCCTCTACCAGCATGACGTCACCGAACTGCAGTTCGAAGTCATCCAGGTTGTCTTGAATGTTTTCGTTGTGGCGGTGTACTGCCAACACGTGAATGCCGTAGCGCGCAGTCAGGTTGAGGTTGCGCATCGGTCGGTGGCTGTAACGCGAATTGCGGCCCACGATGGCCTCGGCCAGCATCACATCGCGGGTGGAGATGGTCTCGAAGCTGTCGGCGCGGTTGATCGCCAGCAGGCCGTTGTGCCGCAACTCGACAAAATCACGCATGCTGGTGTGCAGCACCAAGCGGTCGCCTGCCAGTAACTGAGTGTCGTTAAGCGGGGTAGACAGCTCCTCATCGCCGCGAAAGATTTTCAGCACGCGGATGCCGCTGTTACCGTTCAGGTTGGCCTGGCTGATGGTCTGGTTGATCACCGGCGAGTCGTGCGGTACCAGCAGCTCGGTCATGAAGGTGCGCGCCTGGTCCGGACGCAGCTGGCGTGACAGGCTTTCACGCTCGGGCAGCAGTCGATGGCCGATCAGCAGCACAAAGGCCATGCCGATGCTGGCCATGATCATCCCTGGCAACGTGATATCGAACATGCCGAACGGCTCCAGCCCCATCTGCCGGGCAACGCCGTCGACCAGGATGTTGGTGGAGGTGCCGATCATGGTCATGGTGCCGCCGAAGATGGTGGCGTAGGACAGCGGAATCAGCATCTTCGAGGGCTTGCTGCCCACACTGGTTGCCAAGGCAATGGCCACGGGGGTGAGAATCGCGACAACCGGTGTGTTGTTGATGAAGGTCGATAGCAGCAGGGCCGTCATCATCAGACTGAACAGCGTGCGCCACTGGCTGCCACCGCCCATACGCGCCAGCCAGTTGCCTAGGGTTTCGACGCAACCGGTTCGCTCCAGCGCCGCGGACAGGATAAACATGCAGGCAATGGTGATGGGGGCACTGTTGGACAGTACGCCAAGGACGTCGGCTGGCGACAGTAGTTGGCTGACCAGCAATACGGCAACGGCGATACCGACGACCACATCAGGGCTGAATTTTTCCCGCGCGAACGCGTAGAACACCCAGCATAGCAGCAGTGCCACACCTATCAGTGGCAGTGAATCCCAGCTCATCGGTAACCGAACTCTCTCGTGAGGTATCGGGTCCGCAGCCGGACCCACGCTGGGCGTCACATTAAGAGGCGGCGCTATATTTGTCCAAGCACAAAAACTGATTTTTATATTCTTTAAAAGAATAAGCTTCGGTCAGGACGAGCAACTGATTTCCAGGTGTCGGCCCCAGTCCGGCGGGGCGGCCGCGTAGGCCTCGGCGCCGGGCTGGGCGCTGAAGGGGTGGCGCAGGATCTGATGCAGTCGGCGTACCTCGCTGAAGTCCTCTTGCTCGGCGGCAGTGATCGCGTTTTGTGCCAAGTAATTGCGCAGCACATACAGCGGGTTGGCTGCCTGGCGGCTGGCCAGAGGCGCGTCGCAGCGTTGTGCATGTTCACGCTGCCAGTGATCGAAGGCGGCGCGATCAATGAATTGATCTCGCACCAGCGGATGCTCTTCGGCTAGCTGGCGCAAGGTCAGGTGGTAGTCTGCGCCGCTGGCCTGCATCAGCTGCAGCAGGGCGTCGATCTGCTCGGCGTCATCGTCCCGCGCGGCTGTCCAGCCCAGGCGCTGACGCATCAGCGCCAAGTAGTGCTGCTCGAACAGCGGCATGAAATTCGCCAGTTCGGCTTTGAGGTCCTCCACGGCGACAAAGGGGGTCAGTGCTTGTGCCAGGCAGGCCAGGTTCCACTGTGCGATCAGTGGTTGGCGGTGGAAGGCGTAGCGACCCTCGTGGTCGGAGTGATTGCAGATGTGTCGGGCATCAAAGGCATCGAGAAAGGCGTAGGGGCCGAAGTCGAAGGTGATGCCCAGAATCGACATGTTGTCGGTATTCATGACGCCATGGCAGAAGCCGTAGGCCTGCCAGCGGGCGACCATCTCGGCGGTGCGCCGCAATACGGCGCCCAGCATGGCCCGCTCTGGCTGCGCGGTTGTGCGGCAGTCGGGGTAGCAGGTGTCCAGGGTGAAGTCGAGTAACTGGCGCAGATGCTCGTGCTGGCGGGTGTAGTAAAAGTACTCGAAGTGACCAAAGCGAATGTGCGAGCGGGCCAGGCGCAGCAGCATGGCGGCGCGCTCTTCACGCTCGCGGTACACCGGGTTGTCGCCGACCGTGACGCACAGGGCGCGACTGGTCGGGATGCCGAGGGCATGCAGGGCTTCGCTGGCCAGAAACTCGCGGATTGAGGAGCGCAGCACCGCACGACCATCGCCCATGCGCGAGTAAGGGGTGCTGCCGGCGCCCTTGAGGTGCAGGTCCCAGTGCTCGCCCGCCTGGTTGACTACCTCACCCAGCAGCAGGCCGCGACCGTCGCCCAGCTGCGGGTTGTAGGCACCGAATTGGTGGCCTGAGTACAGCATCGCGCGGGGCTCGGCCTCGCTCCAGACCTTGTGGCCGGCAAACAGCTCTACCAGCAACGGATCGGCTGCTTGCTCCATGTCCAGGTCCAGCAGGGCCAGCGCGTCCTCGCTACACACCACCAGGCGCGGGTTGCTCAGCGGCTCGGGTAGCACGCGGCTGGAAAAACTGTCTCCCAGACGGGCAAAGCGATTGTCGAACTGCAGGTCGGCCAGGGTGGGCACGATTGGCTCCTCGTTAGGGTTTGACTCACCATGCTACAACAGGGCTGCGCGGCTGGCAGCGCTGCGTTATAGCGCTGTATCAGGGGGGCAAATGCACCGTCCAATTTCTTGACCCCGGGGGCACCGCTCCTTAGTGTTCAAACACCTGTATGAAATCATGCTGCCAGACGTGACTGGCGCCCTTTGGAGAGTCGACATGCCCGAATACAACGCCCCCTTGCGCGATATGCGCTTCGTCATGGACGAGCTGCTGGACATGACCGGCAGCTATGCCGCCTACGGTCTGGAAGACGCCACCCCTGACCTGGTCAGCGCCATCCTGGAAGAGGGTGCCAAGTTCACCAACCAGGTGCTGTCGCCGCTCAACCGCAGCGGTGATGAAGAAGGCTGTCATATCGAAGACGGTGTCGTCACCACACCCAAGGGTTTCAAGGAAGCCTACCAGGCCTATTGTGAAAACGGCTGGGGCTCGATGACCGCGTCTCCCGAGTACGGCGGGCAGGGTCTGCCGTCCTCGCTGGGTCTGATTCTGGCTGAAATGGTGGCCTCGGCCAACTACTCCTTCAGCATGTACCCGGGCCTGTCCCACGGCTGCGCCGCCGCCATCGCTGCGCACGGCACCACGGAACAGAAAGACCTGTACCTGAGCAAGCTGACCCCCGGCACCTGGACTGGCACCATGTGCCTGACCGAGCCGCACTGCGGCACCGACCTGGGTCTGGTCAAGACCCGCGCCGTGCCGCAGGCTGACGGCACTTACAAGGTCACCGGCACCAAGATCTTTATCTCTTGCGGCGAGCACGATCTGGCCGAGAACATCGTCCACCTGGTGCTGGCCAAGCTGCCCGATGCGCCGGCCGGGACCAAAGGTATCTCGCTGTTCATCGTGCCCAAGTTCCTGCCGAACGCTAACGGCGACGTGGGCGAGCGCAACAGCCTGGTCTGCGGTTCGATTGAACACAAGATGGGTATCAAGGCCTCTGCAACCTGTGTGATGAACTTTGACGACGCCACCGGCTTCCTGATTGGTGACATCAACAAGGGTCTGAACTGTATGTTCACCATGATGAACCATGCACGTCTGGGTACCGGCATGCAGGGTCTGTGTCACGGTGAGGCGTCCTACCAGACCGCCCTGGCTTACGCTAAAGATCGCCTGCAGATGCGTTCGCTGAAAGGCCCGGCCGAGCCCGAAAAGGCGGCTGACCCGATTATCGTGCACCCCGACGTGCGTCGCATGCTGCTGACCATGAAAGCCTTCAACGAAGGCAACCGCGCGCTGGCCTACCACACTGCCAAGCTGCTGGATCAGGCGCACTACGCCGCTGAAGAAGAAGCCCGTGCTGAAGCCGAAGCGCAACTGGCCTTCCTGACGCCGATTTGTAAGGCCTTTATGACCGACACCGGTCTGGAAGCCACGCTGCTGGGTCAGCAAGTGTTTGGTGGTCACGGCTTTATCCGTGAATGGGGTCAGGAGCAGCAGGTTCGTGACTGCCGTATCGCGCCGATCTATGAAGGCACCAACGGTATCCAGGCGCTCGACCTGCTGGGCCGCAAGGTGCTGGGTAGCCAAGGCAAGCTGCTGAAGACCTTCACCAAGCAGGTTCACCTGCTGTGCAAAGACGTGGAAGGCGACGCCAAGTTCGGTGAGTACGCTAAGAAGCTGGCTCAACTGAACGCCCAGTGGGGCGAGCTGACCACCTCTGTTGGCATGAAAGCCATGCAGAACCCGGAAGAGGTGGGTGCTGCGGCGGTCGATTACCTGGCATTCTCCGGCTACGTCGTTCACGCCTACCTGTGGCTGAAGATGGCGTTGGTTGCCCAGGCCAAGCTGGATGAAGGCAGCACCGAGGTCGACTTCTACAAAGGCAAGCTGGCGACCCAGGCGTTCTTCTATCAGCGTCTGCTGCCGCGTGCACAGGCCCATGCCGAAGCACTGACTGCCGGCGCGTCCAGCCTGATGGATATCGCTGTAGAGCAGTTCTGATCAGTCCGCTGATGTGAACAAAAACCCCGGCTCGCCGGGGTTTTTTATTGTCTGCGCTGGGCTGGAGGGGCGAGTGCGTTCAGCTGACCCTACTGCAAGCAATGCTGCGAATGGTGACCAATCAATAATAAAAAGTCATAAAGAGACGCTACAGGTTTTTTTGTCGCCGATATACAATCTTCCGCCTGCGCCGGCTCAGACCGGCTCACCGAATAATGAGGAGATCACCATGGCCGACTACAACGCTCCCCTGCGCGACATGCGCTTTGTGCTCAACGAAGTCTTCGAAGTATCCAAGCTCTGGGCCCAGCTGCCCGGCCTGGCTGAGGTTGTGGATGAAGAAACCGCAGCGGCCATTCTGGAAGAGGCCGGCAAGGTCACCGGTGGTGTTGTAGCGCCACTGAACCGCAGCGGCGATGAAGAAGGCTGCTCCTGGGACAACGGCGTAGTCAAAACGCCTGCTGGTTTCCCCGAAGCCTATCGTACCTACGCCGAAGGCGGCTGGGTGGGTGTGGGCGGCGACCCGGCCTTTGGCGGCATGGGCATGCCCAAGGTGATCGGCGCGCAGGTTGAGGAAATGGTCAACTCGGCCAACCTGTCCTTCGGCCTGTATCCAATGCTGACATCCGGTGCTTGCCTGTCGATCCTCAACCACGCCAGCGAAGAGCTCAAGGAAAAGTACCTGCCCAATATGTACGCTGGTACCTGGGCGGGCTCCATGTGTCTGACCGAGCCGCATGCCGGTACCGACCTGGGCATTATCCGCACCAAGGCCGAGCCACAGGCGGATGGCAGCTACAAAATTACCGGTACCAAGATCTTCATCACCGGCGGTGAGCACGACCTGACCGAAAACATTATCCACCTGGTGCTGGCCAAGCTGCCTGATGCGCCGGCTGGCCCCAAGGGTATCTCTCTGTTCCTGGTGCCCAAGGTAATGGTCGGTGACGACGGTTCGCTGGGCGAGAAGAATGCCCTGTCGTGCGGTTCTATCGAACACAAGATGGGTATCAAGGCGTCTGCCACCTGCGTCATGAACTTCGACGGCGCGACCGGCTGGATTGTCGACGAGCCGAACAAGGGCCTCAACGCCATGTTCACCATGATGAACTACGAGCGTCTGGGCGTGGGTATCCAGGGGCTGTCGCTGGGCGAGCGCTCTTACCAGAGTGCCATCGAATACGCCCGTGACCGTATCCAGAGCCGTGCACCGACTGGTCCGGTCAACAAGGACAAGGCCGCAGACCCCATCATCGTGCACCCTGACGTGCGTCGCATGCTGCTGACCATGAAGGCGCTGAACGAAGGCGGCCGTGCATTCTCCAGCTACGTTGCCATGCAGCTGGATACCGCCAAGTACAGCGAAGACAAGGAAACCCGCGCTCGCGCCCAAGACCTGGTCGCCCTGCTGACGCCGGTAGCCAAGGCCTTCCTGACTGACATGGGGCTGGAAACCACCGTTCACGGTCAACAGATCTTTGGTGGCCACGGCTTTGTGCGCGAGTGGGGCCAAGAACAGCTGATCCGTGACTGCCGTATTACCCAAATCTACGAAGGCACCAACGGCATTCAGTCGCTGGACCTGATGGGGCGCAAGATCGTCGGCAGCGGTGGCGCGTTCTACAAGCACTTCAGCGACGAAGTCAAAGCCTTCATCGCCAGTGCCGACGCATCCCTGGCCGAGTTTACCGGCCCGCTGGAAGCGGCCATCGGCAACCTGGATGAGCTGACTGCCTGGGTCATCGAGCAGGCCAAGGGCAACCCGAATGAGATCGGCGCTGCCTCGGTTGAGTACCTGCAGGCCTTCGGCTACACCGCCTACGCCTACATGTGGGCGCTGATGGCGCGCACGGCGCTGGCCAAGCAGGCCGAAGATGAGTTCTACGTCAGCAAGCTGGGCACTGCGCGTTTCTACTTCGCGCGCCTGCTGCCGCGTATTCACTCGCTGACCGCGTCGGTCAAGGCGGGTAGTGAGTCCCTGTTCCTGCTGGATGCAGAGCAGTTCTGAGTCGGACGAAAGCTGGCCCACTGCAGCGGGCGTGCAGTGGGTCAGGGTCTCTTCCCATGTCATGCGGCTAATTTGTAAGTAAATGCTTACATGCTGTGATGACAATGACTTATGGGCACATCCTGCGTTGCTGCGTAGTATTGATCTCGCTAGGAGCAACGCAGGAAGCGACCAGAATAACAGGGTTAAGGGACCGTGCCTTGGAGGCACCCGCATTACGGATGATCAGGATCTTTTCTGCAAAACCTCGCTTCGGCGGGGTTTTTTGTTGCCTGTGATTTGACCATCGTGCTGAGATGCTCAGCCGTCGAAGCGACAGCTCAAGCGTCCAAGCGCACCCATCTCCACCTCTGCCACGGCACCCGCTGCCACCGGCTGCATGCCCGCCAGCGCGCCGGTCATGATCACGTCACCCGCGCGTAGCGTCTGTCCGGCAGCGACCATCTGATTGACCAGCCAAAGCGCTGCATCGAGCGGGTTGCCCATACTGCTGCTGGTATTGCCGCTCGCGACCTGCTCGCCGTCCAGGATCAGGGCCACCGCCAGATCATCCAGCGTTGCGCTGTCAGCCGCCACGCACTGGCCCAGCACATGGGCGCCGAAGGACAGGTTGTCCGCGACCGCGTCGGCCAGTGACTTCGGCCAGCCCTCATAGGCTGAGTCACAGACCTCCAGTGCCGGCATCACACCTTCGAGCGCAGCGATCAGCTCCGCGCGATCGGCCAGCGGGTCTTCGATGTCCCGAGCCAGTCGCATGGCCACTTCAATCTCCAGCCGCGGCGCAATAAAGTCAGCATGCTTCAGCGTGGCGCCGGCTTGATACTCGTTGGCTGCCAGCAGTACGCCGCGCAGCGGCTCCGCGACGCCGAGTGCTTTGCGGGCGCGGGCGTCGGTCAACCCAAGTTTGTAGCCCGCAGGGCGCTGGCCGCCAAGCTTGTGTGCGATCAGCGCATGTTGTACCGCGTAGGCGGCTGCCAGGTCGGTCAGTGCGTATTCGCTGGCGATCGGGCCGCGTGGCGTGCCGCTGGCGCGGGCATCCAGCAGCGCCTGCGCGGCCTGTTCGATAGTGCTCATGCAATGTCTCCTCGACTCGGCTGTTCGCCGACAACAGTGGTGCGGAACATCTCGCGGCGCTTGCCAAAGTAGTCTGAAATGGGCTGGTGCCAGACGCAGCGGTTGTCCCAGATCGCCAGTGTGCCCGGCGTCCAGCGCATGCGGCAAGTAAAGGCCGGCGCGGCCGCCACGCTGAACAGGTAGTCGAGTAGTGGGCGAGATTCTTCCGGCTTCATACCAGCGATGCCAAGGGTATAGGCGGGGTTGGCGAACAGCACTTCACGGCCGGTTTCCGGGTGGCGAGTGATCAGCGGGTGGGTGCGCACATCATCATCGACGGCTTTGCCGTAGTGGATGTTCATGTTCTCGATGCCGTCGTTGTGACGGGCGTTGGGGCCGTAGCCAAACTCGGGGCTGTGGATGCCGTCGAGCTGTCGCAATAGGGCTCGCAGGGTCGGAGACAGCCACTCGCAGGCCAGATACATGTTGTTGAACAGCGTGTCACCGCCGCTTTCCGGTACATCGTGCCCGTACAACAGGGTAAAGGCGGGCGGGCGCTCCTGAAAGGACCAGTCGCTGTGCCAAGCGCCACCGAACACGAACGGATTGCCTTCGCCTGCCTCCTTGAGCACATGCACTACATGGGGATGATCGGTCATGGGCTGAACGTAGGGCTCCTTGCCGAATTCACCGAAGCGCTGGGTGACAGCTTCGAGCTGCTCGACGGTCAGGTTCTGGTCGCGGATGTAAAGCACGCCGTGGTCCATCAGCGCCTGGCGCAGGGCCGCCTGACCCGCGTCGCAGAGGTTGTTGAGGTCGATGTCATGGATATCGGCACCGAGGGAGCCGGCAACCGGTACGCTGCGGAAGTAGTCGCTGGGGCGGGCCTGATTGTTTTTTGCGGTGGTGTAGAAGAACTCGGGCATGGCTTTCACCTGCAATCGTCTGTCTTGTTGTTGTTGGTATCTGTGTTCTGCCAGGCAAGATTGCCTCTGCGCGACGATGCTATCCATGATAGTTTCTGCCATGACATGACAATAACTGCCACGGGGTTTGCATGAACTGGCGCGAGGTACGCGATGCCACCAATGTGCGCTACCTGCTGAGCACGGCCCGCAACCTGGGCCTCTCGGTGGAAGCCTGTCTGCAGGGCAGTGGGCTGGATGAGGCGATGCTTGGTGCCGGGGGGCGAGTGCGGATTCAGCGCTGGCAGGAGCTGGTGGTGATTCGCAATCTGGTGGCGCTGCACCCCGAACCGGGGTTGGGTATTCGGGTCGGCGGGTGCTACCAGCTGACCAGCCTGGGGCTGCTGGGCTACACCATGCTGGCCTGCCGCAACCTGCATGAGGCGCTGCTGGTCAGCACCCAGTTTCGTGAGCTGACGCTGTCCATCTGTCCGGTGCAGGTATTGCCGTTTGACGGTGGCGTGCGTATGAGCCTGGATCGCAGCGTGCTGCCGGTGGATGCGCAGGACATGGTGGCCGAGCGCGGTTTGGCGGTCTGGAAGCGGATCTTTGCGGAGCTGTTGCAGCGTTCGTTTGTGCCGCTGCGGGTCGAGCTGTCCTTATCCCGGCCGGCGCCCGTCGAGTATTACGAAGCCTACTTCGAGTGTCCTGTGGTCATTGGCGCCCCCAGCAACGCAGTGCTGGTTGCCGACGCGGACTTGACCAGTGAACTGCCCCTGGCCAATGCGCTTACCCGCAATGCCTGCGCGGCGCTGTGCCGACAGCTGTGCGACGGGCTGGAAGATGTGGTGTCGCCGCTGGCGCGCCAGGTGCTGCAGGTGCTGATCAGCCACTCGGGTGAGATGCCGCTGGCTGCTGATGTCGCGGGCTCGCTGGGTATCTCCGAACGCTCCCTGCACCGGCGCCTGGCAGCCGAAGGGCAACCCTTTCGACGGCTGGACGAGCGGGTACGCGAGCGCCTGGCTGAGCGCCTGCTAGGCGACAGCGATCTGGGGCTGGACGCCATCGCCGCCCAGTTGGGCTATAGCGAGGCGGCCAGTTTCTCCCGTGCTTTCAAGCGCTGGACTGGGCTGGCACCGTCGCGCTGGCGAGCGGTCCAGCGGGAGGCTGCGCCGAGCCTGGACGCGCGGTCGCTGGCAGTCGTTGCACCTCTTTCCCGTTAGCTGGATCGCTGCCGAGACACTGGCTTATCTGTGTCTATACTGGATTGGTCGCCTGCATCCGTGCAGGTGTCTCAGGTAGTCCACCGACGTTGGATAAGGAGTGTTTCTATGGCGGGTTGGTTTGAGTTGAGCAATAGCAAGGACGGGCAGTTTCGCTTTGTCCTGAAGGCGGGCAACGCCGAAACCATTTTGACCAGTGAACTGTACAAGGCGCGCGCCAGTGCCGAGAACGGCATCGCCTCGGTGCAGAAAAACTGCGCAGAGGATGGGCGCTATGAGCGCAAGGAGGCCAAGGACGGGCGACACTACTTCAATCTCAAGGCTGCCAACCATCAGGTGATCGGCAGCAGTCAGATGTATGCCTCCTCAGCCAGTTGCGAGAAGGGCATCGAATCGGTGAAGAAGAATGGCAGCAGCACCGAGGTGAAGGACAAGACCGACTCCTGAGCCGGCCCGCTCCCGTCAGCGCGGGTTCGCTGACGGGAGCTGCGTGCCTTAGAACGAGGTGCTGAGGCTGGTGTAGAACGCTCTGCCCGGTTCGTTGTAGGTGTAGGCACCGGCGACGTTGCTGTTGCCCTCACGATACAGCCGTTTGTCGAACAGGTTGCTGATGCCAGCGGTGACGCTCAGGTTGTCGCTGAAAGCGTAGCGGCCGCTGACACCCACCAGGGCATAGGGCGAGATCTCGCGGCGCGCGTCGCCGGTCAGCACATTGCCCTAGTAGTCGAGCTTGCCAGGGCTCTGCTTGCCGTACCAGGTCACGGTGGCCTGGGTCGACAGTGGCTGGGTGACCTGCCAGTCGAGCGTCGAGTTGATGGTGTACTCGGGGATGATCGACAGCGGTTCGCCGGTCTCGCGGTTCTCCGAACGCAGCATCCAGGTGAAGTTGGTGTTCCAGCTGACCTGCTGGCTGACCGGCACGTTCAGGGTGCCTTCCAGGCCTTCGACGATGGCCTCGGGTACGTTGCTCCACTGGAACACATCCGCGTCGGCATAGCTCGGGTTGCTGCCGCCGGTTGCGCTGCTGACCACCGTGCGGCCGGACTCGATCTTGTCCTTGTAGTCGTTGCGGAACCAGGTCACGCCGGCCAGCCAGTCGCCGCGGCGGAATTCAATGCCGATTTCCTTGTTGATGCTGGTCTCGGCGTCCAGGTCCTCGTTACCCATCAGATAGCATGAGCCACCGCCGCCCCAGCAGCCGTTGCCGCGGCTGTAAAGCAGGTAGTTGGGGTTGCTCTGGTACAGGTTGGGCGCCTTGTACGCGCGGGCAATGCCGGCCTTCAGGGTGAACTCGTCGTTGAGCGCCTGGGACAGGTTCAGCGAGGGGCTCCAGTTGCTGCCAGTCAGGCTATGGTGGTCGAAGCGCAGGCCCGGAGTAAGGGTGGTGCCGGGGCGCAGCTCGATGTTGCTTTCGACAAACAGCGAGGCAATCTGGGCGTCGCTTTTGGTGTCGCGGTCGGTGCCGGAGAGGCCGGGCACCTCACCCGCTTCGGTGGTGGTCTGGGTGTTGGAGAAGGGGTCGTCCATGCGCTGATCAACCCACTCGGCACCCAGCGTCAGCATCTGGTCCAGCCAACCGTTGAGCGGCAGGTTGACCTCGCTGTGGGCGGTCAGGGTGTCCAGCTCGATAGTGCCGAAATCGGTGCTGGTGATGCTGCCTTCCGGACCACCGGCCAGGCCTTCCTGCAGGCGGCGGTTGCGGGTGTTTTCGTACTGCAGGTAGTTCAGCGTGCTGCCGAAGTCCCAGTCGCCATGGTGGGTCACGGCGTAGGTCTGGCGATAGATAATGTTGGTTTCGCGGCCAAGCCAAGGGGAGCGTCGAGCTTCCAATGCGGCCGAGTCGACGTTGTTCATGCTGTCGCCAGCGTAAATGTTGCCCTGGCGGCTGTAGCCGGCTTCCAGATCCAGCGTTTGGCGGTCGGTCAGCGCCCAGCTGAGCAGTCCGTTGATGTCCTTGTTGCGCACGCCCTCACGGCCGGCGGTGGCCTGGTTGGGCACGGTGTGGCCGTCGTTGATGTCCGGGTCATCCATCTCCGACTTGGCGACGTTGCCGTACACGCGGTAAGAGAGGTTGTCTGTCAGCGGACCGCTCAGGCCAAAGTTGGCGCGTTCGCTACCGCCTTCTTGGTCATCCTGAGCGAAGCTTTTGTACAGCGTCAGGTTGCCGTGGTGCTCGGCCTGCGGGCCCTTGGTGATGATGTTGACCACACCACCGGCGGCGCCGTTGCCATAGCGCGCCGCTGCCGGGCCACGCAGGACTTCAATGCGTTCGATCTGCTCGGCGGGCACCCAGTTGCTGTCGCCACGGGTGTCGCGGTCGCCGCGCCAGCCATAGCGCACCGAGTTGCGCGAGGTGACGGGTTTGCCGTCGACCAGAATCAGAGTGTTTTCCGGGCCCATGCCACGGATGTCGATCTGCCGGTTGTTGCCGCGAGCACCGGAGCCGCTGTTGCCGGTCAGGTTGACGCCGGGCTGCTTGCGCAGCAGCTCGGCAATGTCGTTGGCCGGTGGCTGGCGAGCGATGTCCTCTGCGTCGATGATCGAGACGCCCGGCGCCTGCTTCAGTTCTTCTTGGGCGGTGGCAATGACGTCCAGGGTGTCCAGTTCAAGGGCATCGTCAGTTTGCGCATGCGCGACGGGTAGCCCCAGCGCCAGTACCACGGCGGCGGCGAGTTGGCTGTGACGAAAGCTGGAAAGATGGCGTACCTGGATCATCGGCAGATTCCTCTAAGGAAGCGTAGGGAAAGACAGGGTCGGGACTGCGCTGGGCGTGACTGCTGCCTAGCGGCCTTATTAATGCGAACTATTTGCGTTTGCTGTGCGCGGCGAGTAGTCTGCCACAGCGTCACGCAGGGGCGTTTTGCGTTGGCGTCAGCTTTCTTTGTCCGGCAGTCATCTTTGGCGCGACGCCAGGGGGTAGCAGGTGAGTCATGGTCAGGATATGGTCGGTGCCAGTGAGCTGGTACGGCGTATTGGCGCACAGGTGCAGTTGTCTGCGCCACAGGCAGGCAATCAGCTGTTTCGCGGCCGCCTGAGCTGGCAGCGTCTGCGCTCTGGGTTGTCGCTGCACTGCTCTGACTGTGTCGAGCTGGAGGACTTTTCAACCAGCGTCGAGGTGGACCCGAAGCTCATTCTGGTGCTGTTCCTGCAGGGCCGCAGTGATGTCAGTTATGACGACCGCGCACCGCACTTTGACCACGACGCTCGCCGCCCCGAGGGCATGGCGGTCACCCTGACCGAGCCGGCCACCTTCAGTCGCCGTGCACGTCGCGGCCAGCATATCCGTAAACTGTCGATCAGCATGACGCCAGACTGGTTCGAAGGCGGCGGCTTTGACGCCCAGCGCAGCCTCAGGGCGCTGCTGGACGGTGCCAACAGTCATCTGCGTGTTCAGCGCTGGTTGCCTTCGCCGCGTGCGCTGGCGCTGGCTGAAGCCAGCATGCATCAGCAGGCCGACAACCCCTTGCTGGCGCATTTGCAGCAGGAGAGCCGCGCGCTGGAGTTGGCCCATGAGGTGATTGCCGGCCTGACCGGTGAAGGTGTCGCCGTGCCGGACAGCCTGCGTCCGCACGAGCAGCGATTGATTGCCCGGGTACAGGACCTGCTGATCAGCGATACCGCCGATGGCTGGTCGTTGGAGCAGATCGCTCACGAGGTTGGCACCAGCGCCAGCACACTGCAGCGGCAGTTCAAGGCTGCGCAGGGCATGTCCCTGTTTGCCTGGCAGCGCCAGCGCAAGTTGCAGCAGGCGTTTGATGCTCTGACTGCGGGCACCCTGTCTATCGAAGAGGCTGCCGCCCTGGCGGGGTACGGCAGCGCGGCCAACTTTGCGACGGCGTTTCGGCGCGCCTTCGGCAGCACGCCACAGCAGGTCCGGCGGTTTCTCTAATCTTTGCACGCTTATGGGGCGCGAAGTGCTTTGGTGCTCTTTTTTGGTGCGCGTCATGCGTATCCACAGACCTTTCGTGCGCCTGTAGCCCCCTGAAACCGATAATCTGGCACTTGGTGTGAACTTTGCTAATTTGTTCATACTGGTGCCCGCTTGCCCCTGTATTTGCGGCTGGGAGGTATCGCTACTGCCCGTTTAAGGATGTCTCATGCTGTTTCCCCGTCTCACGCCGCTAGCGGCTGCTCTGCTGATGCCCCTGCCAGCGCTGGCCACCTCTGAACCGGTCTCGTTGGCCAGTATTACCGTCAAGGGTCAGGCCATGGCCGACACGACTGACCAGGCCTATTCGGTTACCCATCTGCACGCTGAAGACATCCGTGGCGAGCATGTTGATCAGGTGCAGAGCTTGCTGCGTAAGGTGCCGGGCATGAATGTCGGCACGCTGGGGCTGCCGGGGGTGGCAGACAATATCTCGCTGCGCGGCTTTGGCGCCGGCGGGCACGGTGGGGACATCGGCTTTGTTGTCGATGGCATTCCGCTCAACGAAGCCATGTCCCACGCCGATGGTTATGGCGACCTGAACGTGATCATTCCGCTGGAGCTGGAGCGTATCGATGTGCTGCATGGCCCGGTCTCGGCGCTGTACGGCAACTACAACCGGGCCGGCACGGTCACGCTGCAGAGCCGTCGTGGCGGTGATTACCGCGATCTGGACATCAGCGCGGCGGAGTTCGGCAAGCTGGACCTGCAGGCCGCCGGCGGCGTTGAGGCCGAGCGTCAGCGCGTTAACCTCGCAGTGCAGGCAGTCCATGATGACGGTTTTCGCGACCAGTCGCAGGCTGACCGGCAAACCCTGGCCGGGCGCTGGGCGCTGGATGTGAGCCCTGATCTGGAAGTGGCCCTGTCCACCCGGCTGCATCATGCCGAGGCGGATAACCCGTCCTACCTGCCCTACGCCGATTATCAGCGCGACCCCTATGGCGTTTATAGCGAGGTGCAGAACGACGGTAGCGAGAAGGACTTCAGAACCCTGCGCCTGGATGCCAACTATCAGCTGAGCGATGAGCTACGCCTGTTGAGTTTTGTCTACCACACCAGCCAGGACTTCAGCCGCTGGTTTACCCGGCCGGTCAGCGGCGTCTGGACTCAGCGTGAAGAAACCTACGACCGCGATGTGCTCGGCGGCGGCTTCAACCTCAATGGCGACAGCCTGCTGGCGGGCAAGGCGCTGACCTGGGTTACCGGCATCGAGACCTATCGTGAACGCACCGATTATCTGAAGTACGAAGATACCCAATACCGCCAGCGGGTCGGGCTGCCGGAGCTGGATCGCCGCTTCAGCCTGAATAACCTGGCGGCCTTCGGCGAGATGCAGTGGCAACTGCACCCGTTGTTCATGCCCAGCCTGGGTCTGCGCTGGGATCGCTTTACCGGCGACTGCGATCTGCAAGGCGCGCAAACCAGCGCGGCGGAGTGCGAGCGCATGTCGGCGGTCAGCCACACCAGCCCCAAACTGGGCATTCGCTCGCAGCCACTGGAGTGGCTGGAGCTGCGTGGCAGCTGGGCCGAAGGCTTTGCCATCGCGCCGGATACCGCCAAGTACGACCTGGGCGCAGGCAGTGTGTCGCCCAACGTGTTCCGGCAGGTTGAGCTGGGTATCACGCTGACATGGCGTGACCTGGGCCTTGATTTGGCGACCTACCGCATCGACTCCAGCGATGAGATCGGCCGCAACCCGGCCGGTGATTACGAGAACTTTGGCGAGACCCGCCGGCAGGGCGTGGAAGTGGCCGGCTACTGGTATCTCACCGATAGCCTGGATGTATCGCTGGCCTGGGCCACGGCGCAGTCGGAGATTCGCAAGCACCGTGATGCCTCCCTGGAAGGCAACCGGGTGACCGGTGTGCCCAGCCACACCACGACCGCGCAGCTCAACTGGCGCCCGCTGACGCACTGGGAAACCAGCCTGACGCTGCGTGATATCGGTGATTACGCGGTCAACGCCAGCAATCAGCTGGTCGATCGCGGCTACCGCGTGACCGACCTGACACTGGCCTACCAGTTTCCGGGTACCCCGGACTATCGCGCCTACCTGGCGGTGGAGAACCTGACCGACAAGGTCTATGCCTCCACGGTCTCCACCATCGGGTATGCTACCGGCGCGCCCCGTCGCGTCAGTCTGGGCCTTCAGGCCAGTTTCTGACTTCAGCGCATAAGGAGTTTGATCATGTTTTACCCCCTGCGCCGCCTGCTTGCGGCAACCAGTCTGGCCCTGCTCAGCCCTTTGGTCAGTGCTCATACCGTCTGGCTGGAAGCGACTGACAGCGCGACCGACTATGCGGTGCGCTTTGGCGGCCATGCTGGCGTGTTGGAAGATTTTCCGCCGGCCAAACTGACCGAGATTCGCGCCATCGACGAGGCCGGTGAGCCGATCAACGTCGCTCGTCAGGATCTCGCCGCCGGTGTACGTCTAAAGACCGCTCAGCCAGCCTCCCTGCTGACCCTGACCTTTGACAACGGCATCTGGAGCCGCCTGCCCAGCGGCCGCAGCGAGAACCTGCCGATGGATCAGGTGGAGGGCGCCGAGTCGGCGGTCAACGCGATCAAGTACCACAAGTACATTGCGCGTTGGGATGCCCAGGCCATCCAGGCGCAGGGGCAGCCGTTCGAACTGGTACCGCTCAATCAGCAGGCGCCGGCCGCCGGTGAGCCGCTGCGCCTCAAGGTGCTGATCGACGGCCAGCCGGCGCAGGGTATCGCCCTGGCCTTTGGCGAGGAGGGTGACGATGCCGTCAGTGACACTGAAGGCGTGGCGGTGCTGAGCGCGCGCGCGGGCGTCAACCGTATCTGGTCCGGACAGCGGCTGGAGGTGGCGGACAACCCCGCCTACACCCAGCTAAGCACTGAATACAGTCTGGTGTTCCATGCGCAGGATTGAGCTGCAGCTTGCTGCGCTGCTGGCGCTCTGGCTGTCGGCCTTTGCCGTGCAGGCCCACGGCCTGGATGTGATTGCTCAGCACAGTGATGGCCAGGTGTCTGGCCTGGCCCTGTACACCGACGGCACACCGGCGCAGGCGATTTACGTTGCGCTGGTTGCGGCTGAGGACGCTACGCAGGTACTGGACGAGAGCAAGACCGATGGCGAGGGCCGCTTTGTGTTCGCGGCGCGCGCCGATGGCGGCATGCGGGTCATTGTTGAAGGCGAGGAGGGGCATCGCGCCCAGGCGCTGGTTAGCGACTTGCCGGCCAGCGGTGGCAGTAATGCGACCTTGTTGCTGCTGCGCGAGGATATCGCCCGCCTGCAGCAGCATATGTGGTGGCGTGATCTGATTGGCGGCATCGGCTACCTGGTCGGCATTGTGGGCCTGTGGGCGCTGTGGCGCAGCCGTCAGAGCGGGCAGGCGCGCTGATGCATATTGCCGAGGGCGTCCTCAGTCTGCCGGTGCTGGCCGGTTGCGCGGCCTTGTCGGCGGGCTGTGTCGCCATGGGTGTGCGCCGCCTGGACGAGACACGCATGCCGCTGGCGGCGCTGCTCGGCGCAGCCTTTATGGTTGCCAGTACGCTGCACATGCCGGTTGGCGTGGGCAGTGTGCATCTGATCCTCAACGGCCTGGCCGGTCTGTTGCTTGGCTGGGCGGTGTTTCCGCTGTTCTTTGTTGCTCTGTTGCTGCAGGCGGCGTTGTTCTCCTTTGGCGGCTTTACCGTGCTGGGCGCCAATCTGCTGATCATGGCCGCGCCTGCGTTGCTCTGCCATCTGCTGCTGGCGCCAGCGCTGCGGGGCGAGCCCAGCCGGCGTCGGCTGCTGCTGGTGGGTGCCGGCTGCGGTGTAATCGGCGTGGGCGGAGCCACGGTGCTGGCGGCGCTGCTGCTGAACCTGAGCGGTGGCAGTCTGTTTGATCATCTGGTTGGCATGCTGGTGCTGTCCCACGCGCCGGTGTTTGTGGTCGATGCCCTGATCAGCGCGCTGGCGCTGAACCTGTTATGGCGCATGCTGCCGGACATGACGCGGGAGCTGTGTCTGTGAATGCGCCGCAGCGGTTGCTGCTGGCGATGGCCGGGGCGCTGGCTGCTGCCTTGCTGCAGCAGACCTGGCAACTGCTTGCGTTGCTGGTGGTGGCCGTGGCCGCGCTGCTGTGCGTGGCGGCGCTGCGCCTGGCCTCGCCCGGCTGGCTGCTACGCCGGGTGGCGCTGCTGAATGTTTTTGTGGCGTTGGTTTGGCTGACTCTGCCCTGGCAATGGTCGTCAGGCGCGCTGAGCTGGAGCGAGGCGGGCGTGCAGGCGGCGCTGCATATCAGCTTGCGCAGCAACATCGCCGGGCTGTTCTGCATCGCCTTGCTGGCCGGTATGAATGCCTTTGAGGTGGCGGCGGCCGCCGCGCGTCTGGGCATGCCAGCGCGGCTGGCACAGCTGTTGTTGCTGACGGTGCGTTATCTCAGCGTGCTGCAGCAGACCCGCCAACAGGTGCAGCGGGCGATGCAGGCACGGGGTTTTCGGCCGCGCTGCAACTGGCGCACGGTGGAGGTGCTGTCATTGCAGGTGGCGCTGATCCTGGTGCATGCGCTGCTGCGTGCTGAGCGGGTGGCGCAGGCGATGCAGGCGCGGGGGCTGGCGCAGCGTCTGCGTGTCCCTGCCCAGCCTGTTGAGGCGCCGGGTCTGGCGGCCGGACAGGAGTGGCGATGAGTGTGCTGATTGAGGCGAGCGGGCTGCGTCTGGCGCGCGGCCCGCAGCGCCAGCTTGCGCTGCCGGACTTTGCCCTGCATGAGGGCGAGCGGCTGTGCCTGGTGGGGCCAAGCGGGCGTGGCAAGACCAGCCTGCTGCACGCGCTGCTGGGGTTTGTGCCGCTGCAGGCCGGCAGTCTGCAGGTGTTTGGCCGTGCGCGCAGCCGCGAGGCGGACTTTGTGCCGCTGCGCGGGCCGCTGGGCTTGTTGTTTCAGGACCCGGTCGATCAGCTGTTTGGCCCGACCGTGGCCGATGATGTGGCCTTTGGACCTCGCAATATGGGACAGGACCGCGCGCAGGCCGGCCAACTGGCGCTGCGTACCCTGGCCGCGCTGCAGCTGGAGCACTTGGCCGAACGGCCGGTGCAGCAGCTCTCCGGTGGTGAGCAGCGGCTGGTGGCGCTGGCCGGGGTGCTGGCGATGAGCCCGCGGGTGTTGCTGCTGGATGAACCGAGCAACGGCCTGGACGAGGCCAGTTGCGAGCGTCTGTTTGCCTGTTTGCTGGACACCGGCTTGCCAATGCTGATTGCCAGCCACGATCAGACACTGGTACAACGTCTGGGAACCCGGATTTTGACGCTGCCCGCATGAGGATCAGATGGAGCGCATCACCATTTCCCTGGAGAGTGATCTGGCCGAAGCCTTTGACGCGCTGATCGCCGAGCGCGGTTATCGCAGCCGCTCCGAAGCGATGCGTGACCTGCTGCGCGCTGAGCTGGAGAGTGCTCGCCAGACGGAACAGTCGAGCGAATACTGTGTGGCCGCGCTCAGCTATGTCTACCACCATCATCAGCGCGAACTGGCTGAGCGGCTGGCGCGCCATCACCACGAGCACCATGACCTGAGCGTGTCCACACTGCTGTCCTACATCGACCATGACCACTGCCTGGCCAGCTCGATCCTGCGTGGGCCTACGGTGCAGGTACGCCAGTTGGCCGAGCGCATTATGGCTGAAAGCGGCGTGCGGCACGGCCAACTGAACCAGGTATCGCTGACCGAAGACGAACACGAACATCAGCACGCCGGGCATGACCATAGCGGCCGGCATCGCCATCTGCGCCCCTTGAGCTAGCACAGCGGCGCTTTGAACACCCGACAAGAGGTTTTTTGTGACCCACGTTTGCCCTGACGATTTTGTGAAGGTTGACACCCCTGAAGCGGCGGTAGACCGTTTGGCAGCGCTGCACCAGCAAGCGACCAGCGCGCTGCGCTCCGCCCTTAAACAGTACCTTGCCGACCGCAGCCACCCCGGTGCGGACCGCTGCGCCTACCGCTACCCGGAGCTGCGCCTGACCTATCACTGTCAGGGGGAGGTGCCCAGCAGCGTACGGGCCTATGCCAAGGTACAGGTGCCGGGCACCTACGCGATTACCGTGACCCAACCTGAGGCGTTTCGCAGTTATCTGCTGGATCAGCTGCGTCCGCTGATGTCCGATTTCACCGTAACGGTGGAGGTGGGGCCGAGTCAGGCCAACATCCCCTACCCCTACGTGGTGGAGCAGGGCGATGAGCTGGGTGCCTCGGGGGTAACCGCTGCGGAGTTGGCGCGGGTGTTCCCGAGTACCGACCTGTCAGCTGCCAACGACAGTACCGCAGACGGTTTGTATGACTGGGAAAATCAGGACCCGCTACCCCTGGCACTGTTTGATGCCGCGCGCACCGATTTCTCCCTGCGTCGGCTGGTGCATTACACCGGCAGTGATTGGCGCCACGTGCAGCCCTGGATTCTTTTGACCAACTACCACCGCTACGTGGATCAGTTCATTCGTCACGGGCTGGACATGCTGCAGAGCGACTCGCGCTTTAAGCGCATGGTGCTGCCGGGCAATGTGGTAGTCGAGCGGGGCATGAGCGAGGGCGAGATGCAGGCGGTTATCGAGTCGGTAGTCTGGCACCGCTTTCAGATGCCGGCCTATCACCTGCAAGGTGCCACCCCGGCCGAGGGCATTACGCTGGTCAACATTGGCGTAGGGCCGTCCAACGCCAAGAACATCACTGACCACCTGGCGGTGCTGCGCCCGCACTGCTGGCTGATGATTGGTCACTGTGGTGGCCTGCGGCAGTCGCAGACCATCGGCGACTATGTGCTGGCGCATGCCTACATGCGCCGTGACGGTATTCTCGACCGGGTGCTGCCGCCCAATATCCCGCTGCCGGCGTTGGCCGAGGTGCAGCAGGCGCTGCAGCAGTCTGCGGCCGAGGTGACCGGTGAGCAGGGCGACGCGCTCAAGCGTCGTTTGCGCACCGGTACGGTGCTGACCTACGACGACCGCAACTGGGAGCTACGCTGGGCCCAGGAGCGGCCGCTGATCAACCAGGCACGCGCCATTGCGGTGGATATGGAGAGTGGCACCATCGCTGCCCAGGGTTACCGCCTGCGGGTACCCTACGGCACGTTGCTGTGCGTTTCTGATAAGCCTCTGCACAGTGAGATAAAACTACCGGGCGCGGCTGGCGCCTTCTATGAGCGAGCTGTCACGCAGCATTTGCACATCGGGATACACGCCCTGGAACTGATGCGCAGCCAGCTCGACTCGCTTCACTCGCGCAAATTGCGCAGCTTCGACGAGCCACCGTTCCGCTAAGCTGCTCGCACGTTCACACGGCTGTCATGCCACTGGCGCATCATGCCCGGTCTAAAGACCGGGAGTGGATATGCACACTGGACATGACAGCCTTGTATCGTCCGCACCGCGCTGGCGGTTGCGCAGGCGCGCACTCACACTGCTGACCCTGTTGGCGGCCCTGTTGGCGGCCCTGTTGGCGGCCCTGTTGGCGCTGTCGGTGCTGCTGGTTGGCTGGTTGCGGCCCGCTGCGCCGCTGCCGCCCTCAGCGCTGTCACTGCAGGATTTTCGCGTCACGCTGCCGGGCGTGGCAGTCACTGGCATTGGTGATGATCTCTCAGGCATTACCCACGACGGTGACCACGACCGCTTGCTGGCCATTACCAACTCCGGCCCTGAACAGCTGCTGGTGCTCGACCGTCAGGGCAGCCTGCTGGCGCAACATGCGCTGATTGGTTTCAAGGACACAGAAGATCTGGCCTGGCTCGGCGATGGCCTGCTGGCGATTGTTGAGGAGCGGGTGCAGCGCATCAGCATTCTGCCCTTGCCTGACGCGGGTGAGCCGCTGCGCCGCGCTGACGCCCGCCAACTCACCCTGGGCATCGGCCTGTCGGACGACAACAAGGGCTTTGAAGGCATCGCCTATGATCGCGGGCGCGATCTGCTGTATCTGATCAAAGAGCGCGACCCGCAGCGCCTGTATCGGGTTGCCGGGCTGCGCAGCACACTGCAGGGCAACCTGCAGTTGGATGTGCAGGACCTGACCGCCTGGATTGATGACGCCGGGGTGTCCAGTGACCTGTCGGCCATCACGGTCGAGCCGGGCAGCGGTCATCTGGTACTGCTCAGTGACGAGTCGCGCTTGCTGTTCGAACTCGGCCCGCAGGGCCAACTGCTGAGTCAGCGCTCGCTCGGGCGGGGCGTGGGCCTGCAAGAGCCCATGCCCCAGCCCGAGGGCGTGATTCTGGATGATCGGGGTGAGCTGTTTGTCGTCAGCGAACCCAATCTGTTCTACCGCCTGGCGCGCTAGCGCGCGTTCAGGTACTTAGCCAGGGCGGCGTAGGCGGGCAGGGACACCGGGTCGTTGGCGCCGTTGGCTGCTACCGGGTTGGAGGCAAAGCGGACGATCACCATCTCGGCCTTGGGGTCGACATAGATGGTTTGTCCGTGGATGCCGCGAGCAGCAAACATGCCCTGCTGCTCACCGGCCACCCACCACATGTTGCGGTAGCTCCAGCCGGGCAGCGTGGCGTAGCCGGCGCCGGCAAACTTGGCCTGATCGCCACCGCTACGGATATCGGCCACCACCGCCTCGGGCACGATCTGCTGGCCGTTGAAGCGGCCGTTGTTGCGCATCGCCTCG
>DBHE01000167.1:0-33443 GCA_002296055.1 Pseudomonadaceae bacterium UBA836
ATCGATACCAATAACCCCGACCTGCTGGCCGTCCACCTCATGGATGTAGTACGGCTTGATGTAGTCGTCTTCAGCACTGGGCGCCAGTGGCGTGCCTACCTGCGGTTTGACGTTGGCAGCCAGCACTGCGGTGTCACAGCTATCTGCAGCGAGGTAATCGAGGAAATTAACCAGCCCCGCATCGCCCCGGTCAAACTCGTGGTTACCCAGGGCAAAGGCATCGAAACAGACCTCGTTCATTAACGCGGCGTCAGCCTCACCCTCAAAACTGGAGAAGTACAGCGTGCCGGTGATCGCATCCCCGGCGTGCAGTTTCAGCACGTTGTCCAGCTCGGCTTCACGCTCTGCCATTTTGGCTGCCACACGCGGAAATCCGCCCAGAGCGAAACTGGTTTCGGTACCAGCGATGTCCAGGTCGATGCTGGTTTCTTCCAGATTGGAATGGTGATCGTTGATATGCAGAATGTTCAGCGCCAGAGGCTGCGCCGCAGCATTATCGTCGGCACTGCTGTCGCTATCACTATTACAACCGCTCAACACCAAGGTTGAAATGACTGATGTCAGGGCCAGTAAGGCTTGAGGTCTCACGAGTACGCTCCTTTGAATGAGTACTTCGAGCGCAAGCCTGCCAGCTGCATGTGTCAGTCCAATGATGCCGACTTGGTGACAGCCCTCCCGGCCCTCGACAGCCTCTGGCACCTGCCGCATACTCGGCCCAACCACAGGAGCCATGCATGGATTGGGAAACACTGCTGTGCCGCGAACGACTGGGCAAACCGGTCGCCAGCGATGATGAATTGGGGCGCACGCCCTTCCACAAAGATCACGACCGCGTCATTTTCTCCGGCGCCTTTCGCCGCCTGGGCAAAAAAACCCAGGTTCACCCGGTCTCCAGCAACGATCATATTCACACGCGCCTCACCCATAGTCTGGAAGTAGGCTGCGTCGGCCGCTCGCTCGGCATGCGAGTGGGTGAAATGTTGCGCAGTGAGATGCCCGACTGGTGCCAGCCCGCCGACCTGGGCGTCATCGTGCAGGCCGCTTGCCTAGCCCACGATATAGGCAACCCGCCCTACGGCCATTCCGGCGAGGACGCCATCCGCCACTGGTTTCGCCATGCCAACGAGCGCGGACTGCTGGAGCAGTTGAGTGAGGCTGAGAAACAGGACTTTCTGCACTTTGAAGGCAATGCCCAAGGCTTCCGGGTGTTGACCCAAATCGAATACCACCAGGCAGAGGGTGGCATGCGCCTTACTTACGCGACCCTCGGCGCCTACCTGAAATACCCCTGGACCGCACGGCACGCCAACGAACTTGGCTATAAAAAACACAAATTCGGCTGCTATCAGGCCGAGTTCCCATTGCTGCAGCAAATTGCCGACAAATTGGGGCTGCCGTCACTGGGCGAACACCGCTGGGCGCGTCACCCGCTGGTCTATCTGGTCGAAGCTGCCGACGATATCTGCTATGGCCTGATCGACCTTGAGGACGGCCTGGAAATGGACCTGCTGGCCTACGCCGAGGTGGAGCGCGTGTTGCTCGATCTGGTCGGCGATGACCTGCCTGAAACCTACCGCCAGCTAGGGCCAAACGACTCGCAGCGGCGTCGACTGGCGATTCTGCGTGGCAAGGCTATCGAACATCTGGTCAATGCCGCCGCCCAGGCTTT
This sequence comes from Pseudomonadaceae bacterium UBA836, assembly GCA_002296055.1. Classification (GTDB taxonomy): domain Bacteria; phylum Pseudomonadota; class Gammaproteobacteria; order Pseudomonadales; family Pseudomonadaceae; genus Halopseudomonas. The sequence goes on from DBHE01000167.1 coordinate 1,670, forward strand.
CATTGACCAACAGCCTGCACTGCTGGCCGGTGAACTGCAGGGTGACCTGGTCGAGCACATGCCGCCCGCGGCACGCAACTGTGTGCTGACCGCTAAGGACATGGCCCGCAAGCGCATCTTTCAGGACAAGCGCAAGACACTACATGAGATTGGCGCCTACAGCACCCTGGAGACCCTGCTGGAAGCATTCTGCGGCGCAGTCAACGAGCTACATGCCGGGCAGAACCTGAGCTTCAAGCACCAGCGCATACTCGATTTGATCGGCCACACCATTCCGCAAGCCGATTGGCCACCCTACCGTAGCTATTTGCGGGTACTGGACTTCATCGCTGGGATGACCGACCTCTACGCTGCCGACATGGCCGCGCAAATCCGCGGTATCAGTCCGGTGTAGTGCCGGACTGCTCCAGCCGCTCCAGCAACAGGTCCACCAACAGCAGCTGAGCACTGATCGCCTGGGTCGCGATCTGGAAGTAATCGACCGAATGCAGCGCTGCGGGCTGCTGGTCCAGCAACTCACGGATGTGTTGCAACAACACGTCCAGCGTCTCTTCAGCTGCGCGCACTGGTTGGTTCAGTAATGGCCGCAGTGCCGGATCAGACACCAGCCGCGCCAGCGCTGCATAACACTGCTCATTCACATGGCTGCTGAGCTGCGCAAGACGCACACGCCAGACCGGCAGGTTTTGCCGATTCGCCGCGATGCCGGTACCTATTGCCCGCGCCTGCCCAAGCAACTCGATATTCTGCAGCAACTCAAGCCACTGCCCCTCTGCTTGCGGGGCCAGACGGCCGAGGCACACCAGGTCAAACCGTTCCGCCAGCGCGGCAATGGTGTCGAGCAACGCCTGCACCAGCTCGGTTTGCAGGCCAAGCAACTGCTCAGGGGTTACCGCGGCGTCCGCCTGCTCTACGCGCTCCCACAGCTGCAGCGCCTGATGCCAGCCGGCCAGCCAATGCAGCGTCGGCTGATGCACGCGGCAGCGCTCAAACAACTGCCGAACCTGCTGATTCACCGACCAAAGACGCGCCTCCAGCGTCCGCTCACCTGACTGCACGCCGTAAGACAGCCCGCGCCGGCGCTGCACCTGCTCAACCAGTTGGCGCAACAGGCGTATCTGCTGCAGTGCAGTGCGCCGTGCGTGCTCCTGCTCACGCCGACGTCGCCGGCGCGCATGCAACCAGGCCACCACGATCAGCAGAGTCAGAAGAATCAGCAGCGTCCCAGCCATATTCGCGCCCACGTCGAATGGCTACTCCTTGGCCGATAGCAGTTCGATGCGGTAGCCGTCCGGGTCTTCTACAAAGGCGATAACGCGAGAGCCATGCTTCATGGGCCCAGCCTCGCGGACCACATGCCCACCGGCTGCGCGGATCTGCTCGCAGGCGCGATATACATCCAGCACCTCGATAGCGATATGGCCGTAGCCGCTGCCCAACTCATAGCTGGCGGTATCCCAGTTCCAGGTGAGTTCCAGCACCGCGTGCTCGGCCTCATTGCCATAACCGACAAAGGCATTGGTAAAGCGCCCGTCAGGATAATCCTTGCGACGCAGCAGCGTCATACCGAGTACTTCGGTGTAGAAAGCGATGGATTTTTCCAAATCTCCAACACGGAGCATGGTGTGCAAAATTCGCATGATCGGCGCCCTTGCGTGGATATACAGACAAAGCTAGCGGTTTCACCGCTGCGCGTAAACGAAAACGCCCGGTGAAATCACTTTCACCGGGCGTCAGGCCGTGCAGCAAATGGCTTAGAGCAGTTTACGGCCCTTGTTGGCAGCAATGCGCATGCGCAAAGCATTCAGCTTGATAAAGCCGGCCGCGTCCGCCTGGTCGTAAGCACCAGCGTCGTCCTCGAAGGTTGCGATGTTGGCATCGAACAGCGAATCGTCGGACTTGCGACCAACAACAATGACGTTGCCCTTATAGAGCTTCAGGCGCACAACGCCGTTTACGTTAACCTGCGAAGCGTCGATCATTTCCTGCAGCATCACACGCTCAGGGCTCCACCAGAAGCCGTTGTAGATCAGCTCAGCGTACTTGGGCATCAGGCTGTCTTTCAGGTGAGCCACTTCACGGTCCAGCGTGATGGACTCGATGGCGCGGTGACCCTTGAGCATGATGGTACCGCCGGGGGTTTCGTAGCAGCCACGCGACTTCATACCAACGAAGCGGTTTTCAACGATGTCCAGGCGGCCGATGCCGTTATCGCCACCCACCTTGTTCAGATACGTCAGCACCTCAGCCGGCGTCATCTCTTTGCCATCGATGGCAACGATGTCACCGTTGCGATAAGACAGCTCCAGGTAGGTAGCCTGGTCAGGAGCGTTCTCCGGCGAGACGGACCAGCGCCACATGTCTTCTTCATGCTCGGCCCAAGTGTCTTCCAGCACACCGCCTTCGTAGGAGATGTGCAGCAGGTTGGCATCCATAGAGTACGGCGACTTCTTCTTGCCGTGACGCTCGATCGGAATGTTGTTCTGCTCGGCGTAGTCCATCAGCTTCTCACGCGACAGCAGATCCCATTCACGCCAGGGCGCAATCACCTTAACGCCAGGCTTCAGAGCATACGCGCCCAGCTCAAAGCGCACCTGGTCGTTGCCCTTGCCGGTAGCACCGTGGGAGATGGCGTCGGCACCGGTTTCGTTGGCAATTTCGATCAGGCGCTTGGCGATCAGCGGACGGGCGATGGAGGTGCCCAGCAGGTATTCGCCTTCATACACGGTATTGGCGCGGAACATCGGGAACACGAAATCACGCACGAATTCTTCACGCAGATCGTCAATGTAGATTTCCTTCACGCCCAGGGCTTGAGCCTTGGCGCGCGCGGGTTCTACTTCTTCACCCTGGCCGAGGTCGGCGGTAAAGGTCACCACCTCGCAGTTGTAGGTTTCCTGCAGCCACTTGAGGATGACCGAGGTATCCAGACCGCCGGAATAGGCCAGGACGACTTTCTTGACTTCTGCCATTTCGTGCTCCCATAAAAGCAAGACTGAACCGCCACTCCGAACGGAGCGGGCGAAAGGCGCCTATTCTAGCGCCAGACAGGCGGGAATCACAGGGGAGTCGGGGCGATAGCATTATTACCGCTGCTACTGACGGGCAAACGAAACCACAACACACGCTAGTTGTATTGCAAACGCACCATCACACGGCGGTTGGCCGCACGGCCTTCGGCAGTGCGGTTGCTGGCAATCGGATAACGGTCACCGTGAAAACGCATGCTAAATAGCGACTCTTCCACGCCCTGGGCCATCAGATAGTCACGCACAGCCAAGGCGCGCTGACGCGAGAGTTCACGGTTATCCAGCCTGTTGCCCTGATTATCCGAATGGCCATCAAGCACGATCTCGCTGACCTCATCGGCTGCCTGCACGTACTGCAAAATCGCATCCAGCATGCCCTTTGCCTCGTCGCTGAGCACACTGCCGCCAGAGCGAAAGCTGATATTGCTCTGCTCGGCCTGGGCCGCGCTGATCGGCAGCAGCTTGCTGACGCAGGTCTGGTAGTCATTCCAGGCCTGCTGGTAGCCAACGCTGGATACCACCACGCGGACCGATTCACTGCCGGCCGCACTGCTGCGCATGATGGTCGGCTGCAGGCCCGAGGCGAGGCCGGCGAGCATTCTGCCCGCCTGCTCAAAGGGCAGCAGCATGGCCTGGCTACCGGGCGCGACAACGCCCTGCCCAACCGGCTGCGCTGCACTCCCCGGCCGCCAGGGCGGTGGGTCGTTAAAGATTTGTGCCGTCCCGGGACGCATGGGGTTGTCCCAGGCCTTTAGCTCAAAAGCCGCGCGCTCTCCGGCACGGCGAACAAAAGTAGCTTCGCCGTAGCCCGCTACCGATTGAGACAGGCGGCAAGCGAACTGATCCCCTGCCACCTGCCAGCGAACATCTTCCATTCGGGTCTGGAAGGTCATCGCCTGGGCCGGCAGTGCCACGCTCAGCAGGATAGTCAGATAGGCTCGCGTCACCAGGGGGTCTCCACGCTTACTCCACGGCGCTTGGCGCATGGACGGAAAATCTCTCATGCCGGACTCATCGGCCATCCCGCCAGAAACTTTAGAGCGTCTGGCCGCGCCATCTCACGGCAGCCGACCGGCGGCAGAGTGTCAAAGGCAGGTGCTTTGCGGTAGCATTGCGCCATTCTTTAGCAGTGGATTCCCCCATGACTGACCGCCTGACGCTGACCCGCCCGGATGACTGGCATATTCACCTGCGCGACGGCGCCATGCTGCAGCACACGGTGCCCGACGCCGCCCGCAGCTTTGGCCGCGCCATCATCATGCCCAACCTGGTGCCGCCAGTGCGCGACGCCGCCGAGGCAGCCAGTTACCGCGAGCGCATTCTCGCTGCCCGTCCAGCCGGTTCGCAATTTGAGCCGCTCATGGTGCTGTACCTGACCGATCAGACCTCCCCCGAGGTAGTCCGCCAGGCCAAGGCCAGCGGCCTGGTCGTCGCCGCCAAACTCTACCCGGCGGGTGCCACCACCAATTCCCAGTCCGGTGTAACCGCGCTGGAGAACATCTACCCCGCGCTGGAGGCCATGGCCGAGGTGGGCATGCTGCTGCTGGTGCACGGCGAGGTAACCCATGCCGAAGTAGATATCTTCGACCGGGAAAAAGCCTTTATCGACCAGCAGTTGGTCAAGGTGGTGGAGCGCTTCCCTACCCTCAAGGTAGTGTTTGAGCACATCACCACCGGCGATGCGGTAAGCTTCGTCCAGCAGGCGTCCGACAATGTGGGGGCGACCATCACCGCTCACCACCTGATGTTTAACCGCAACCACATGCTGGTTGGCGGCATTCGCCCGCACTTGTTCTGTCTGCCGGTGCTCAAGCGTCAGACGCATCAGCAGGCACTGCGTGAAGCGGCCATCTCCGGCTCAGCCAAGTTCTTCCTGGGCACCGACTCCGCGCCGCACGCTCGCCATGCCAAGGAAGCGGCCTGCGGCTGCGCTGGTTGTTACACGGCCCACGCGGCCATTGAGCTGTACGCCGAGACCTTTGACGAACTGGGCGCGCTAGACAAGCTCGAGGGCTTTGCCAGCTTCCACGGACCGGACTTCTACGGTCTGCCACGCAACACCGATACCATCACCTTGGTGCGTGACAGCTGGGCGGTACCGGCAGAGCTGCCGTTCGGTGATCAAAACGTCGTCCCGCTACGCGCTGGCGAACACATCCACTGGCGTATGGCCTGATACTCATAAACCGTTAAGGAAATACCGTGAGCGAGTTCGACTTTGACGATGAAGAACGCGATCCCGTGACCTCGGGCAAGGCCAAATCACCACTGGCCTATCGCTTTCGGGGTTTCCTGCCGGTCGTAGTGGACGTGGAAACCGGCGGTTTTAATGCCGCCACCGACGCCCTGCTGGAGATTGCAGCGACCACCATCAATATGGATGACGACGGCCTGGTCTATCCGGACCAGACCAGCTTCTTCCGTATCGAGCCCTTTGAAGGCGCCAATATCGAAGCCGCCGCTCTGGAGTTCACTGGCATCAAACTCGATCACCCCCTGCGCCAGGCGGTGAGCGAGGAGCACGCGCTGGGCGAGATCTTCAAGCAGATCCGCAAGGCCATTAAATCCGCCGGCTGCAAACGCGCCGTGCTGGTTGGCCACAACGCGTTTTTCGATCTGGGCTTTCTCAATGCGGCGGTTGCGCGTACCGACCTCAAGCGCAACCCCTTCCACCCCTTCTCCTGCTTTGATACCGCCACACTCGGCGGCCTTGCCTACGGCCAGACCGTATTGGCCAAGGCCTGCAGCGCGGCCGGCATCGACTTTGATGGTCGCGAAGCCCACTCCGCGCGCTATGACACGGAGAAAACCGCCGACCTGTTTTGCACCATCGTTAACCGCTGGCGTGAAATGGGCGGCTGGCCCCCGGTTGAGTGACCAGCAGGCAGGCGCCACCGCCTGCCTGCGCAACCCTCCGCGCTTGCCCGCGTGGGACGCTGGGGTTAAGGTCGCAATGACAGTGAAATCATCCACTACACTGAATCGGTAATCCTGTTCGGCTCTGCTGCAGGACAGGAATGATCTGTTAACACGTGCTGGTCAGTTCCCGTCCCGCTTGGGGCTTTGCGGAATTTATCTGCCTGTAGCGTGGTCTACGCCCAGAGGCCGGACCATTGATAATCAGAAAAAGGAGTCATTTCACATGCGCAAATCCCTTGCCCTGCTGTTCTCAGCCACCATCGGATACGCTTCCCTGAGCGCCACGCCTGTTGCCGCTGAAACCTTCGTAACCATCGGTACCGGTGGCCAGACTGGCGTTTATTACGTTGTCGGTCAGTCGGTATGCCGACTGCTTAACCGCAACAGCGCAGACCACGGCATTCGCTGTAACGCGCCTTCCAGCGGTGGCTCGGTGGCCAACGTCAACGCGATTCGCGGCGGCGAGATGAACATGGGTGTGGTGCAATCCGACATCCAGTACAAGGCATACGAAGGTATCCAGAGCTTTGAAGCTGATGGTGCCTACAGTGGCATGCGTGCGCTCTTTGCCCTGCACGGTGAGCCGCTGACCGTGGTCGCCCGCAAAGATGCCGACATCGCCGGTGTCGCAGACCTGAAAGGCAAGCGCGTGAATATTGGCAACCCCGGCTCCGGTCAGCGCGACACTATGGATGTAGTCATGGGCGCTCTGGGTTGGACCGTGGATGACCTGGCGCTGGCCTCTGAGCTGGGCGCCGCCGAACAGGCCGCAGCCCTGGGCGACAACAACATTGACGCCATGGTCTATGTGGTCGGCCACCCGAACGGCTCAATCCAGGAAGCCACCACCACCGTCGACGCCAACCTGGTGTCGGTATCGGGCCCGGAAATCGATCAACTGATCAGCGAGCGCCCCTACTACGCCAAGGCCATCATCCCCGGCGGCCTGTACCGCGGCAACGATAACGACACCGAAACCTTCGGCGTGCGTGCCACGCTGGTTGCCTCGACTGCGACCGACGAAGAAACCGTGTACCAGACCGTGAAGGCCGTGTTCGAGAACTTCGACCGCTTCAAGCGCCTGCACCCGGCCTTCGCCACCCTCAAGGAAGAGGAAATGATCAAGGAAGGTCTGTCCGCACCGCTGCATGACGGTGCCATCCGCTATTACAAGGAACGCGGCTGGATGTAACAACCAAAAAGGGGCCTCTCAGGCCCCTTTTTGCTTTCGCTCAAGCGTCCCCCTTTTGCATTGCATCGCGGCTCCACAAGAGGCGCATGCGCAGGCGGCCCTATCAGTGCTGCCACAGGATAAAACACCAATAAACAGGAGAAGCGCGCAGCCATGAGCCAGACAAGCGACGCCAATGATCTGAATACCGAGCTTGAAGACCTTGTTGCAACCAGCGACACCGGAGCCCGCAAACCAACAGGCGCCGCGCGCAAGTTGCTGCTAAGCGTTGCTGCAGCCTGGTCCGTGTTCCAACTTTGGATCGCCTCACCCTTGCCTTTCATGCTGGGCTTTGGGGTGTTCAACAGCACCGAGTCGCGCTCTATCCACCTGGCATTCGCCGTGTTCCTCGGCTTTATGGCCTACCCCGCGTTCAAGCGCTCACCCCGCGAGTACATCCCCATCATTGACTGGGTGTTGGCGCTGGTGGCCGCGTTTTGCGCCGCGTATCTCTATATTTTCTATACCGACCTGGCTGCGAGGCCGGGCCGTCCGATTACCCAGGATGTCATCGTCGCCGTTATCGGCCTGGTGCTGCTGCTGGAAGCAACCCGCCGTGCCCTAGGGCCGCCACTGATGATCGTGGCCCTGGTGTTTATTGTCTATTCCATGGCCGGCCCCTGGATGCCGGGCATCCTGGCCCACCGTGGCGTCAGCCTTGAAGCGCTTATCAACCACCAGTGGCTGACCACCCAGGGCGTATTCGGGATCGCGCTGGGCGTGTCCACCAGTTTTGTATTCCTGTTTGTGTTATTTGGCTCGCTGCTCGACAAGGCCGGTGCCGGCAACTATTTCATCAAGGTCGCCTTTTCGCTGCTGGGTCACTATCGCGGCGGCCCGGCCAAGGCAGCGGTGGTGGCCTCCGGCATGACCGGGCTGATTTCCGGGTCGTCCATCGCCAACACCGTGACCACCGGCACCTTCACCATTCCGATGATGAAACGGGTTGGCTTTTCTGCCGAGAAGGCCGGCGCGGTCGAAGTGGCCTCCTCGGTCAACGGCCAGATCATGCCGCCAGTGATGGGCGCTGCCGCCTTCTTGATGGTTGAGTACGTCGGCATTTCTTACGTCGAGGTGATCAAACATGCCTTTTTACCCGCACTGATCTCCTATATCGCGCTGGTGTACATCGTCCACCTGGAAGCGGTAAAAGCCGGCATGCAGGGCTTGCAAAGCAGCAATCCGCCGCGCCCGCTGCTGCGCAAGGTACTCGGCTTTATGACCGGGCTAATCCTGCTGATGGCACTATCCTTCGCGGTTTATTACGGCCTGGGCTGGCTCAAGCCTCTGCTGGGCGACGCCGCTGGCTGGGTGATCGGCGCGGCACTGGGCGCGGTGTACCTCGGCCTGTTGAAGGTGGGCTCGCGCTACCCTGAACTGGAAATGGACGAGCCCGATGCACCGGTGGTCAGCCTGCCGCAAACCAGGCCCACGGTCATGTCCGGGCTGCACTTTATTCTGCCGGTGATCGTGCTGATCTGGTGTCTGATGGTAGAGCGCCTGTCCCCCGGTCTCTCCGCCTTCTGGGCGACCGTGCTGATGATCGTCATCATCATTACCCAGCGCCCGCTGATGGCGCTGTTCCGTGGTCAGGGTGAGGCCGGCGCCGCCGTCATTAAGGGCCTGGATGACCTTTGGCAGGGCCTGATAGCAGGCGCGCGCAACATGATCGGTATCGGCATCGCCACCGCGACGGCCGGCATCATCGTTGGCGCCGTCTCTCAGACCGGTGTCGGTCTGGTGCTGGCTGACCTGGTCGAAATCCTGTCGATGGGCAATCTGCTGCTGATGCTGGTGCTGACCGCCATCCTCAGCCTGATTCTGGGCATGGGCCTGCCGACCACCGCCAACTACATCGTGGTGTCGGCGCTGCTGGCACCGGTAATCGTCACTCTGGGCCAGCAAAGCGGTCTGCTGGTGCCGCTGATTGCCGTACACCTGTTCGTGTTCTATTTCGGCATCATGGCAGACGTTACCCCGCCCGTCGGCCTGGCTTCCTTTGCTGCGGCGGCGGTGTCAGGTGGCGATCCGATCCGCACCGGCTTTCAAGCGTTCTACTACAGCCTGCGGACGGCGGCTCTGCCCTTCCTGTTTATCTTCAACACCGATCTGCTGCTGATTGATGTGGACTTTATGCATGGCTTGCTGATCTTTGCCGTCGCGACGCTGGCTATGCTGATCTTTGCCGCCGCGACCCAGGGCTGGCTGGTCGTCAGGAGTCGCTGGTATGAGAGCATTCTCCTGTTGCTGGTCGCCTTTACCCTGTTCCGCCCCGGTTTCTGGATGGATATGGTGCACGACCCCTACCGCAGCGTGCCGCCCGCCCAGCTGGAGCAAGCGCTGGGGCGTGTCGATGAAGGCAGTAACCTGCGCATTCAGGTCAATGGCGAAGACGACATCGGCCAGCCACGTACATTTTTCGTACTGGTGCCGGTGCCCGATGGAGAAACCGGCAGCGAGCGCCTGGACAAGCTCGGCCTACTGCTGATGCAAGACGGCGATCGTACGCTGGTGGATATGGTCACCTACGGCAGCCCGGCGGCCGATATGGGCTTCGACTTTGATCAGGAAATTGTGGAAATCCTTGCCCCGGTAGACCGCTGGGCCAAGGAGTGGATGTGGATCCCCGGCATCGCCGTATTCCTGCTGGTGATTGGACTGCAATGGCGCCGGCGCCCCGCCGCCGCCTCAAGCGCGAGGGCCTGAGCATGTACAACAAGATCCTGCTGCCGATCGACCTAAATCACAAACAGTCGTGGGACAAGGCCCTGCCCACGGCGCTCAACTTCTGCCAGACCTACGACGCCTCGCTGCATATTGTCACGGTACTGCCTGACTTTGGCCTGCCATTGGTGGGCGGTTTCTTTCCGCGTGAATACGCGGACAAGGCCAAGAAAACCATCAGCGCCAACCTCAAAGCATTTGTTGCCGAGCACGTGCCCAAGGGCGTCAAGGTGCAGCGCATCGTGGCCGACGGCAAGGCCTACGAGGCTATTCTGCGCGTGGCCAAGAAGGTGGATGTAGACTTGATTGTTATGGCATCACACAAGCGCAAACGGCTGGAAGACTACCTGCTGGGCACCAACGCGCTGCGCGTCGTGCAGCAATCTCGGCGCTCGGTCATGATTGTGCGCTGAGCTCCGGCGCTGTGATCAGTCATCCCAAACCGCTGGCACAAAATCTGCTTGTTTTCAGGTAAGCGGCCTCATCGAAAGGCCGCCACATGGACAACGGCGTCTCCTCCAGCCCGACTCAGGTCGGCCGCTGGCGGCGGCGCTTTTTTTATGCCTGAATTAGAGCCAGGGCACGCCACACAGGCGCTCCAGGGTTCTCAGAGGAACACCGCATGAACACCAGCTTCTGGAAAGCCGGCCACACGCCGACCCTGTTTTCAGCCTTTTTGTACTTCGACCTGAGCTTTATGGTGTGGTACCTGCTTGGCCCTCTCGCGGTGCAGATTGCCACCGATCTGGAATTAAGCGCACAGCAACGGGGCATCATGGTCGCCACCCCGATCCTCGCCGGCGCCCTGCTGCGCCTGGTACTGGGCTTTATGGCCGACCGGCTGTCGCCCAAAACAGCAGGCATCATTGGCCAGGTGGTAGTAATCCTCACGCTGCTGGTGGCGTGGCAGCTGGGCATCAGCAGTTATGAACACACCCTGCTGCTGGGCCTGGGTCTGGGCTTTGCCGGCGCCTCGTTCGCCGTGGCGCTACCGCTGGCCTCGCAATGGTACCCGCCAGAACATCAGGGCAAGGCCATGGGTATTGCCGGCGCCGGCAACTCTGGCACCGTCATGGCTGCGGTCTTCGCGCCGGGGCTTGCACACCTGTTTGGCTGGCAGAACGTGTTTGGCCTGGCCTTGATTCCGCTTGGCATCGCGCTGATCGTGTTTATGCTGCTCGCCCGCAATGCACCCAGCCGCCCGGCCCCCAAAGCGCTGGCGGACTATGCCCGCGCACTACGTGACGTCGACAGCTGGTGGTTCATGTTCTTCTACAGCGTCACCTTTGGCGGCTTTATCGGCCTGGCCAGCGCCCTGCCCGGCTACTTCAGTGATCAGTACGGCCTCAACCCGGTGACCGCCGGCTACTACACCGCCGCCTGCGTGATGGCCGGCAGCCTGATGCGCCCACTCGGCGGCGCGCTGGCTGACCGTATCGGCGGTATCCGCGCCCTGCTGTACATGTATGGCATCGCCGCAGCGTGCATCGCCATTGTCGGCTTTAACCTGCCCAGCTCCTGGGCTGCATTGGCTTTCTTCGTGGCCGCCATGCTTGGCCTGGGCACCGGTAACGGCGCTGTCTTCCAACTGGTGCCACAACGTTTCTTCCGCGAGATCGGCGTGATGACCGGACTCATCGGCATGGCGGGCGGCGTGGGCGGCTTTATCCTGGCCGCAGGCCTGGGCGCCATCAAACAGCACTCTGGCGATTATCAGCTCGGGCTCTGGCTGTTTGCCTCGCTGGGTCTGCTGGCTTGGTTTGGTCTGTACAACGTCAAACGCCGCTGGCGCACCACTTGGGGCGCGTCCAGTATGACCGCAGCCCGAGTCTGACAGCATGACGCTGCAACTGAGCATCTGCGAGGCAAGCGATAAGGGCCCACGGCAGGAAAATCAGGACGCCCTGCGCGTCGTCACCCCGGTGCCTCAGCTAGCCACCAGCAAGGGCCATCTCCTCGCAGTTGCTGACGGTGTCAGCCAATGTGCAGACGGTGCATTGGCTGCCCAGGCCACGGTGCAGGCCCTGGCCCTGGACTACTACTCCACACCGGAAACCTGGGCCATCCCACAGGCACTGGACAAGCTGCTGACCGCGCACAACCGCTGGCTTCGCGCCAACGGCGGCGGGCAGCCGCTGCTGACCACATTGACGGCCCTGATCCTGCGCGGTCGCCGTTATTGTCTGGCGCACGTCGGTGATTGTCGGGCCTACCTTCTGCGCGAAGGCAAATTGCGGCAACTGACCAGCGAGCACGTGTGGGAGCATCCAGGTATGGATCATGTGCTCAAGCGCGCCATGGGGCTGGATGAGCACCTGCTGATGGATTACAGCGATGGAGCCCTACACTTGGGAGACCAGTTCCTGATTGTCAGCGATGGCGTTTGGGCTGTGCTTACAGACGCCGACATTCAGGCCAGCCTGCAGAAGCATCCCTTCGAGCAACAGTGTCAGCGCCTGCTGGAGCTGGCCTGGCAACGCGGCAGTCAGGATAACGCCAGCGCCCTACTGGTACGGGTCGATGCCTTGCCAGACAGCACCCTGGGTGAAGCACTCGCGCCACTTGATGAGCGAGCCCTGCCGCCGCGCCTGCAGGCCGGACAGCCCTTTGAAGGCTGGGATGTCGTGAGCCTCAGAGGCGAGACCCGCCAATCGATGATCTACCGGGTGCGCGACCCACTGCAGCAAACCTGGCTGCTAAAGACGCTACCCGCCTCCCTGCACGACGATGAGCACGCGCGCCAGGCGCTGGTGCTGGAAGAGTGGTTCATGCAGCGCGTAGCCGGCGACTTCACTCCGGAACTGCACCCGCTCCCACAACGCCGGCACCTGTACTACGTGATGCGCGAGCACCCGGGCCAGACCCTCGAAGCACGCAAGCGGCAACACGGGCTGATGAGCATTGCAGCCTGCAGAACACTGGCGACCCAGCTCTTGCGCGCTGTGGGTAAACTGCACCAGCGCAACTTGATCCACTGTGACATCAAGCCGGAAAACCTGCTGCTGGGCGATGATGAACGCCTTCGGCTACTGGACTTTGGGCTCTGCTACTGCCCCGGCTTATCCGCCGGCGACAGCATCAGCGCGGCCGGCACGCCCAGCTACATGGCGCCAGAAACGCTTGCCGGTGCAACGCCAACCCCAGCGCAGGACATCTACGCCTGCGGCGTTACCCTCTATTATTTGCTGACCGGACACTACCCCTACGGCGAAGTCGAAGCCTTCCAACGGCCGCGCTTCCATCAACCTACACCAGCCAGCCGCTACCGCCCGGACATCCCACCCTGGCTAGACGATCTGCTATTGCGCGCTGTCGCCAGAGAACCGGCCCAGCGTATAGAAACGGCCGAGCAGTGGCTGCTGGAAATGGAGCAAGGCGAACAACGCCCGCTGCTCGTCCGCAGCCAACCGCTGCTGGAGCGCAATCCGCTGGCATTCTGGCGCTGGCTGGCGGCCGCATCGCTGACCGCCAACTTGGTGCTGTTGGTGCAATGGCTCGCGCCCTGAGTAACGAGCCCGCACTAAATGCCCCACCGCAGTGCGTGACGCCACATGATTGGGCAAAAATACGTTAAGCCTTTCTTATAAAACGCACTCAACCATATGATTTAAATATAAAAATACTTTTGGCACGCCGCCTGCATTGAACACCGCAACAACAGGCGGTCAGCTTAACGATTAGCACCGTCTCACATGGTTTTTCCGGACAAAGGCGTCCCTGCTGCTCACGCGGCGGGGACGCCTTTTTTGTTTTCCGCCCTCAGGGAGCGCCACACGATGCGAAAACTGAAACTGGTGCTGATCGGCAATGGTATGGCAGGCATTCGCACCCTCGAAGAGCTGCTGCAGCTAGCGCCTGATCTGTACGACATCACGGTCTTCGGCGCCGAACCTCACCCCAACTACAACCGCATCATGCTGTCGCCCGTATTGGCCGGCGAGCAGGACTTCAATGACATCGTACTGAACGACCTTAACTGGTACCGCGAGCACAACATCACCTTGCACCTGGGCAAGCGAGTAACGCGTATCAATCGTGCCGCGCGCAAGGTTATTGCCGAAGACGGCACTGAGGCAGAGTACGACCGCCTGCTGCTGGCCACGGGCTCCAACCCTTTTATCCTCCCCGTGCCTGGGAACGACCTGCACGGCGTCATCGGTTACCGCGATATCAGCAACACCCAACAGATGATGAAAACCGCGCAGACCCATCGCCACGCGGTGGTGATCGGTGGTGGCCTACTGGGCCTGGAAGCGGCCAACGGTCTGCGTCAGCGCGGCATGGAGGTCACCGTTGTCCACGTTGGCAAATGGCTGCTGGACCGCCAACTGGATGAAACCGCTGGCCAACTGCTGCAGCAGGCGCTAGAGGCGCGAGGCATCCATTTTGCGCTTCAGCACCATACCGAGCGGCTACTGGGCGATAGCACAGGCCGTGTCTGTGCTGTCGCCTTCAAGCATGGCGAACAGATTCCTGCCGACCTGGTGGTTATGGCTGCCGGCATCCGCCCAGCCACCGATATCGCGGCCGACGCCGGGTTAGCCTGTGATCGCGGCATTCTGGTCGACGACACACTGCAAACCTTCGATCCGCGCGTGTACGCCATCGGCGAATGCGCGCAACACCGTGGTGTGGCCTATGGGCTGGTAGCACCGCTGTTCGAGCAGGCCAAGGTTTGCGCCAACCACCTGGCGATGTTGGGCTACGGCCGCTATCTGGGCTCAGTCACCTCGACCAAACTCAAGGTAACCGGCATTGACCTGTTCTCAGCCGGGGACTTTATGGGTGACGACAGCTGCGACATCGTCACCCTACGCGACCCGCAGAGCGGCAGTTACCGCAAACTCGTGATTCGCGATGATGTGCTGGTTGGCGCCTGCCTGTACGGCGATACCCGCGACGGCAGTTGGTACTTCGACCTGGTGCGCAGTGCTCAGCGCATTGGCGCGCAGCGCGACCTGCTGATGTTCGGCCAAACCCTCGCTACTAGCGCACTTGAGCCTCAGCCACAGACTCCGCAGCCTGAGCAGAGGCTGGCGTCATGAAGCAAACTGCCTCCACCTGCTGCTACTGCGGCGTCGGCTGCGGTGTGCTGATCGACCACGACGGCCAACACATGCACAACGTCAAGGGCGACCCGGCGCACCCGGCCAACCTCGGCCGCCTGTGCAGCAAGGGCTCGACCCTGCATCTGACCGGCGACCTGGCGGCCCGCGCGCTACACCCCGAACTGCGTCTGGGCAAAGGCATGGCGCGTAGCCGGACGGACTGGGACAGCGCACTGGGCCACGCCGCCGAGGTCTTTGCCCGCACCATCGCCGAGCACGGCCCCGACAGCGTGGCCTTCTATATCTCCGGCCAGCTGCTGACCGAGGATTACTACAGCTTCAACAAGTTGGCGCGCGCGCTGATCGGCACCAACAACATCGACAGCAACTCGCGCCTGTGCATGTCCAGCGCAGTAGTCGGCTACAAGCGCAGCCTGGGCGCCGACGCGCCGCCCTGCTCGTATGAAGACATTGAACAGAGCAACTGCCTGCTGATTGCCGGCAGCAACATGGCCTATGCCCACCCGGTCCTGTTCCGCCGCCTGGAGGCTGCTCGCGAGGCCAATCCGGCGCAGAAGGTCATCGTCATCGACCCACGCCGCACCGACACCTGCGACGTCGCCGACCTGCATCTGCCGCTGCGCCCCGGCAGCGACGTCGCACTGTTTCACGGTCTGTTACATCTGCTGCTGGAAAATGGCCAGGTAGACCACGCCTTTATCGAAGCCCATACCGACGGCTTCGAGGCGCTGCAGACACTGGTGGCAGCCTACCCGCCAGCCCGCGTCGCCGCCCTGTGCGATATTAATGAAGCGGACCTGCGCCAGGCGGCTGAGCTGATCGGCAGCGCCGACAGCTTTCTCTCGCTCTGGTGCATGGGGCTCAACCAGTCCAGCGCCGGCAGCGCCAAGAACAACGCGCTGATCAACCTGCACCTGGCCACCGGTCAGATCGGCAAGGTCGGCGCCGGCCCCTTCTCGCTGACCGGCCAGCCCAACGCCATGGGCGGCCGCGAAACCGGCAGCCTGTCCAACCTGCTGCCGGGCCACCGTGACGCCGCCAATGCCGAGCATCGCCGCGAGGTCGCTGACTATTGGGGCGTCGCCGGCCTGTCGGAGCAACCCGGTCTGAGCGCCATCGAGCTATTCGAGGCGGTGCGCGATGGTCGTATCAAGGCCCTGTGGATCGCCTGTACCAACCCGGCCCAATCCATGCCGGACCAACAGTTGATCCATCAGGCGCTCAGCCTGTGCCCCTTCGTCATCGTGCAGGAAGCCTTCAACACCACCGAAACCTGTCACTATGCTGACCTGCTGCTGCCCGCCGCCAGCTGGGGCGAAAAGGAAGGTAGCGTGACCAATTCCGAGCGACGCATCAGTCACGTGCGCCCCGCCATTCCCGCGCCCGGCAGCGCCCGTGGCGACTGGGATATCGTCTGCGACTTCGCCCGCAGGCTGGAGCAAAAACTGCGCCCCGGCCAGCCCAGCCAGTTTGCCTTTACCCGGCCAGCCGAGCTGTTCGACGAATACAAGGGCCTGACTGCCGGCCGCGACCTCGACTACAGCGGGCTGAGCCACGCACTGATTGATGAGCTGGGCCCACAGCAATGGCCCTTCCCGGCTGGCAGCCGCCAGGGCACCGCACGACTGTATGCCGACGGCCGCTTTGCCACCGCCGACGGCCGCGCGCGTTTTGTTGCCGAAGCCCATCGCCCACTCAGTGAACCCGCCGACAGCGACTATCCGCTGGTGCTCAACACCGGCCGCCTGCGCGACCAGTGGCACGGCATGAGCCGTACCGGTACCGCCGCCCAGCTGTTCGGTCACGTTGAACGCGCCCAGTTGGCCATGCACCCGCAGGACATGCAGCAACGCGGGCTAACCGAGGGCGACCTCGTGACCCTCAGCAGCCGGCGCGGCAGCCTGATTTTGCCAGTGCAAGCCGACAGCCAGCTGCGCCCCGGCGAAAGCTTTTTGCCGATGCACTGGGGCAACCGTTTTCTCAAGGGCCTGGGCAGCAACCGCCTGACCCTCAGCAACCACGACCCGCTGTCCAAGCAACCCGAGCTCAAACAGGCCGCCGTGCAGGTGGTCCGCGCAGAACTCCCCTGGCAGCTGTTTGTATTGGTGGAGGGTGATGTGCAACAGCGCTTTGCCCGCCTGCGCGAGCTGGCCGAGTCATTTGACTACCTGAGCATTGGCCTGATTGGCCGTGACCGCCCTGCGGTTCTGCTGCGCGGCGCTGCCAGCCAAGCGCCCGACGCCGCCCTGCTGCGTCAGCTGGACCAGGCTTGCGGACTCGACAGCCCACAGGCACTGAGCCTGGAAGACGGCGCGCGGCAGATCAGCAAACGCATCGCACTCGATGGCCAGCGCATCATTGCCCTGCGCCTCAGCGGCGAGACCCTGGCCCGCGACTGGCTGCGCAAACTCTGGCAAGACGCCGATGACATTACCGACCTGCGCCGTTGGTTGCTGGCCCCGGTCGCCACCCCGCCGGGTGTCAGCGCCGCCGCCACGGACAAAACCATTTGCAACTGCATGAACGTCAGCCAAAGCCGCATCTGCGCCGGCATCGAGCAAGGCATGCAGCTGGACGACTTAAAACGCGAACTCGGTTGCGGCACCCAGTGCGGCTCCTGCGTTCCGGAAATAAAACAGCTGCTGGCCAAGACCGCAGTCCCCGCCTGATGCAAGAGAAACAGATGAACAGCACACCAAACGTATGGCTGATTGGCGCTGGCCCCGGCGACCCGGAACTCCTCACCCTCAAGGCCGCGCGCCTATTGGCGGAAGCCGAGATCGTCATGGTGGACGACCTGGTCAACCCCGAGATCCTGCAACACTGCCCGCAAGCACGGCTAATCCGCGTCGGCAAACGTGGCGGCTGTCGCTCCACTCCACAAGCCTTTATCAATCGCCTGATGCTGCGCTACGGCCGCCAGGGCAAACGCCTGGTGCGCCTGAAAGGCGGCGACCCCTGCATCTTTGGTCGCGCCGGTGAAGAGGTGCAATGGTTGCGTGAGCGTGGTGTTGAAGCTGGGATCGTCAACGGCATTACCGCCGGGCTGGCCGGTGCTACCCAGTGTGATATCCCGCTCACGCTGCGCGGCATCAGCCGCGGCGTGACCTTGGTCACCGCCCACACCCAAGACGACAGCGAACTCAACTGGGCTGGCCTCGCCGCCGGCGGCACCACACTGGTGGTCTACATGGGCGTCGCCCGCTTGCAGCAGATTCAGCAGGGCTTGCTGGCTGGCGGCATGCCAGCCAACATGCCGGTCGCCATGATTGAAAACGCCAGCTCACCAACCCAACGCCAACACGCCTGCCAGCTATCTCAACTCTGCACGGCCGCCGCCGCCTTCAAACTACAAAGCCCGGCGGTGCTGGTAATTGGTGAGGTGGTAAATGCGGCCGCGCTGGCTCTGTCACACAGCGAAACCTCACAGTTGGCAGGATAAGGCGCGCCAGAAGGCGCGCGATTGGCGGGCAGCTCAGGCCTTGGCAGGCTTGATCGCTTCCAGCATGCGGCCCATGGCCGCGTGAATGGCGTTGACCGCTTTCAGCGGGCGTACCATGACCTTGAAATCGACGATCTTGCCGTCGTCATTCCACTGAATCATGTCGATGCCGTTGATGGTGATGCCGTCAATCTCGGTTTGAAACTCCAGCACCGCGTTGTTGCCATCGACTATCTCGCGCAGGTACCTGAAGTGCCCTGGTGCGTTCAGCGTCTTGAACGCGGCCGACAGGTACAGGGTGGTAATCGCCTTACCCACCTGCGGGGTGTGCACCACCGGCGAGTGAAACACCACCTCGTCCGCCAGCAAGTCCGCCAGACCACTTGGGTCTTGCGCCTCAACAACCTTGTGCCACCGCTCCATTACACTGCTCATTGCTGTTCCTTATCATTGTTCGCATGGACTGCCATTGTTCGCCGCCTTGAAGAACGGCGGCAAGGGAGATTCAGCAGCTGAATCGCGGCCAAACAAGCAGGAAGCCGGCTGTGTGGCCGGCTTCCTATCTGCTCAGTCTTCCTGCGGAATCGGGTCGACGTTGCGGTCCCAGCCCACCAGTACAACGGTCGCCAAAATACCAATCAACAGGCCAACCCAAGGCTCGAAAAACGCCAGCGAGGCGCCAATGAGTACTACTGCGCCGCGGGAGGTGTTGTTTTTCGGAATGGCCATGGCGATATAGGCACAGGCAAACCCGGTGAGCACCAGAGTCAGCGACAGGGCAATACCCAGCAGCGGCTTGAGGCCGGTCAGCAGCGGCAACAGGAAGAACAGAATCGGCAGCCCCATCAGGTAATAGGACGCCAGGCCGCTATGAATGCTATCCATCGCCTGTTTACCCTGCTTCCAGCGCTGCATGATGATCACGTGCACCCCAGTCCAGAGCGCGCCCTGCGTCGGGAAGAACGGCGCACTGATGCCCATCAACGCGTTACGGATGGCCAAAGAGATGTGCGAGCGGGTCGGATTAATGTCGATGTGTTCGTCCTGGCGGGTCTCCAGTCCTTCGCGGATAACCTCGTTACCAGTGACCAGATCGCCAAACAGAATCACGTAGGTAATCAGCGCCAATGGCATGCCCTGGATAAACATTTCCATGCTTGGCCAGCCAATGGCAAAGGGTGAGACCTTGGCCCAGGCATCATCCAACGGCGGGATCAGAATGCCCCACTGAATGTCGTAGCTCACCTCACCAACCATCGGGCCGATAATGCCGGCCAGCACAAAACCGGGCAGCAGGCCCAAGGCGCCGAGCAAGGCGAAGAAGCGGTATTTTTCCTTCAGCTTGGCCATGGGAATGCTGAAGGCGAAGATCAGGCACACGGCGCAGGCGATGGTGGTGCTGATCGGCTGCTGCAGCAAAAAGCGCTCAGCATCGTCAACAAATACACGTTTTAGCGCCGCAATCGCCGCGCCAAGAATGATGCCCGCCTTTAGCGTGTCAGGTAGCCAGAGGATAAAGCGCTTGCCCAAGCCGGTGATGCCTAGCAAAAACAGTAACAAGGCAAAGTCCAGCGAAATCGCCGCCATTGCCTGAAAGCGCTCATCGGGTGTCTCATACCCGCCCAGCACAAAGGCGAGTACCAATGGCAACGCGGGGGTAATCCAGCCGGGGGCGTAGGGTTCGCCGAACACAATGATGGCCGAGGCAATCAGCGCCGAATGGATCATGGAGACGGCTACCGCCTCTTCAAAACTCAGGCCAAAGAAGCTGGTCATCAGCGGCACCAGCGACAGGCCGGTGGCGGCGGCGATCAGCAGCCCCTGAACCAGCTCGGGCCAGCAGAGTTTTGAATGGTAGAACGGCAAACGAAAGGTAAAGGGCCCCCAACGCCAGCCCGGTTGTTCAGGTTGCGACATACCCGTCTCCATCTTGTTTTGTTGTTATGTTCTCTCGCGCGGAGAGTTTCACCGCATTATGCCCAGCCGGCCTCTCTAGCGCGCCAACATCAGCGTTGTCGATGACGCGCTAGAGCCTGCTGTTATTCTGCCTCGCCGAGCACCTCGCCAAAGAACTGATGCATGGCGGCAAAGCTGCGCTTGGCCACGACCGGGTGATATTCGGCTTTGCCAGCCATGTTGGCGTAGGGATCAGAGAAGGAATGCACCGCTCCACCGTAGCTGATCAGTTGCCAGTCCACGCCTGCGTCGCGCATCTCGGCCTGAAAGTCAGCAACCTGTTGGTCTGGCACAAAGGGGTCGTCTGCTCCGTGCAGCACCAGGATCGGCGCCTTGATATTGGCAGCATCGGCAGGGTTGGGGGTGTCCAGATTACCGTGGAAAGACACCACACCCTTGAGCTCGGTACCCGAGCGCGCCAGCTCCAGCACCGAGCCGCCGCCAAAACAGAAACCGATGGCAACCAACTGGTCGCTGGCAACCGGCGCCTGGGTCTGGCTGGCCAGCAGCTCCAGCCCGGCATTCACCCGCGTGCGCATCAGCGCCCGATCATCGCGCACCGTGCTGGCAGCGGCACCGGCCTCCTCCGCGTTGGCCGGGCGAATGTCACGGCCGTACATGTCGGCCACAAACACCACATAATCGGTGCCCGCCACCTTGCTGGCCTTTTCCACTGCAGCGTCCGTTACACCCATCCAGTTCGGCACCATCAGCACACCGGGCCGCGGCGCTTGCACGCTGGCGTCGTACACCAGACGCCCCTCAAAGGGTTTGCCATCAATCTCGTAGTCGACCTGCTCTACCTTAATATCAGCCTGTGCCAGGCCCGCCAGCGTACTCATCAACACTCCCCCCAATATGCGCTTCATCGTTGCTTCCTCCATAAAATGTCTCTCCAGCATAGCGGCAGAAACAAAAATGCCTGCACAAGGCAGGCATTTTTGCTCACGCTTCAAAGCAGACTGGCAGCTTAGCGGCTCAGTTCAACCAGCAGCGCATTAAGGCGGCGCACGTAGGCACCGGGATCCTGCAGCGCCTCACCGGCAGCAAGGGCTGCCTGGTCAAACAGGATGTGACTCAGGTCGGCAAAGCGATCTTCATCCTGCTCACTGTCGAGCTTGTCCAGCAGCGGGTGGGCCGGGTTGATCTCCAGGATCGGCTTGCTTTCCGGTGCCTTCTGGCCGCTGGCCTCGAGGATACGGCGCATCTGCAGGCCCATGTCGTCCTCGTTGATCACCAGTACCGCCGGGGAGTCAGTCAGACGGTGCGACACGCGCACTTCCTGCAGTTGCTCCTTGAGTGCTTCCTGGATGCGCTTGACCAGGTCGGCCTTGGCTTCAGCGGCCTTTTCCTGCTCCTGCTTGTCCTCGTCGCCTTCGAGCTTGCCCAGATCCAGATCGCCACGAGCGATATCGATAAACTGCTTGCCCTGGTACTCGGTCAGGTGGCTCATCAGCCATTCGTCGATACGGTCGGTCAGCAGCAGCACTTCGATACCCTTCTTGCGGAAGATTTCCAGGTGCGGGCTGTTCTTGACCTGCGCGTATCGCTCGCCGGTAAGGTAGTAAATCTTGTCCTGACCTTCGACCATGCGTTCCAGATAGGCGTCCAGGCTGACCACTTCGCTGTCATCGTTCTGCGCGGTGGACGCAAAACGCAACAGGCCGGCAATCTTCTCGCGGTTTGAATAATCCTCGGCCGGGCCTTCTTTCATGACGCTGCCAAAAGCCTTCCAGAAAGTCGCGTACTGCTCGGGCTCTTTCTTCGCCATTTTCTCCAGCATGTCCAGCACGCGTTTGGTCAACGCGGACTTCATGCTGTCGATCGCCGGGTCCTTCTGCAGGATTTCACGGGAAACGTTCAACGACAGATCGTTGGAGTCCACCACGCCCTTGATAAAGCGCAGATACAGCGGCAGGAACTGCTCCGCGTCGTCCATGATGAACACGCGTTGCACATACAGCTTGAGCCCACGCGGCGCTTCGCGCTGGTACAGGTCAAACGGCGCGCGACCCGGCACATATAGCAGGCTGGTGTACTCCAGCTTGCCTTCGACCTTGTTGTGGCTCCAGCTCAGCGGGTCTTCAAAGTCGTGGGCAACGTGCTTGTAGAACTCCTTGTATTCCTCGTCCTTGACCTCGGTACGCGGTCGGGTCCAAAGCGCGCTGGCCCGGTTGACGCTCTCCCACTCGGTCTCGGCAGCGGCCTCCTGCTCCTCGCCAGCCGCCTGCTTGGGCAGCTCGATGGGCAGCTCGATGGGCAGGGAAATGTGATCGGAGTACTTGGTAATGACGTTGCGCAGACGGAAAGTATCGGCAAACTCGCTCTCTGCGGCCTTCAGGTGCAGCACGATACGAGTCCCGCGCTCAGGCTTGTCGACGGTGGCGATAGTGAAGTCACCCTCACCGGCCGACTCCCAGTGCACACCCTCGGCGGCAGCAAGGCCCGCGCGACGGGTGAACACCTCAACGCGGTCAGCGACGATAAAGGCGCTGTAAAAGCCCACACCAAACTGGCCGATCAGTTGAGAATCCTTTTTCTGATCCCCGGTCAGTTGCTGCATGAAAGCCGCGGTACCTGATTTGGCGATGGTGCCCAGGTGGTCAATGACCTCCTGGCGGGACATGCCGATACCGTTGTCCTCGATGGTCAGGGTGTTGGCCTTGCTGTCGGCGCTGACGCGGATACGCAGCTCGGGCTGGTCTTCCAGCAGCTGCGGCTGGGCGATGGCTTCAAAGCGCAACTTGTCGGAAGCATCCGAGGCGTTGGAAATAAGCTCTCGGAGGAAGATTTCCTTGTTCGAGTACATCGAGTGAATCATGAGGTGCAGCAGCTGCTTTACCTCGGTCTGGAATCCCAGGGTTTCCTTATGAGCGTCCACGGTCATAACGAAGCGTCTCCATTTGATGCTGTTCAGGACACACCAGCAGAAGCTGGCAATGCAGCAGAAATGGGGACAATCGACGTGTTTTCAAGGCCCTGCACAGAATTGACTGCGCAATATCGCCAAGGACCTTAACGCCGGGGCTGGGTTTCGATCAGCGCAATGTCCAGAGGCTGAAACTGAAAGTCGACCTGGTTAGCGCCTTGCGGCAGGCTCAGCACCAAACGTCGTTCAGTGGTTACTGCCTTGAGCACACCTTCATACTCGCGCCCAGCGATGGTAACCAGGCGCAGGCGTTGGCCAACGAAGTGCTCCGGCTCATCCAGCACGGCAAGCAGGCTCACCTCCTGCCAACCCTGCGGCGTGACGGGTACTGGGAGTGGCTCCGGCGCAGGTGGCGGGATCTGGTTGCTCTGCCGTGTGCGGCCCAGCCAGGCTGGGCGCTCGTTCAGGCGGACACGGCCACCCAGCCAGGTGCGATGCTCGGCAGGCAAATGCAGATGCACCACCATATCCGCGCTGCCATTACCCTGAGGGCTAAGAGACAGGCTAAGGCTATAGCCGGCGGCGATGCGGCGCAGCCCCGGCGCTGACAAGGCACCGGTGTACCATTGGATGACCATTTCCGGCCAGGGGCCGTCATCACCTGGAATCAAATCGATTGCAGTACCCTGCAGTAGCGTCTGAGCGCGATCAAAACGGACCACCAACGATCGACGCGTGCGCTCGCCCACGGTCTCGGCAAACACCAGCTGGTCACCGCGCCAGTAAACCCGATCGGGCGCAAAGGGCTGGCCCATCAGCGTGCCCTGCAGTTCACCCTGCGGCGCAGCGTCCTGCCACTGGCCACTAAGCAAACGCTGAAAACGCTCGGGCTGTTGTTGCTGCAGTAGAAACAGACCGCCGCCCAGACAGAGCAACGAGAGCAAAATCAGTAAGCGTGGCAGTCGCGGGAAGTCGGTTTCACGCAAAAACGGTGTGACCAGCGGCAGCAGAACGGCCAGCAGAACCGCCCTGCTCCCCATGCGCAAACTACTTGCAACCAGCCAAAGCCAGGCGACCAGAAATCCGACCAGACCAGCGACAATAAACAAGGCTTCCATCGCCGACTACACTCCTGTCACACGTGCGTTCAGTCCAGCTTGAAATGGGCCCGTGCGGTGGCAATAGGCTCGCTGGAACGGGTTTGCCAGGCGGTGATGGCCACGTTGCCAACACGTCGCCCTTGCCGCCAAACCTGACAACTGGCATAGGTATCACGGTACAGTCCGGCGCGCAGGTAATCCACAGAGAAATCGATGATTTTCGGGAATACTTCACTGTTCATAAACATCATCAGATGCAGCATTGCCGACTGCTCCATAAACCCTGCGATAACACCGCCATGCAGAGCCGGAAGTACCGGGTTGCCGATGTTGTCCTGGGCACTTGGCAGACTGAAAAACGCCTCGCTGCCAAGACGGGTCACCTGCATACCTATCATGTTGGCGTAGGGAATGGCGGCAACCAGACTGCTGTAGTCGCCGGTTTCGTGGGAGCGGCTGATAATCGCCTGCACCTGCTGCTCGGTGAGACTCATGCATCCCCCTGATCAATTTGG
The DNA here is from genome assembly GCA_002296055.1 of Pseudomonadaceae bacterium UBA836. Classification (GTDB taxonomy): domain Bacteria; phylum Pseudomonadota; class Gammaproteobacteria; order Pseudomonadales; family Pseudomonadaceae; genus Halopseudomonas. The sequence goes on from DBHE01000167.1 coordinate 26,524, forward strand.
CGCCCCAGGTCTGCCTGATCGACCGCCTTGCCCATGCGCATAAAAGTGCCAACCACGTGGGCTATCGGTTGATCACGGTCATCCTGATAGGCGATCCCGCGAGTAAAAATGACGGTAGGCGTGACCCGGTAGCATTCAGCAAAGCCGAAGATCGCCTTGCCGGGCTGGGCCGGATGCATGTAATCGATGCGCAGATCCAGCGTTGGGCAAATCTCGAATTCGGGCAGGTAACACACGGTAGATATACCGCAGCAGGTATCCATCAACGTGGTAATGGCGCCACCGTGAATCACACCGGTCACCGGGTTGCCGACAATTTTATCGCTGTACGGCAGTTTGATGACAAGTCCCTGCTCGTCAGCCTGCTCCACGCTCAACTGCAGATGCTGGCAATGCCGCAGCGCAGACAGAAAGTTACGTGCACGCTGTTCAATTTCGGTCATGGGTCGAGGGTTTCCAGGGGTGTTACCGATAAGGCTGAGCATAGTACCCAGAACGTGAACTAGACTCCAGAAGTCAGCGCCTTATGGAACTTTGCCGGCGGCTTACATCACTAACTCACTGAATAAACCGCTTGCAAGGAGATTGCATATGAACCGTAAACTGACTATCGCCGCCGCTCTGCTGCTGTCCACTGGCCTGCTGGCCGCTGCCGGTTGCCAACAGGAGCCGGAAGACAAAATGGAAAGCGCCAAAGAGTCGATGTCTGATGCTGTCGACAACGTTGGCGATGCGGTAGAAAGCACCGGCGAAGCTATCGAGCAAAAAGCAGAAGAAGCACAATAAGGCGAGTGATCGCCGACTAGGATCGTCAAGGAGAGCACCATGAAAAAACTAGCTGCAGCGGTAGTGTTGATGGCTGGCGTAGGTCTGCTGGCTGGCTGTCAGGAGAGCCCGGAAGACAAGATGGAAGACGCCCGCGAGTCCATGTCTGACGCCATGGACAGCATGCAGGACGCCGCCAAGGACGTTGCCGACGCTACCGAGCAAAAAGCCCGTGAAGTGACAGGCAATGAGCAAACCGCAGGCGAAGTACTGCAAGAGAAGGTTGATGCCGCTGGTGACAGCGTGCAAGACGCCTACGACGCCACTGCGGAAAATATAGAAGAAGCCTACGACGCCACCAAGGAAGGCGCTACCGAGGCCTACGATAGCTCAGTCGAGTACGTCGAAGAGAAAGGCGAAGCGGTTAAGGACGCAGCCGTTGAGTCCAAGGAATCCATGGAGCGCGCCATGGAAGAGTAACGATCCGCGAGTCACCAAAAGGGGCATGCCACACGGCATGCCCCTTTTTTGTTACCGCATGGATCAACGCAATAACGGCAGCAGCATCAACCCGAGGCTGGCAACAAAGCCCGCGCCCCAGACCAGGCTGCGCAGGGTAGACAGGTTGAGCAGATACAACGCGGTGTAAACCACCCGGCTCAGCAGAAACACCAGGCACAGCACATTAGCTGCCGCTCCCAAGGTACCCGTCGCCAGCACGACCAGCACACCCGCGGCAAATACCGGAAACGCCTCAATCATATTGTGATGCGAGGCCAGCGCGCGCGCACCCCAGCCGGTCAACCCGGCCTGCTGAGCCCGCGGATGTGCATTGTCATAGCCGCTACCGGAGCGCGACTGGGCCACGGCTACGGGCGCTTTGGTCAACACCAGCATCAAGGCAGCGATAAACAAACTCCACAGGGGCACACTCATTCCAGCTTCTCCATTTGCGGTGGCGGTATCGGCGCAGGGCTGAACATCATGATATGCAACACGTCCGAATGGAATTCACGACGGTACAGCACGAACACAACGCCAGCGCTGGTCAGGATAAACAACAACGGGTTGATGAACCAGGTCAGGGTACCGAGGGCAAAATAGTATGCCCGTAGCCCAAGGTTGAACTCGTTGCCTGCCATCGACAGCACCCGAGCCATACGCTCGGCGTAGGCATTACGCTCTGCTTCGGTGACATTCTTTTCGCCCAGCAGAGGCGCTGACCCCAGCAACACCGAGGCAAAGTTGTATTGGCGCATCCCCCAGGAAAAGGTGAAGAAGGCGTATACAAAGATCGCCATCAGCACCAACAGTTTGAGTTCGAAGATTTCCCGACTGACTTTGGCGACAAAGGGCAACTCACGCAGCAGCAGTTCTGCCTTGTCAGTAGCCCCCATTACCGTGATCAGACCCGCCAAAATAAGCAAGGTGCTGGAAGCAAAGAACGAGGTATTGCGCTCCAGGTTACCAATGACACTGGCATCGGCCATGCGCTGCTCACGCATCAGCAGGCGGTTCATCCAGTCGCGTCGATACAGATGCAGTACGCTGGCCAGGCAGGCCGTGTCTCGCCCCTTGCGCAACGCATAATAGGTGTAGCCCATCCAGCACAGCATCAGCCAACTAATGGCCAGTACGTTGATCCAAACACTTCCTGCATCCGGGATCGACAGCATTCACGCTCCCAACTATGAGTGGGTTTAATTCAAGGGGCGATACTGCACCCCGCTCTAGCGCCGCAGGCTACCGTGGCGCAGATACTCCACCAGTATAGCCAGCAGCAAGGTCACCACGACCGGCAGCAGCCAGCCCAGACTCTGATCCGCCAACGGCAGCGTATCCAGCCAGGCGCCTGCGCTGCTGATCAGCTCTGCCGCCTTCAGCCCGTCAATGACGCCAAAGATCAGCGTGACCAGCATGACCGGGCGCAGCATATTCTGTGGCCGCGCCCAACCGGCGCCCAGCAGACTGACGCAGACCAGCACGATCGCCAGCGGATACAGGCCCACCAGCACCGGGATGGACACACTGATCAGACTGTCCAGACCCTGGTTTGCCACCAGCATACTGAACAGACCAAACGTCCAGACCACGGCCGAGTAGCTAAGCGGCAGCAGCTTGCTGAAGTACTCGCCGCAGGCGGTCAACAAACCCACCGCCGTGGTCATACAGGCCAGAATGATCACCAGAGCCAGCAAGGCGCTGCCGGCAGTGCCGAAGCGATGCTGTACATAGGCGGCCAGAATCTGTCCCCCATTGACGCCCGATTCGACCAGCGAGCCACTCGTAGACCCCAAATAAAACAGCGCCAGGTACACCAACGACAAGCCAACAGCGGCGATGATGGCGGCCAAGATCGTGTAGCGAGTAATCAACGGCGCTGAGTCCACCTGCCGGTCTCGAATGGCGGTGGTGATAACAATGCCGAACACCAGCGCACCCAAGGTATCCATGGTCAGGTAGCCCTGCAGAAAACCCTGGATCATTGGCGCATCACGGTACTGCTCGCTGGCGGCCTGCATGTCGCCAGCAGGGAAAAACAGCGCGGCCAAGCCCAGAAGCACCAAGCCTGACAGCAATACGGGCGTGATGTACTTACCAACCCGGTCTACCAACTGGCCGGGTTTCAGCGCCAGGAAGATAACCGCCGCAAAGTAGATCAGCGAGTAGCCCAACAGGGTTTGCCAGCTATCGTTGGCAAACGCCAGTACACCAATCTCATAGGACACCACAGCCGTGCGCGGCGTGGCAAAGAGTGGGCCGATGGCCAGATAGACCAGTACGCTGAGCGTGACGCCCGCTGCGCGCCCTAGCGGCGAAGTCAGCTGTGCAAGCCCGCCGCCAACGCGTGCCAAGGCGATCAACGTCAACAGCGGCAGACCGACTGCGGTAATCAGAAAGCCGAAGGCTGTGGGCCAAATATGCTCCCCGGCTGCCAGCCCGGCACCAGGTGGAAAAATCACGTTGCCCGCGCCAAGAAACAGCGCAAAGGTCATAAAGCCAAGGGCAAGAATATCGATGGGTGTCAGTTGTTTTGTCATAACGCTGCTGTTGTAGTCCGCTAAAGCTCGGACGTCCCTGTCGCGCAACGCACTTGCCGGCCCGGCTCATGGGCAGTCGGCAGTGCGCCAGAGGTTGGTTGAGATGCGCACCCCGTCGATCATCAGATCAGGCTGCGGCTTGGCGGCGAATTCTACCTTGTTATGCACTATCGCATCGAACAAAGCTGCCGGGCGGTGCTCCAAAGGGCACCCCTGCTCATCCTGCGGGCTTCCCAGGTCGCCAAAGACGACCCACTGCCCTTGCTCCTCCGGTAGCCAAATACGCCCGAACGGCATGCTGTGGTCGCCGTCACGACGAAGAAGCACATAACCTGTCTGCCCGCCAGCGAAGGCGTCCAACGCCCAGATCAAACAGGCGCCGGGGGCATCCAGGTTGCTGTTGTTACAAGACAGCAGCGCCGACTCGCGGCCAAAGGCCTGCACGAGCCCAGGCGGCAACGCCGCTCCGGCAGGAAACAGCGGCAACGCCTGCACCTGTTCTGCCAACGTCGCGGTTGCCGGCCGCCCACCCGCCAAGGCACTTCTGGCGAGCATTGCGAGTAACTGCGTGTGGTCGTCACTGGATGCGGGTGCGCGTGCCAGCTCGGTCAGCACATCCAGGCCGTAGCCATCGCCCTGGTAACGCAGAAAGTTAATGAAATCAGCTTCGCTGATACGCTGGGTTTCCAGTCGTGTTAGCTGACTGTCGACACTGAGTCGCCGCGGATCCAGCGGTCCACCGAGCAATAACGAGATACCTAGTACCGCCACCAGAGCTGCCCCCATATTGCTTGCTGGCAGCAAGCGGTTGGCCACAGCACCGCGCAAGCAGTTCAGTGCATCCAAGGCCGCACCCAACGCCATGACCAGCAGCACCAGACAGACCAGCATGGCCCAGATGCGTTCAGGGGTAAGCCCGTACTGCGCCAGGCGCAGCCACAAGGCATAGCCTGCCACCAGCATCATTGGCAGCAGAGCCAACTTGCCCGCAATCATTAGCCAGCGCAGCCAGGCGGCTTGCGCGCCCTGCTCCGCCCCACCGCGTGATGCCAAATTGATCAGTAACAAGTTCAAGGTCACAAACCAGAACAGCAGGTGCGCCGCATGGCCGCTGTCAAACAAGCCCGCCAGCCCCTGCACGCCCCAGCTCAACACGAATCCAATGGCCATCAAAGCCGCCAGCGGATATAGCCAGCCACATAGCAGGCGCGCACGGGCAGACAGGAAGTCGGCCACGCTGCGGGTCCGCACGGCGACAGAGACCGCATGGGAGAACACCAGGGTGGTAAGTGGAATACTGAACCAGCTCTGGTCTATCAGGTCCTCCAGAAACGCCAGCCCCACCAACTCGAACAGCCCGGCAGCGCTGTACAGCAGGCCCCAGAACAAGCCCAGCACCAATGCAGCTTGCAGCAGAACCAGGCCGTTATGATGCAAAGCATCAATCCAGCGTTGGTAATCCGGCCTCTGTGGGCGGCCACGCAGTATGGCGAGCGCGGGTGCAACCAGAAACACTGCAATAGCAAACACCACCGCCGGCTGCAGATAGCCACTGCTACGAGCAGGTGACCAGCCTCCCTGATAACCCTCCGCCTGCCAGAGCGACACCCCGGCGGTAAGCCCTTGATGTACGCCTATCAATGTCGCCAGTAGCCCTAACCCCAGGCTGAGCAACCAGCGCCGTACTGCCGGCGCCTCACTCGCACAGTAGAATGCCAATGGTAGAGCGACCATCAGCATGAATAACGGGATGTAGGCCGCTGCATGGGTTGCAGGCCAGACCTCCAGCTCCGCCGATTGAAACAGGCCGTAGGCGAGGATCGCCTGCAGCGCCCCCACCATCATGTGCAGACTGCTGATACGGTCAAAGCTTTTCAATTACGTTCCCCTAAAAAACAAAACCCCGCCAAGGCGGGGTTTTGTCAGCACACTGGTTAGATGAAGCTTACTTCATTTCCCAACCAGTCAGTTCTGCCAGCGCAGCGCCGATTTCGGCCAGCGAGCGAACAGTTTTAACGCCTGCATCTTCCAGGGCAGCAAACTTCTCGTCTGCAGTACCCTTACCACCGGAGATGATCGCACCAGCGTGGCCCATACGCTTGCCTGCAGGAGCAGTAACACCAGCGATGTAGGAGACAACCGGCTTGGTAACGTTGGCCTTGATAAAGGCTGCCGCTTCCTCTTCAGCGCTACCGCCAATCTCACCGATCATAACGATCGCTTCGGTCTTGGGGTCTTCTTGGAACATTTTCAGGATGTCGATGAAGTTGGAGCCCGGGATCGGGTCACCACCGATACCAACGCAAGTGGACTGACCGAAACCAGCGTCAGTGGTCTGCTTGACCGCTTCGTAGGTCAGGGTGCCGGAACGGGAAACGATACCGACTTTGCCCGGCAGATGAATGTGACCGGGCATGATGCCGATCTTGCACTCACCGGGAGTGATCACGCCCGGGCAGTTCGGGCCGATCAGGCGCACGCCCAGCTCGTCACACTTGACCTTGGCATCCAGCATGTCGAGAGTCGGGATACCTTCGGTGATGCAGACGATCAGCTTGATGCCGCCGTTGGCTGCTTCCAGGATGGAATCCTTACAGAACGGAGCCGGAACGTAGATAACGCTGGCTTCGGCGCCAGTGGCTTCAACCGCTTCAGCAACGGTGTTGAAAACCGGCAGGCCCAGGTGAGTAGTGCCACCTTTGCCCGGAGTAACGCCACCAACCATTTTGGTGCCGTAGGCAATCGCTTGCTCGGAGTGGAAAGTGCCCTGCGAGCCAGTGAAGCCCTGACAGATTACCTTGGTTTCTTTGTTGATCAGGATGCTCATTATTTACCCTCCGCGGCCTTGACGACTTGCTGGGCAGCGTCGGTCAGACTGGTTGCAGCGATGATGTTCAGGCCACTCTCGGCCAGTACCTTGGCGCCGAGATCGGCGTTGTTGCCTTCCAGACGGACAACAACCGGTACTTTAACGCCAACTTCTTTAACGGCGCCGATGATGCCTTCAGCAATCATGTCGCAGCGTACGATACCGCCGAAGATGTTAACCAGAACGGCTTGTACGTTGGAGTCGGACAGAATGATCTTGAACGCTTCGGTAACGCGCTCTTTGGT
>DBHE01000167.1:33812-37351 GCA_002296055.1 Pseudomonadaceae bacterium UBA836
ACGATGTCCATGGTACCCATGGCCAGACCGGCACCGTTGACCATGCAGCCGATGTTGCCTTCCAGAGCAACGTAGTTCAGTTCGAACTTGGCAGCGTGGGCTTCACGCGGATCGTCCTGAGACGGATCGTGCATCGCGCGCAGCTTGGGCTGACGGTACATGGCGTTGCCGTCGATGTTGATCTTGGCATCCAGGCAGTGCAGGTTGCCGTCTTCTTTGATGACCAGCGGGTTGATTTCCAGCAGCGCCAGATCGTAGTCGGCAAACAGTTTGCCCAGGCCTACGAAGATGTTGGTGAACTGCTTGATCTGGTCACCTTTCAGGCCCAGTTGGAAAGCCAGGTCACGGCCTTGGTACGGCTGCGGGCCAACCAGCGGGTCGATAGTGGCTTTGAGGATCTTTTCGGGAGTCTCTTCAGCAACCTTCTCGATCTCAACACCACCTTCGGTGGAGGCCATGAACACGATACGGCGAGTAGAACGATCAACTACAGCGCCCAGATACAGTTCTTGAGCGATGTCGGTGCAGGATTCAACCAGGATCTTGCTGACCGGCTGGCCATTGGCGTCAGTCTGGTAAGTCACCAGACGCTGACCCAGCCACTGCTCGGCGAAGGCTTTTGCATCTTCCTTGCTCTTGACCAGTTTGACGCCACCGGCCTTACCACGGCCACCAGCGTGAACCTGAGCCTTGACGACCCACATGTCGCCGCCAATCTTTTCACAGGCCTCGGCCGCTTCTTCCGGAGTGTCTACAGCAAAACCCTTGGAGACAGGAAGGCCGTATTCAGCGAACAGCTGCTTCCCCTGATATTCGTGAAGATTCATGCGTTTCTACCGTTTTGATCGTGTAGGAATTACTTTCTAGCCGCCACTCTACGAGTGCCCGCCACCATTGCCGCCTGCCGCAAGCCTGTCAGCCCGAACATGGTAAACACTGCACGCCACAGCAGGGTTACATTTTGTAACCACCCTGCAGGTGCCATGGTTTCGGGGCAACGGCCGTCGGCCAGTTGGCTGGCCACCTCGTTGTGGCCTGACCGATCACTCGGTCAAAGTTGTTCTTTGCACAGCAGACCCGACAGTCAAAACGATGACCGCCGGGTCAATGGGACGCTATGTTAACGCTTCTTGCGGTTGGCGACATGAATTGCGTGACCATTTACGGCCAGCGCAGCTTCATGCATTGCCTCGGACAGCGTCGGGTGCGAGAAGACCATCATGCCCAGGTCTTCGGCACTGGTACCGAATTCCATGGCAATGGCGCCCTGCTGCACCAGTTCGGCTGCGCTCGGGCCAATCACATGCACACCCAGAACGCGGTCGGTCTTGGCATCGGCAATCATCTTGACGAAACCGCCGGTGTCGTTTGCCGCCATGGCACGGCCGCTGGCCGCAAACGGGAACACACCCACGTTGAACTCGACACCTTCAGCCTTGAGCTGCTTCTCGTTCTTGCCAACCCACGCGATTTCCGGGTGGGTGTAGATAACCGACGGAATCAGGTCGTAGTTCATCGCCGCTTTATGGCCAGCGATGCGTTCGGCAACCATCACGCCCTCTTCCGAGGATTTGTGGGCCAGCATCGGACCGCGAACCATGTCACCTACAGCATAGACGCCCGGCACGCTGGTAGCGCAATAGTCGTCAACGTAGACCATGCCGCGCTCGTCCAGATCAACGCCGCAGTCGGAGGCCAGCAGGTTCTCGGTGTACGGGCGACGGCCAACGGCAACAATCAGCTTGTCGAAGGTCAGTTGCTGTTCGCCTTCGGCGTCGGTGAAGGACACAGTGACCTGCTTGCGCTTGATCTCGGTGCCGGTGACGCGAGCGCCAAGGCGAACCTGCAGACCCTGCTTGGTGAAGGTCTTCATGGCTTCTTTGGCGACCTGCTCGTCAGCCAAGCTGAGGAAGCTGTCCAGGGCTTCGAAGACAACCACTTCAGCGCCCAGGCGGCGCCATACCGAACCCAGTTCCAGGCCGATAACGCCAGCGCCAATTACGCCAAGCTTCTTGGGTACAGTGCTGAACTCCAGCGCGCCGGTGGAATCAACGATGATGTCATCGGTCAGCGGCGCCGGCGGGATGTTGATCGGCACAGAGCCGGAAGCCAGGATGACGTTCTCGGCATCGATTACGGTTACGTTGCCGTCTGGCGCAGTAACTTCAACCTTTTTGCCGGCCAGCAGCTTGCCGTGACCTTCAATGCTGGTAACACCGTTGGCCTTGAACAGCGCAGCAACGCCGCCGGTCAGCTGCTTGACGATCTTGTCTTTGCGCTCAACCATCGCCGGTACGTCCATATTGACGCCTTTGACGTCGATACCATGGACCTTGAAGCCTTCTTTGGCCTCGTGATACTTCCAGCTGCTGTCCAGCAGTGCCTTGGACGGGATACAACCGACGTTCAAGCAAGTGCCACCCAGTGCCTGCTTGCCATCTTTACCGACGTACTTCTCGATACAGGCAGTTTTCAGGCCCAGTTGCGCGGCACGGATGGCGGCAACATAACCGCCGGGGCCCGCACCGATAACTACCACATCGTATTTCTGACTCATGAGCAAATCCTCTGTTGGCAGCAGTATTCAGACGTTCGCCCGGCGCCTGCGGCTGCCGGGCGATTCTTGAGGTACCGCCGAAAACCCGTTGGTTCTATCAAACGTCCAGCAGCAGACGCGCCGGGTCTTCCAGCAAATCCTTGATGGCAACCAGGAAGCTGACCGCTTCCTTGCCGTCGATCAGGCGGTGATCGTAGGACAGCGCCAGGTACATCATCGGCAGGATGACAACCTGACCGTCTACCGCCATCGGACGCTCCTGGATCTTGTGCATACCCAGGATAGCGGCCTGCGGCGGGTTGACGATCGGCGTAGATACCAGCGAGCCAAACACCCCACCGTTGGAGATGGTGAAGGTGCCGCCGGTCATTTCTTCCATGGTCAGCTTGCCGTCACGCGCCTTGCGGCCGTAATCAGCAATGGTGCCTTCGATATCAGCCAGCCCCATGTGCTCGGTGTTGCGCAGAATCGGCACAACCAGGCCGCGATCACTGGATACCGCAACACCGATGTCCTGATAACCGTGGTAGACGATGTCGTTGCCGTCAATCGAGGCGTTGACTGCCGGGTAGCGCTTGAGCGCTTCGGTCGCCGCCTTGACGAAGAAGGACATGAAGCCCAGGCGCACGCCATTGTGCTTCTTCTCGAACAGGTCCTTGTACTTCTTGCGCAGGTCCATGACCGGCTTCATGTTGACCTCGTTGAAGGTAGTCAACATGGCCATGCTGGACTGGGCATCAACCAGGCGCTCGGCGATGCGCGCGCGCAGACGGGTCATGGGTACGCGCTTCTCAACGCGATCACCCTCGCCCAGCGCAACAGCGGCAGCCGGAGCCGCGGCCGCAGGCTTGGCAGCCGGCGCAGCAGGCGCGTTCTTCTTCGCTTCGATAGCGTTCAGCACGTCTTCCTTAGTAACGCGACCGCCCTTGCCGGTACCAGAAATATCGCTGGCAGCCAGACCGTTTTCTTCGGCCAGCTTGCG
>DBHE01000132.1:0-1812 GCA_002296055.1 Pseudomonadaceae bacterium UBA836
AACCTACGGTGTGCCGGTTGAAGAAATCGTTGAGGGCATCAAGTACGGCGTGCGCAAGGTCAACATCGATACCGACCTGCGTCTGGCCTCTACCGGTGCCGTGCGCCGCTTCCTGGCGCAGAACCCCAGCGAGTTCGACCCGCGCAAGTATCTGGCCAAGACCGTCGACGCCATGCGCGATGTCTGCATCGCCCGTTACGAAGCCTTTGGTACCGCCGGCAATGCGTCCAAGATCAAGCCGATCTCACTGGACGACATGTTCGAGCGCTACGCCCGTGGCGAGCTGGACCCCAAGGTCAACTAAGCAGACCAGAGGGCGGCGACAGCCGCCCTTTTTGCGACAGGATCAATGCGATGAGTAATCAGGACGAGCAGGACGACGAGTCCTTTGCCGAGGCCCGACTGGTTGAGGCTATTGAAAATCAGCTGGCCGCGGGTGAACCGCCAGCGGCCCAGGCGACGCTGAACAAGCTGACGCTGGTTGGCTATGCGCGCGAGGACAGCATCGATCTGATGGCCCAGGTCCTGGCCTACAGCATCAACCGCATGCTGGAAGACGACGCCCCCTTTGACACCCCCGCCTACGAGCAGGCATTACGCAATCTGCCGACCCTGCCCGATGGTTCTGAGGCGAGCTGAGCGCTCGCACTGCGTAACAGGATAACGACAATGAAACTGATGACCGTACTGCGGATCGTCTTCCTCTATGTGCTGGCTGTGCTGGTAGCCACCGTGCTGGGCACGCTGGTACAGACCCAATTCAATCTGGCCGCGCTGCAGGCCATGGCAGTGCCGGTTGACGGCGCCACGCGGCTGCACAGCAGCCTGCACGACTTGCGCTTTTTCAGTCCCTTTCTGGCCGTGATGGTGGCCGCCTGCCTGCTGCTGGCGCTGCCGCTGGCCGAAGCACTGGGGCGTATCTTCAAGCCCTGGCGCTGGCTGCTGTATTTTCTCGCCGGCTTTGTCGGCATCTGGGCCGCCTGCGAGCTGGCCAACTATCTACTGCCAATGCCGACCTTTATCGCTGCTACTCGCGAAACACCCGGTCTGCTGTCATTGATGGCGGCTGTGGGCCTGGGTAGTGCACTGTTTGGCCGCTTGACCAAACCCAAGGCGCGGCGCGGTCTGCGCGTGCTCGGTTGATTGTGCAAGGAGAAAGGCAATGAACAAGTTTACTTTGCTGGGCAGCTCGCTGCTGCTCTGTGCCAGCGCTGTCACGGCAGCCGACTATCAGGTTGAAACCCTGGCTGACGGCCTGTCCAACCCCTGGTCTCTGGCTTTTCTGCCGGACGGCGGCATGCTGGTCACCGAGCGTAGCGGCCAGCTGCGACTGATTGATGCCGCAGGCCAGCTGCGCGCGGAGCCGGTTGCGGGCGTGCCCGAGGCATTCGTCAACGGCCAGAGCGGTTTGATGGAAGTCGCGCTGGCGCCGGATTTTGCCGAGTCCGGTGAGCTGTTCCTCAGCTACAGCTGCGGCACCCGCGAGGCTAGCCACACCTGCCTGGCGGCGGCGACCTTCAACGGCGAAGCGCTGGAGAACACGCACGAGATCTTCCGCGTGCAGCCGGCCAAGAAGGGCAGCGCCCACTACGGCGGACGCATCGCCTTTTTGCCGGACAACACCCTGCTGCTGACTCTGGGCGACGGCTTTGACTACCGTGAGCAGGCGCAGAACACCGCTAACCATCTGGGCAGCATTGTACGCCTCAACCGCGATGGCTCGGCGCCAGAGGACAACCCCTTCGTTGGTCAGGCAGATGCCATGCCCGAGCTGTACAGCATCGGCCATCGCAACGTGCAGGGTATTCTGGT
>DBHE01000132.1:2172-30898 GCA_002296055.1 Pseudomonadaceae bacterium UBA836
GAGATCAATCTGATCGAGGCTGGCAAGAACTACGGCTGGCCGAAGATCACCTATGGCATCGACTACAACGGCTCGCAGATCTCGCCCTATACCGAGCTGCCTGGGCTGGAGCAGCCGCTGGTTTACTGGGACCCATCCATTGCGCCGTCCGGCATGACCCTGTATCAGGGTGAGCTGTTCCCCGAGTGGCAGGGTAGCCTGCTGGTGTCGGCGCTGGCCGGCAAGGAAGTGCGTCGTGTCGAGCTGAAGGGCAATGCGGCCGGTGAGCAGGAGTCGCTGTTTACCGAGCTGGATCAGCGTTTTCGTGATGTGCGCACTGGCCCCGATGGCGCCGTCTACCTGTTGACCGATAGCCCTAGCGGCCAGTTGCTGCGCGTCGCGCCGGCCAACTGATCAGCTACCCGTCACGCGCTGGCGATAGCCGCGTGGCGGGCAGCCCAACCAGCGCCGAAAGGTGCGGCTGAAGTTGCTGGTGTCCTGATAGCCGAGTCGCTCGGCGATCATCTCGATGCTCAAGTCGGTATGTTCCAGCAGCCAGCAGGCCTGCTCGCTGCGCACCTGATCCAGAATCTGCTGATAGCGCACCCCTTCGCTGCCGAGGTGGCGAATCAGGGTGCGCGCCGTCAGGTGTTCTTGCGCAGCCATTTGCGCGAGCGTGGGGTACTGATACTCACATTGCAGCAGACGCTGTTTGATGCGCTCGCTGAGGTCGCCGCCGCGCCGCTGGCGCTGCAGGTGATGCTCGCAGTCGCGCAACGCTTGCCGGTGCAGCTCGGCGTCAGCGCCCAGGCAGGGTTGCTCAAGCAGCCCATCGGGCAAATGCAGGCGGAGCGCGTCGCTGCCAAATACCCAGCGTCCAGCGTGCTCGCGAACCTCGCTCGCCCACTCGGGGGCCGGGCCGGGCCACTCCAGGGTGATCTCGGGTCCTAGCGGTTGGCCGCTGACTGTTTCCAGTAGCCGCAACATCGCTGTGGTGAAATGCCCAAGCAGATAGTCGCGCACCGGCGGCGGCATCAACCGCTCGTTTAGCTGCAACACCGGCGGGCTGCGACGCACCAGACTGTAGCTCGCCAGGTGCTGGCGCAGTGGTGAGTAGTGCTCCAGCAGGTTAATGGCCTCACCGATGGTGGCGGCGGTAACGGCGGCATAGCCGCCGGGGCCATGGGTTGATACGTCGGTATGCAGGCCGGCAGAAAAGCCCAATCCCGGGTGGCCGGTGAGGCTTATGACCGCCTGCAGCAGGCGGGTGAGGGTGTCCAGGTTGAGAAAGCGGTTGCCCTGCAGTTGCTGCTCCCAGTCCGGGCCCAGCAAAGGGGGGACCGGGTTTTCCCGGTAGCCTTGGCGGCGTAGCTCGGCCAGTACCAGGCGCGCGTAGATCGGGTGTACGGCTGGACTCAACCAGTAGTGTTCGGACGGCATATTTGCTCTTGTTGGATTGACCTGCTGTCACAATATGACGGTTATTTGCCGCTTGCAACGGGTGGCGGGGCTACAGCCGGCGCGCATGATGGGCAACACAAAGACAAAAATAAGAGGATGCCCCATGCAATATGCTGCCGCAGACAATGGCCTGGCCGGGTACGTAGACCGCAAACGCAGGCTCTGGTTGTTCTCCCTGATGGTGCCCGGGCTGGCCTTGGTCGGGCCGCTGCTGTACATGCTGGTGTCGCCAAATGTGCTCTGGCTGTGGTTATCGACCATCTTCGGCTATGTGGTCATTCCGATGCTGGATGGGGTGCTGGGAGAGGACTTGAGCAACCCGCCGGAGGAGGCGGTGCCCGCGTTGGAGTCCGACGCCTACTACCGCTATATCACCTACGCGCTGGTGCCTATTCTGTGGCTCAGCTTTATCGTCAATATTGCGTTTCTAGGCACCCACGAACTGCCCTGGTACGGCACGCTGGCCGTTATTCTGGCGACCGGTGGCAGCCTTGGGTTTGGGCTGAATCTGGGCCACGAGATGGGGCACAAGAAGACCGGGCTGGAGCGCTGGCTGGCGAAGATCACGCTGGCGCTTGGCTGTTACGGTCACTTTTTTGTGGAGCATAACCGCGGCCATCACCGTGACGTGGCTACCCCCGAAGATCCGGCCTCGGCACGCATGGGCGAAAGCATCTATCGTTTTGTCTTCCGCGAGATGCCCGGCGCCTTCTTCCGTGCCTGGGACCTGGAAGCCCAGCGTCTTGAGCGCTGTGGCAAGTCAGTCTGGAGTCTGGATAACGAGGTGCTGCAGCCGGCGCTGATCAGTGTGGCGCTGTATGCGCTGCTGATTGCCTGGCTGGGCATCGAGATTCTGCCGGTGATGTTGTTGATTGCCTTCTGGGGCGCCTTTCAACTGACCCAGGCCAACTACATCGAGCACTACGGGCTGCTGCGTCGCAAGCAGGCGAGCGGGCGTTATGAACGTTGTCAGCCGCACCATTCATGGAACAGTAATCACCTGTTCTCCAACTGGGCGCTGTTCCACCTGCAGCGTCACTCTGATCACCACGCCCATCCAACCCGGCGCTATCAGTCACTGCGCGACTTTCCTGATCTACCGCGCCTGCCTAATGGCTACTTCGGCATGTATCTGTTGGCGTACTTCCCGCCGTTATGGCAGCGGGTAATGGATCCGCGCTTGTTGCGCGCAGTCGACCGCGACCCTAGCCGCATCAATTTTCTGCCGGCCAAGCGTGAACAACTTATGCGGCGCTACGGGTTGAGCGAGGCGCCGCTGGACGGTGCAGAGGTGGCGGCATGAGTCGCTATCAGTGTCCGGAGTGCGGTTACGAGTACGACGAGGCCGCCGGTGATCCGCACCAGGGGTATCCTGCCGGCACTGTCTGGGACAGCCTGCCCGAGAGTTTCACCTGCCCGGACTGTGCGGTGCGCTACAAGGAGGACTTCCAGCCGCTGGAATCATAGCGGCCAGACCCACAACAGCATGGGGATGCTGATAGCCACTACCAGCAACTCCAGCGGTAGCCCAAGGCGCCAGTAGTCGCCGAAGCGAAAGCCCCCGGGGCCCAGAATCAGCGTGTTGTTCTGGTGCCCGATGGGGGTCAGGAAGGCGCAGGAAGCGCCAATCGCCACCGCCATCAGGAAGCTGTCAGGGTTTACGCCGAGCTGGCTGGCCACGCTCAGGGCAATCGGACACATGACGGCAGCGGTCGCTGCGTTGTTCATGAAGTCAGACAGGGTCATGGTCACCACCAGCATGAGGGTCAGGGCGATGATCGGGTTGCCCTGGGCGAGGTGGTCTAGCAGCGTGCGCGCCAGCAGGTCGGCGGCGCCGGTGTCGGCCATCGCCGCAGCCAGCGGCATCAGTGCGCCAAGCAGCACGATGATCGGCCAGTCGATGGCTTCATAGATGCGCCGCAGGGGAATAACGCGCGTCAGCATGTAGCCCAGTACGCCGGCGGTGAAGGCGACCGCAGCCGGCAAAATGCCGAACGCCGCCAATGCTACCGAGCCGAGCATGATGAGCGCGGCGGTTAGTGCCAGGCGAGGCTCAGGGATCAGAATGCTGCGCGGCGCCAGCGGCGCGCAGCCGTATTCTCCGGCAAAGCCGGCGATGGCCTCGGGCTCACCCTGCATCAATAACACGTCACCGGCCTGAATTTCTGTCCAGCGCAGGCGGCGGATTGAGCGATGACCCTGACGCGAGATGGCCAGCAGGTTGATGCCGAAGCGGGTACGCAGGGCGATGTCTGACGCGCTGCGTCCGAGGATGTCCGCGCCGGGTTGCACCACCAGCTCCTGTAGCACGATCTCATCGCTGTGGCGTACTGGCGGCGACTCCGGTTCTGGCTCTGCTGCGTTCTCGGTCGCGTCGTCGTCTGTCTGGGTGGCGCGCTGCTCGGCAGTAGCTTCTTTCTCTTTGTCTTTCTCTTTGTCCTTCTCGCTCGCGCCGGGTGGTACTGCTTCTTCCAGTTTCAGCCCCAGGCGAGTCAGCGAGGCGCCGAGCGCCTCGGGGTCGGACTCGATCACCAGGATGTCACCCGCGCGTAGAATGCGGCTGGAGAGTGGTGCGATAACGCGAAAATCGTTACGCACCATGCCGACGATCTGCGCGTCGCCGTCGTCCAGTAGTTGCTCGACTTCGCGCAGCGGTTTGCCATCGATCTTGCTGTCGGCGTCGATGTGTACTTCAGTCAGGTAGGTGCCGGTATCGAAGCTGCCGGCCTCGGGCTGCGGACGGTGGGGTACCAGCCAGCGGCTGGCGAGCACCGCCAGCAGCACGCCGCCCAGAGCGACTGCCAGGCCCACCGGCGTGAAGTCGAACATGCTGTAGGGGCCAAGTTCGGTCTGAGCACGAAACCCCGAGACAATCAGGTTGGGCGGGGTACCGATCAGGGTGGTCATGCCGCCGAGGATGGTGCCAAAGGCCAGCGGCATCAGTACCCGGCCAGGCGGGACGCCCTGACGGTTGGCCAGCTGCATGGCAATCGGCATCAGCAACGCCATGGCGCCGACGTTGTTCATAAAGGCAGACAGGGTGGCACCAAGCAGGGTGAGAAAGCCCAGCCCCAGCAGTACGCCGCCACGTTGTGGTAGCGCGCGCTGGGCCAGCGCCTCGACAGCGCCAGTGGTTTGCAGGCCCTTGCTGAGGATGAGCACCGCGGCGACGGTGATGACGGCCGGATGGCCGAAGCCGGCGAAAGCATCTGCAGCTGGCGTGAGCCCGGCGACCACGCAGGCTAGCAGGGCGGCCAGCGCGACAATGTCGTGGCGCCAGCGCCCCCAGAGGAACAGGCCAATAGTGCAGGCGAGGATGAGCAGAATAAGTTGCTGGCTGGCGTCCATGTACTGCTCCTGTAGGACCCGCTTTGGCCCGCCCCAGCTGTGACTGCGCACCGGCGAGCCCAGTGCGCAGTCACACGTGGTGACAGGTTGCGCGTTAAATCAGGCGCACCTTGAAGCGCCTTCCCTTGATTTTGCCATCAGTGAGTCGCTGCAGTGCCAGCTTGGCCTGGTCGCGGCGGATGGCGACCAGCGCTTGAAAATCGCTGATGCTGATCTTGCCGATGGCATCGCCCGGCAGGCCTGCGTCGCCAGTCAGCGCGCCCAGCAAGTCGCCGGGGCGTAACTTGTCCTTGCGACCGCCGGCCACTGCCAGGGTGCGCATGGGTGCGATCAGCGGTGTTTCCGGCCGTTCCGGCAACTGCTCTATCTCGCCCCACTGCAGCGGCTCCTGATGATTGTCTTCGATCGGTCGCAGGCGTTTGAGTTCCCGCGGGGCGACCAGGCTGAGAGCCAGACCGGTCTGGCCGGCGCGGCCGCTGCGGCCAATACGGTGGGTATGTGCGGCGGGGTCGGCGGCCAGCTCTACGTTGATGACAGCCGCTACGCCAGCGATGTCGATGCCGCGTGCGGCTACGTCGGTGGCGGTCAGTACGCTGCAGCTCTGGTTGGCGAACAGTGCCAGTACCTGATCGCGTTCGCGCTGCTCCATGTCGCCATGCAGGGCTTGGGCGCTGATGCCCTGGGCCGCAAGGTAGTCAGCCAGCTCTTGGCACTGCTGGCGGGTATGGCAGAAGGCAATGCAGGGCTGCGGTCGGTTGGCGGCCAGCAGGCGCAGGACAGCGGCAAAGCGCTGCTCCGGCTCAATTTCGTAAAAACGCTGCTCGATCGGATTGTCGGCAGTGGCTCGCTCAACCTGGACCTGTGCCGGGTCACGCAGCAGGTCGCTGGTCAGTTGTGCCAGACCCGGTGGGTAGGTGGCGGAAAACAGTAGGGTCTGCCGCCGCGCTGGGGTGTGCTGGACGATCTCGCGGATGGCATCGACAAAGCCCATGTCGAGCATGCGATCGGCTTCGTCGAGTACCAGACAGTTCAGGCTGTCGAGCTGCAGCGTACCGCGGTTCAAATGGTCCTGAACGCGGCCCGGCGTGCCGACGATGACATGCGCGCCCTGCTCCAGCGAGGCGGCCTGCGGGCCAAAGGGGACGCCGCCGCTGAGGGTGACCATTTTGATGTTGCCCATGCCGCGGGCCAGCTTGCGCAGTTCTTCGGTGATCTGGCTGGCCAGCTCGCGTGTTGGGCTGAGCACCAGTGCCTGGCAGCCAAAAAAACGCGGGTTCAGCGGCGCCAGCAAACCTAAGCCAAAGGCCGCCGTCTTGCCGCTGCCGGTAGGCGCCTGGGCGATCAGGTCACGACCTGAGAGTACCAGCGGCAAGGCCGCCGCCTGAACAGGAGTGGTGTGTGCATAGCCCAGCTGCTGCAAGGTTTCCAGCAGTGCCGGGGGCAGGGAAAGGTCGGCGAAGGAAGTCCGGGTCACGTGGTCGGGCCTGATCTGCATGAAGTGGCGTGCAGTGTATCAGAGCGCCGGTGCGGCGGCTGTGATCAGCGCCGGATACGTGTCTTGCGGAACCCGCCGTGACTGACAAAGGAACCCGTGTCACCCATGATCCAGAACCGGGTGGCGCGATAAAAGGCCTGAGCCTTGCTTGTGTGGTAGCTGCGGGTTTTTTTATAAGCCCAGAGCCAACCTCGTTTGCGATTGTCCATAATATTATGCCGTGCGTGGTGACGAACTGCTCAAATAGTCAAAATGTGTATCAGGCAGGGCGGTAAATGGGATTGAAAGCCCATATTTTGACGCTTTCCTTGTCTTTTGGCTGATCATAACGTGATTTTGTCTTCTGTGAAACAGGTTGCAACGTTTCTCGCCTATTTGTGCTAATGCCTCGCAGGGCGGCGTCGCAGATCACGCTAAGCGGGCACAACGGTGCCGCGCGTCGCGGTGTGCTGTTACCGTTATGCCTCTGCCGGTAGCTAGTCTGGCAATTGCGTGTGCAGCGTGACCCTGTTGCGGCCCTGTTCCTTGGACTGGTACAGCGCCTTGTCTGCGTGCTCCAGCAGTGCCTGGTAATCCGCCATATCGTCACCGAGGGCCGCGACTCCCAGGCTGATAGT
Organism: Pseudomonadaceae bacterium UBA836; assembly: GCA_002296055.1. GTDB lineage: Bacteria > Pseudomonadota > Gammaproteobacteria > Pseudomonadales > Pseudomonadaceae > Halopseudomonas. The sequence continues at coordinate 9,073 of DBHE01000132.1, forward strand.
GAAGGTCAGCGGGGTGCCGTTATGCTCCAGTTGCTGGCGCTCTATGGTGCTGCGCAGGCGTTCGGCGAATTGCGCGGCGCCATCCAGGTTGGTGCCGGGTAGCAGCACCACAAACTCTTCGCCGCCGTAACGACCGGCAAAGTCGGTCTCGCGCACCAATTGCGAGGTAATGCGTGCCGTCGCGCGGATGACTTCGTCGCCGGTCTGGTGGCCGTAGGTGTCGTTGACCCGTTTGAAGTGGTCAATGTCGAAGATCACCAGGCTGACGGCGTTGTCGTAGCGTTGATGGCGCGCGAACTCGCGCTCTAGACAGGATTCCCAATAGCGTCTGTTGAGCAGGCCGGTCAAACCGTCGCGCAGGGCCAGTTCTTGCAGCTTAGTATTGGCCGACTCCAGTTGCCGTTTGTTTACAGCCACGCCGGTCACGTCATAAATAATCAGGCAGACGTGGTCGGTGCTGCCGCTGCTGCTGCGCAGTGGCAGGATGGTGACGTTCTGGTACATCTCGTCGGCCATCCCGGTGATCGGCTGGTAGCTCTTGAAATGCACCAGGTTGGGCCGCTGTTCCCAGATGGTGAAGGCGCGGGTGCCCAGCATGACGGCGGTTTCGACTTTGTGCGTGAACCAGCTCTGGTCGATTTCTGGAAACAGGGCAAACAGCGATTGCCGTGAAGCTTGATCCGAGCCGATGCCCGAATGGTTTTCCATGAAGCTGTTCCACACCTCGATGTTGTAGTCGCGGTCCAGCACCACGACGCCGACATCGATGCTCTGCACGATGTCCAGCAGCCAGTGGAGTTCGTTGATATCGAAGTGTTCGGCCATCTGCTGTGTCCGGTCCTGATCAGTCGATCATGTAGTCGAGTCGCTCCCGCAGCTTGGGTACCGAGTCTTCGGTGAACAGCAACAGAAGGTCGAAGTGGATGTCGAGGTTTTCCAGCCCGTAGCTGATTTCCACGGCCAGGGTACGCTTCCAGCGACGCTGGTTGATGCGGATCAGGTCCTCAATCGGGCAATGCTGTCCCAGCACCAGCGGGTGGCCCTGGGACAGGGTAATGTTGAGCTGCTCTGACAGGCCGTTGAGGCAGGCACCGATAATGATGCTGGCCAGGTCGAGCTGCATCTCCAGCTGCGCGCTCTCGTCGCGCTGGGTGTTCAGCAGCTTGGCGACGTCGTCGATTTCCGAGTCGTGGAAGATCAGTAGCGCCTCGCCGGCAATGCCGCCGCCGATGTAGCCCTGACAGATGGCTGACAGGCGCTCGTCGCGCTGGGCGTCCGCCAATGCCATGTGCAGCTCGCCGACCTCAAGAATATTGACGTTGGGGATGGGCAGCTTGATGAACACCCCAAGCACCCGCCCGAGCAGGTCCGCAGCGCGCCCCATGGCGACGTTGGATACCTCGCGGAAGGCGTCGCGGAAGGATACGTTTGGCAGCGGCCGGTAGATATCATCCTGCGCCGCTGGTGCTGGTGCCAGCGGGACGTCTACCCCGAGGGAGTTCAGTGCCTCCGCCAGCTGCATCGGGTCGGCCGGCTTTTTCAGGAAGGCCCGCGCGCCCAGCGCCTTGGCACGGCGGACAGCTTCTTCCTGGACGTCGCCGGACACCACAATCACCTCGGCGCTGAGGCCTTCCTCGCGCAGCCTGGCAAGCACGCCAAAGCCATCCAGCTCGGGCATGGTCAGGTCCAGCAGGACAATCTGGCCGTGGCCCTGGCGAATCGCTTCCAGGCCTTCAAGGCCATTGGTGGCTTGGGTAATGCGAAACGGCCAGTTGGCCGGCAGGGCTCGGATCAGCTGCTTCCGAGCCATGTTGGAGTCGTCGCATACGAGCAGTGGGATAGCACTCACGGTGTGGTCCTGGTTGCTAATCTGTGCAGCGGAGCTTTAGTTATCGTGATGATGGCCGACAAGAACACATGGCCAATAGCCAGCGTGCGGTCCAAGCATGACAACTTATTGACCTCTTGAGAAGCAATCTTGCAGAAATGTCGGGCCTTTTTCGGAGAAAGATCGCACATTTCAGGGCTACAGGCAGTGCCGCCGTCTATTCTGAAGACGGGTGGCTGCTGTGCACTTGAATGGGGAAGTGGATGCCGGAGCGTTTAGTACAGAGTGAGGAGCATCGCCGCTCGGTGTTGCGTGCGCTGCTGTGGATCACTCTCGTGGCCGGGATGGTGTTCGCGGTAATCAACTTTTCCCGCGGGCTCTACGTGCTGGCGGGCCTTGAGGTGGCCTATGCCCTGTTCGCTGGCGGCCTGTTGACGATTATCGGGACCACCCGTCACCTTTGGCGCTGGACCGTGGCCTATCTGGTGCCGTTCTTCTGCATCATGGAGTATGCGCTGGTATTGCCCAACACCTCTTTTACGGTGTTCGCCTGGATTCAGACCATTCCCATCATCTCCTATCTGTTGCTTGGGCGACGCGGTGGGTTCTGGATGTCCCTGGTGTTTATCGGCCTTGGGGTGCTGGCATTCAATGTGCGCTATTTGAGCGGTGACACCGCCTTGTTGCAAATGGTCGTGGTTGCCAATATCGGTTTCAGTAGTCTGGCAATGATGGTGTTTTCACACATCTACGAGCGTAGCCGAGTCGATAACGAACTTCGCCTGATTGAGCTTGCTGGCACTGACAGCCTTACCGGGCTGGCCAACCGCATGCGTCTGGCGGACGAGTTTGGTCGCATGCGCAGCCAAGTAGAACGCAGCGACCAGGCCTTGTCGTTGGTAGTGCTGGATCTGGACTGGTTCAAACGGCTGAATGATCGCTTCGGGCACGAGGTGGGTGATCGCGCGTTGAAGCACACGGCCAAGCTGCTGGCTGCGCGCCTGCGTGAGTCAGATCTGGCCTGCCGTATTGGCGGCGAGGAATTTGCCTTGCTGTTGCCGGGCGCGACGCTCTCCCAGGCGGCGGAGCTGGCCGATGGACTGCGCGGGCAGCTGGCCCAGGCCCCGCTGCTGGTCGGCGAAGAGGAGGTGCTGATCACCTTCAGCGCCGGTGTGGCCGCCCTGGGCGAGGATGGCGCCGATCTCAGTGCACTGCTGCGTACCGCTGACCGGCGCATGTATGAAGCCAAGCACAGTGGGCGAGACCAGGTTGTTGCCGCCGGCCAGCGTTATCCCCTTGGTGCCGAGCTGGCCGGCACTGCGGTGACTGAGCGCCTGGCCGCTGCCGATAAGGCAGCCCCGCCCGAAGACTGAGTCTGGAGTTGTAGCAGTCAGAGGCTCTTCTACACTGTAGGTCAGGTTCCTGACGAGCAGTGAGGAGGCGAACAATCATGTTTATCGGTGTGCCAACAGAGATAAAGAATCACGAATACCGGGTCGGTCTGACGCCGGATTCCGTGCGCGAGCTGAGTGCCCAAGGGCACCAGTTATTGGTGCAGTCTGGCGCTGGCAGCGCGATCGGTTTTACTGACGATGATTACAGCCAGGCCGGCGCCCGCCTGGTGACGCGAGAGCAGGTGTTCAGCGACAGTGAGCTGGTCGTAAAAGTGAAGGAGCCCCAGGCCGAAGAGCGTCGCTTGCTGCGCCCGGGTCAAACGCTGTTCACCTATCTGCACCTGGCGCCAGACCCGGCCCAGACCCAGGATTTGCTTGCCTCAGGCGCTACTTGTATTGCTTACGAAACCGTGACCGACGAACTTGGCCGCCTGCCGTTGCTGGCCCCGATGTCTGAGGTGGCCGGGCGCATGGCGATTCAGGCTGGTGCTGGCTGCCTGGAGAAGGCGCGTGGTGGTCGCGGAGTGCTGCTTGGTGGCGTGCCGGGCGTGCCCCAGGGGCGGGTGGTGATTCTTGGTGGCGGGGTAGTTGGCCGCAACGCTGTCGCAATGGCGGTTGGCCTTGGTGCACAGGTTGAAGTGTTGGACAAGAGTGTGGATGTTTTGCGCGGGCTGGATGCCCAGTATGGCAACCGCATTAAGACCCGCTACGCCACCGCGGTTGCAGTGGAGAGCGCCTTGCTCAATGCGGACCTGGTGGTGGGCGCGGTGCTGGTGCCGGGGGCGGCGGCGCCCAAGCTGATAAGCGCCGAGCTGGTGCGGCGCATGCCGGCCGGCAGTGTGCTGGTTGACGTGGCGATTGATCAGGGCGGATGTGCCGAAACCTCACGGCCAACCACGCACGCGGACCCTACCTACCTGGTAGATGGGGTTGTCCACTACTGCGTGGCGAACATGCCTGGCGCGGTGGCGCGCACCGCGACGCAGGCGTTGAATAATGCAACCTTGCCCTTTGTGCAGGCGCTGGCCAACAAAGGCGTGGCGCGCGCCCTGCGTGATGATTCCCATCTGGCCAGAGGGCTGAACGTCAGCAAGGGCGCGCTGTGTAATGCAGAAGTTGGCGCGGCCCTGGACTTGCCAGTGCAGTCGTTGCAAGAGGCGCTGGCGGCCTTGGGTGAGGTCGGCTGAGTGACTCTGTGTAGAGTGATCAGCGGTCCGCTGCGTCGGTTTCGGCGCGCAGCGCGCTGATGCGCTCATCCTTGGTCTGCCACAGGTCGGAGACCCACTGCTGGAAGGCTGCTCGATAGGCGGCATCTTCACTGTAGTCACCGTGCAGCAGGTCGGTCGGCAGCTGGCATTCACGGATGTCGACGATGACGCGCTCAACCTGACCGCTGACCAGCCGCCAGAACCCCGGTGGGCGCGCCTCGGGGTAGACAATGGTGACGTCAAGCACGGTACGCATCTGCGCGCCCAATGCCGCTACTACAAAGGCGATGCCGCCGGACTTGGGTTTGAGCAGGTGGCGATAGGGTGACTGCTGTGCTTGCTGCTTGGCCGGGGTAAAGCGTGTGCCTTCCAGGTAATTGACGACGGTGACGGGCAAGTCCTGAAACTTCTCGCAGGCGCGGCGGGTGATCTCCAGATCCTTGCCGCGGTCCTCGGGGTGTCGGTCCAGATGCGCCTTGCTGTAGCGCTTCATAAAGGGGTAGTCGAGCGCCCAGAAGGCAAGACCTAGGAAGGGCACCCAGATCAATTCGCGTTTGAGGAAGAACTTGAAGTAGGGCGTCTTGCGATTGAATGCTTGGACCAGCGCCGGGATGTCGACCCAGGATTGATGGTTACTGATCACCAGATAGGAGTGCTGGCTGTTCAGCTCGGCGTTGCAGCGGATGTCCCAGTGGGTGGGTGTGAGCAGAGCAAAGATGGCCTTGTTGCCCTCAGCCCAGGTCTCGGCAATCCACATCACGCCGGCGGAACAGGCGCGCTGCAGCGGTGGCCAGGGCAGCAGCTTGATCAGGCCCAGCAGCAGCATCGGGCCAATACCGATCAGGGTGTTCAGCAGAATCAGCAGGCAGGTCAGCAGGCCTGTCATCCAGTGGGGCATGGCGAGTTCCTTGTTGCTGGCAAGCGCCAAGCATAGCGAGTTTTGCGCGCAGGCGGCCAGTGCTCCTTCACCCGTACAGGGGATGGGCAGTGGGGGAGGTGCTTTCTATTGTCGTGGCCTGCGTTGATATTCCGCCGGCTTGCGCGCCGGCCAGGCTGTGGAGCATGTGGGTATGGCGGCGGTGGGTGACTCTGATCTGGTGTACGGTGCGCCCGTGACCCTGTGCGCCAGGATGCGTCAGCGGACCCTGACGCGCTTGCTGCTGGCGGCACTGTCAGGGGGGCTGCTGTGCCTGCCGTGGATTGATGGTGCGCTGTACTGGAGCGCCTGGATCGGCTGGGTGCCGCTGCTGTTTGCGCTGCAGGGCAGCCGTTTGCGACAGGCGGCCTTGCTGGGCTGGGTGTGCGGTACCTTGTTCTATATCGGCACCGCCTACTGGATGATCGACTTCGCCATTCACCTCAAGGGCCTGTCGGTGCCGGTCAGTGTGATGCTGGCTTCCCTGTTCTGGCTTTTCGCCGGCGCATCCATTGCTGCTGGCTGTCTGCTTTTCCGGTTGATATCACGGCGACTTCCTCAGCTCGACCTATTGAGCTTTCCACTGGTTATTGTGGTGGTCTGCGCACTCTACCCCACGCTGTTCGATATCCGTTTCAGCGAAACGCAGGCCGCCTTTGTGCTGGCAATCCAGGGCATCGATCTGGTCGGCGCCCAGGGTATGGATATGCTCATGCTGTTGGTCAGCATGCTGGTGTTTCAGCTGCTGCAGCGCAACCTGGGCGGGCCAGGGATGCTGCCGGCGGCAGTTGCCTGCGCACTGGTGCTGGGCTGGTTCTGTTACGGTTGGTTTGCCCTGGCGCACTGGGACCGACAAGCTGCCGACTGGCCGAGCATGCGCATTGGTCTGGTGCAACCCAATGATGCTCCTACACGCCGCATTCCTGCTCCGCCGGCTGGTTACTCCCGTGAATACCCGGAGGAGATGGAAGCCACACGGCGCCTGTCGGCCGCAGGCGCACGTTGGATAGCCTGGCCGGAGGCACGCTACAAGGGCTACTTTGACCAGCAGAGCGTGCGTCAGGCCTGGGCGGACCAGATTCTGGGCATGTCCTCGGAGCTGTTCTTCCACGATGTGGAGACGCGTAATCGCCACGCCACGCCAATCAGTTACAACACCGTCGGTTGGCTCGGTCAGGAGGGCGCATTGGTCGACCAGTACCGCAAGATGCTGCGTGTACCCTTTGGCGAATATCTGCCGGGTTTCTGGACGTTGCCTGGCGTCAACTGGCTGACCACCCGGTTTCTGGGTGATTACCTGCGTGAGGTGGGCGCCGGCGAGGAGCATGTCGCTTTCCCCATCGACGACATGCGGGTGGTTCCCAAAATCTGCTATGAAACGGCGTTTCCTGAATTTATTGCTGAATCCATAGGTGAGGATGGCGGCGGCAAGGTGCTGCTGTTTGTCTCGCAGGACAATTGGTTTGGCGAAACCTCGCAGCCCTTTCAGCACCGCTCTATCTCGATTATGCGCGCGGTAGAAAACCGCGTGCCGATGCTGCACCTGATCAACAATGGACCGTCGGTCGCAGTGGTGCCCAGCGGTCGCGCGGTGGCCGGCACACCCGCGTTCACCCGCGCCGAGATGCTGGTTGATCTGCCTTACTCGGCAGCCAGTGGCGGCAGCTTTTTCAGTCGCCATGCGCAGCATCTCAACCTGCTCTGGTATAGCGTGTTGGTGGTGTTGCTCCTGCTGGCGCTGCGCCCGGTCCGACGCCGCTGAGTGGCCGCCTGGCGTTCGCTGGGCTATACCTGTCGGGGACGTTAATTTGCCATTGGAGGCGCTGCATGACTCGTTCCCGCTTACTGGCCGCCACCCTGCTGTGCGGACTGATACCCTTGTCTGCGCAGGCCTCCGAAGGCGGCGGCAGTGTCTACCTGCAAGGCACCTTCAACGACTTTGCCGTGGCCATGCCCCTGCCGCCCGGGGTGTACCTGCGCAATGACCTGATTCGTTACGAAGCGGAGATCAATGCCCGGCCGCTGGGCGGGCGCGCCGATGCCGGGCTGGAGCAGACGCTCTGGCTGAACATGGTCAAGCTGTCCTGGGTGACCGACTGGCAAGTATTGGGCGGGCGTTACAGCGCCGCCATGGTACTGCCGGTGGTGCTGGACGTAGATGTGGATGCACGGCTGCAGGGGCCGGGCTTTGCCACCTTCGGCAATGGTGACAGCGGCGGCATGGGCGACCCTTACCTGATTCCCTTCCAAGTGAACTGGCAGTCCGGACGTCACAACACGGCGTTGGCACTGGGGGTATCGGTACCCGTGGGCAGGTACGATCGCGACGATAAGGTCAATCTGGGGCGCCATTATTGGGCGCTCGACCCCAATGTCAGTTACTCCTGGTTGCACGAGCAGGGGTGGGAGCTGTCTGGTACCGCTGGCCTGTTGTTCAATGCCCGTAATCCGGAAACCGACTACCGCACCGGCAACGAGTTTCATCTGGACTGGCTGGCGGCTTATCACCCGGCCGCGACCCATGCCTTTGGTGTGGCCGGTTACTGGTATCACCAGACCACCGACGATGACGGCGATATCCCGGCGTTTCTGGACCAGGGCTTTCGCGGTCGCGGCTATGGTCTGGGGCCAGCGTTTATGATCACGCTGCAGGTGGGCGAGCAGCAACTGAGCCTGATCGGAAAGTGGCTGCATGACCTGGACAGCGAGCGGCGCATGGAGGGTGATCTGTTGATGTTGAGTGTGGCGCTGGCGTTGTAAGCGGCAACAGACCCTAAACAAACTGCCCGGCGGCGTAGCCGGACGACCAGGCCCACTGAAAGTTGAAGCCGCCCAGGTGACCGCTCACATCCACCACTTCACCGATAAAGAACAGGCCGGGGCAGGCTTTGGCCTCCATGGTCTTGGAACTGATGTCATCGGTGCTCACGCCGCCAAGTGTTACCTCGGCGGTGCGGTAGCCTTCGGTTCCAGAGGGCTTGAGTTGCCAGGCGTTCAGGTTGGCACCGATCTCGCGCAGCAGCCGGTCTGGCATCTGCGCCAGCGCAGTGTCGTCGTCTGCAGGCCACCACAATGCCTGTAGTTCGGTGACCAGTGCGCGCGGTAGCTGATTGGCCAGCCGGGTTTTCAGGCGTGCGCGTGGCTGCTGCTGTTTTTCGTCGAGCAGCCAGGCGGTGGCGTCGAGGGCGGGCAGCAGATCAATGCTGAGGCTGTCTCCGTTGTGCCAATAGCTGGATATCTGCAGCATGGCCGGACCGCTCAGCCCGCGATGGGTAAACAGCATGGCTTCGCTGAAGTGGCGATTGTTGCAGCTTACGCTGACGTCCACGGCTAGACCCGACAGGCGCTCGCACAATGGTTTGATGGCATCACTGAAGGTGAAGGGCACCAGTCCTGCGCGCCGGGGTACCAGTTGCATGCCGAATTGCTCGGCCAACTGGTAGCCCAGCCCACTGCCGCCGAGGGTAGGGATGGACAGGCCGCCGGTAGCGACCACCAGTGAGGCGCAGCCAAAGGTAAGCGCGTGGCCCTGTTGTTCAACGTGCAGGGTAAAGCCGCCGCTCTCATGGTGCTCAACACGGTTAAGTTCGCACTGGGTGCGAATGTCCACCTGGGCTTGCAGGCATTCGTTTTCCAGCATGTCGAGAATCGGTTTGGCCGAGTCACGGCAGAACAGTTGCTGGTGCTTGCGCTCTTCATAATCGATGGCGTAGCGGCCAACCAACTCGATAAAGTCCCATTGGGTGTAGCGGTTGAGCGCCGATTTGCAGAAATGCGCATTGGCGGACAGAAAGTTGTCTGCCTCCACGCTGTAGTTGGTGAAGTTACAGCGCCCGCCACCGGACATCAGGATCTTCTTGCCGATCCGCTTGGCGCGCTCCAGCAGCAGCACCCGGCGCCCGCGCTGCCCGGCGGTCGCCGCGCACATCAGGCCGGAGGCGCCGGCGCCGAGTACGATCACGTCAAAGTCGGAGGCTGGCTGAGGCACGTTGAGAGTCCGCGAATGGCTGGCTGGAAACGGCGAATTCTAGCATTCTTGTTCTGGCGTAGAATGCGCGATATCGGTTATGCGAGGAAAACAGCATGTCATCAAACCCGTCTTCGGGCTCCGCAGACCCCTTGCACGGGGTGACCTTGAAAGCGCTGCTGGAGTGGCTGGTCGCGCGCTATGGCTGGGAGGAGTTGGGGCGTCAGGTGCCGATCAATTGCTTTTTGCACGAGCCAAGCATGAATTCCAGTCTCAAGTTTCTGCGGCGAACACCCTGGGCCAGAGAGAAGGTGGAAGCGCTTTACATCGCCAGCCGGCGGTAGCAGGGTCTAGGAATTGATCGGCGCTTCCCTAGCCCATCCAGCCCAGCGTTGCGGCGGTCAACAGCAGATAGCGCCCGCCCTTGGCCACGGCGACAATCAGGGTGAAGCGCCACAGTGGCTCACGCATCACGCCGGCAACAATGGTCAGCGGGTCGCCGATAAAAGGGGCCCAGCTCAGTAGCAGTGACCAATAGCCCCAGCGGTGGTAGGCCGCCTGGGTGCGGGCCAGACGTTCGGGCGTCAGCGGAAACCAGCGGCGTTGTTGAAAGTGGGTAATGTAGCGGCCCAGCCACCAGTTGAGCATGGCGCCCAGCAGGTTGCCCGCGGTGGCAACCAGTAGTACCGGCAGCGGGTCGTAGTGTCCGCTCAGCAGCATGGCTACCAAGGCGAACTCCGACTGCAATGGCAGTACGGTGGCGGCGCCCAGGGCGATCAGAAACAGGCCAATATAACTACTCAGCTCCCACATGGGATCTCCAGCGAGACTCGGCGGGCCAGCATACCAGCCTGATGCGGTTTTCCGCGCGGTGGCCAGTAGAAATTGCTGGGTAGCGCGGCGTGGGCAATAAATCATTCCTAATTTCCAAAAATATCGAATCATCCCTTCACGATGGTCGGCAAAGCAGGAATAATGGCGCGCTTTTCAACCTGCCGTAACGGCAACAGGTCCCAGGAGTACGCATGTCCGAGCTGTCCACCGACCTATCTGATGCCTCTGTTCAAACCTCCGCTCAAACCCCTGCCCGCAGCCTGTCCTGGTTGATCTTGCTGGCGCTGGCGGTAGGTGGTTTTGGTATCGGTACGGGTGAGTTTGTCATCATGGGACTGATGCCCACCATTGCCGCAGATCTGGCGGTCACCGAGCCTCAGGTAGGGCATGTGATCAGCAGTTACGCGCTGGGCGTGGTGGTCGGGGCACCCATTCTGGCGATCTTTGGTGCCCGCTTGTATCGGCGTCACCTGCTGTTGCTGTTGATGGGCTTTTTCGCCCTGGGCAATCTGGCCAGTGCGCTGGCGCCCGATTACCACAGCCTTCTGCTGGCGCGCTTTGTTGCCGGCTTGCCGCATGGCGCCTACTTCGGTGTGGCGGCGTTGGTGGCGGCCTCGCTGGTGGCGCCCAACAAGCGCGCCGCTGCCGTTAGCCTGGTGATGCTGGGGCTGACCCTGGCGATTCTCTTGGGTAACCCGCTGGCTACCTTGCTTGGTCAACAGTTTGACTGGCGTTACGCCTTTGTCGCGGTGGCGGTAATCGCCTTGCTGACAGTGTTGTTGATTGCCTTGTTCCTGCCGCTGGAGCGGGGCGTGGCGCGCAGTAATCCGTTGGCGGAGTTGCAAGCCTTTCGGCGTATCCAGGTGTGGTATGCGCTGGGTATTGGGGCGATCGGCTTTGCTGGCATGTTCTGCGTGTTCAGCTATCTGGCGGTGACGCTGCTGGAGGTGACCGGCGTAGCGCCACTGGTGGTGCCGCTGGCGGTGGCAACCTTTGGCGCGGGCACCCTGGTGGGTAATCTGGCCGGTGGCTGGTTGTTTGAGCGGCTGCAGTTTGGCGCGGTGGGTGTGGTATTGCTGTGGAGCATTGGCGTGCTGCTACTGTTTCCCTTTGCCGTGCATACGCTGTGGAGCGCGCTGCTGGCGGCCTTTTTGGTTGGCACCATGGTGGCATTGTCGCCGCCGCTGCAGACCCGCCTGATGGATGTGGCGGCCGATGCCCAGACGCTGGCAGCCGCATCACACCACGCGGCGTTCAACGTCGCCAACGCGCTAGGCCCGTGGCTCGGCGGGCTGGCGATCAGCGCTGGGTTGGGCTGGACGGTGACCGGCTACGTGGGCGCCGGCACCGCGCTGATCGGCCTGTTGCTGTTTGTGTTGGCCTGGCGCCGTGAGCAGCGCCACCCCGAGGAGCTGTTGCCTCAGGACGCGGCGGCCTGATCGTTCAGCTCGCGCGCGCGCTCGGCGGCCGGCCTGGCGTTGGCGGCCGCGACAAACTCGGCAAAGCCGGGGCGTGCTTCGATGTTGCCCTGCATCAGTCCCCAGCCAAGTTGCGCAGCGAGGTAGAGGTCGGCGGCGGTGAAGTGATCGCCGCATAGCCACGGCCCGCCCAGCAGCGCCTGCTCCAGGGTGTCCAGGCAGTCGCTCAGCGAGCCGAAGCCGAGCATGCGCTCTTGCCCCGGTTCGGCGCGCCAACCCAGTGTGTTGGCGGTCACCGCCTGTTCCAGCGGACCAGCGGTAAAAAACAGCCAGCGCAGATAGGCCGCCCGGCGCGGATCATCAACCGGTGGCGCTAGTTGGGCGCGCGGGAAGCGGTCTGCCAGGTAAGCGCAGATGGCCGCGCACTCGGTGATCAGCAGGTCACCGTGCACCAGTGCCGGCACCTTGCCCATCGGGTTGATGGCACGGTAGTGGGGGCTTTTCATCTCTTCGCCGTAGTCGATCCACACGGTCTCGTACGGGGTATGCAGTTCTTCAAGCATCCAGTGCACCAGCCGGCCACGGGATTGCGGGTTGCTGTAGAGCGTCAGTCCATGCATGGGTGTCTCTCCTTGTTTGCTGCATCCAAGGATAGACGCAGTTTGCCGATCAGGTCATCAATACCTTGCCCAGGCCAACGGCGCTGGTGACCAGCAGGGTGACGCCCAGTACCCGGAAGAAGTGCCCGCTATCGTCGTGCAGCATACGATTGTGAAAGCGCAAGCCGATCAGGTGGCCGACGGTGACACACGGCAGCAGCCACAGGTGGTGGATCAGCTGCAGGTCCACGCCGGCCCAGACGAAGGCGGCCATCTTGATAGAGACCAGTACGAACCAGAGTACGAACAGAGTATCGCGCAGTTTCTCGCGGGCGATATGTTGCGCGGCGACGGCGATAATCAGCGGCGCGCCAATCAGTGAGGTACCGCTGATATAGCCGCCCAGCATCAGGAACAGCGTATCCAGCCAGCGGCTGTTGCTGCGAAAGGGGCGGTTGAAGATGTATGACAAGGCGTAGCCGGAGACGATGACAAAGATGATCAGGCTCATGATCTGCGGTGGCAGGGTCAGCAACCCAAACACGCCGATCAGCTTGGGGATCATCATCACCGCCAGCATGTGCCCCAGATAGCGCCAGTCGACGGTGCCGCCGGTGGTCTCTGGCTGGGCGCTGTCCGTGCTGCGTCGGCGGTTGTTGAGAAACACCGTCAGGAAGGAGAACAGCAGCAGGTGGGCGGCAATCAGCGGCAGGAAGACCAGCGGGTCATCGTGCACCAGCAGTAGAAAGGGCAACGACAGCACCGCGCCGCCAAAGCCCAGTCCCGAGCGCACAAAGCCACTCCACACAAAGATCAGACCGATCAACGCATATTGCATGAAACTCAGATCGGTCATGGGTACCTGCCAGTAGAAAATGGCTGGCCAGTATACGCGGGGCGCTGTCCGGCGGGCGTTGCCTGCACGGATACGCTCTGTTCCCTAGCCGCTGCGATCCAGCGCCAGGTCGGTGTGGCTGTAGAGTCGAAAGCTGCGGCTGGTGTCTGCGTAGTCCCAGCGGGCGACGGCGCAGGCGTGAAAGGGGCCGTCGGTGCTGTGCTCGATCAGGTTGACCGAGTTGGGTACCTCGCCGCGTACCCGCGACGACAGCGCAGTGCCGGCCTGGGCGGTCCAGGCTTGGCGGGTGCTGTGCTGTCCGTTGAGCGGGCGGACATAGGGTAGGTGAATGTGCCCGGCCAGCAATAGGTCCAGGCCAGCATCCACCCAGCGAGGCACCACCTGATCGCCGCCGATCAGCAGGTTGCTGCGGTCCGAGCTTTCGACGGCGCGTACCGGGTGGTGCTGCATCACAATACGCAGCTGGCGGGCACTGGCCTGTTGTAGGCGGTGCTCTACCCGCTGGATTTGCGCGCTGGTCAGCTCGCCGTTCTTGTGACGGTCCGGGCGCGATGAGTTGACCCCAACAACCAGTAGGCGGTCGGTTTCCAGCAGCGGCTCCAGGTCAGCGGCAAAGTTGTCCTGGTAATGTCCGTAGGGCCGCAACAGGCGCTTGAAGGGGTTGAACAGCGGCATGTCGTGGTTACCGGGCACTGCCAGCATGGGGATTCCCAGTTGCTCCATGAAGCGCCGGGCCTGGCGAAACTGCTGGGGACGAGCGCGTTGGGTGATGTCGCCGCTGAGCAGTGCCAAAGAGGGGCGTTGCTCGCGCACCAGCTGCAGCAGGGCGTTCATCACCTCGGCCTGCTCGGTGCCGAAGTGCGGGTCGGACAGATGCAGGATACGAGTCATGCGCGCTCCCGCTGGCTGTCGTCACGGGGCACCAGCAGCGGCAGTGGCTGATCGGCCACCTGAAACAGCAAAGGCGACTGCATCCAGCAGATTTCGCCATCCATCGCCACCTTCACCCGGCGCCGGCGGTGACCCAGGCGCACGCGCATGCGCCTGAAGCCAAAGCTGCTGACCTGATCGGCGTCGCCCATGCGGCTCAGCAGGCCGCGCAGCACCATGCCGTAGAGCGCCAGGGTGCCAAGCGGACGGGCGGTGATGGCAACCAGTTGGCCGTGCTGCAGGCGTGACTGCTCGTCAATGCCGATATGCTCCAGCTGCAGTGCGTTGTTGTCGACCACGATGGTTTGGGTGCGCAGGTGGCGCAGTTGCTCGCGGGTTTCCAGCTGCACGCTGAATTGACGGTGCGCGCGGGTAAGTGTGACCAGTGCGGACCAGAGCGCCACCCAGCGGCTGCGGCCGTAGCGTTGCTTGCAGGCCTCGCGGTCTTCCAGCAGGTCTGGATATAAACCGAGGCTGGCGTTGACCAGAAACACGCGACCGTTGAGCAGGCCCACCTGCACGGGCTCGATGACAGCATCGAGCAGGCAGCGGGTCGCTGTTTCAGTGTCTTGGGAGATGCCGTAGGTGCGGCCAAAATAGTTGAAGGTGCCCTGCGGCAGGATGCCGAAGGGTACGTCTGAGCCAAGGACCACATTGGCGACAGCGTTGAGGGTGCCGTCACCGCCGGCAGCAATCACGGCGCCCTGCTCACTGCGGGCGCGCTCCAGTGCTTGGCGCGCGGTGCTGTCCAGGTCCTTGCCGCCACGCACGCTGAACATCTCGAAACGCCGGCCGGCTGTCTCCAGTACCTGGCGAATGCTGTCTTCTACCTCATTTCCCCGGTGGCTGCCGGAGCCGGTGTTGAGCACAATGAACAGCGGCGCTTGCGCTGCCAATGGCGTCCCTGCGGTGGTGTTCATGTGGTCCTCGTTGGCCCGGTATAGGGCGGCGTATCAGGGCTGATTTCCGATTTAGTCTGGCGTTCGCGGGCAAGGTTCCCGGCAGCGCGGCGGGGGCTGCGTTATGCTTGCCGCTGTATTGACCGCAGTTTTGGGGGATGTAGTACATATGACGAGCCTTTCAGCGTTGTTTTCCCTGCCGCAGCAAAGCCTCGAGCGGCGCCGTATGGTGCTGGGGTTACTGTTGATGGTCGCGCTGGTCTCCGGTGCCACACTCTTTGGTGTGCTGACTCGGCCGGTGGGCTTTCTTGCCGCCCTCTGGCCGGCCAATGCGCTGCTGCTGGGGCTGATGCTCAGGCTGCCATGGCTGTTCTGCCCGTTGGGTTGGGTGGTGGCGTTGGTCGCCTACCTGCTGCCGGATCTGGTGCTGGGTACCGCAGTGGGGCGCTCGGTGGCGCTGGCTCTGTCCAATCTGGCCTTTGTGGCTGTGGGCGCAGCAATATTTCGACGCTTCAACCCTGGTGAGGCGAGTCTGGATACGCCCGCGGTAGTGCTGCACGTTCTGCTCGCCTGTATCGGCGGTGCGCTGGCCGCGACCCTGTGCGGCAGCCTGTTGGTGCGCGCTGCAGCGCCAGAAATGTTCAGCGCCGGCATGCTGCACATGGCCGGGTTCTGGTTCAGCTCCGAACTGGTCAACGGCATTCTTTTTCTACCGCTGATGCTGGTGCGGTTTGAGCGTCGAGGCGTGTTGACCAACGCGCGTCAGATAGCGCCGCACAGCTTGCCACTGATTCTGCTGTGCGTTTCGCTGCTGCTGGCCGTGCAGCTCGATGGTCCAGGCCGCATGGGGCTGCCGGTGCCTGCACTGTTGTGGTGTGCCCTGAGCTACTCGGTCACCACCACAGCGTTTCTATCCTCCCTGACCAGTTTGCTGATGATGTCGCTAATCAGCGGCACCCTGACGGGGGAGGCGGTATCGCACGCCTATCTGGACGCATTGTTCTCCACCCGCTTGGGCATTGCGCTGATTGCGTTGGGGCCTTTGACCGTTGGCTGCGTGAACACGGCGCGTAACGACCTGCTGCAGCGCTATCAGTATTTGGCCAGCCATGACCACCTGACGGGTGTGCTGGACCGTGGCGGCTTTGTCGGCCGGGCGCAGCCGCTGCTCAATCTGGCCCGCGAGCGCCAGGACTCGGTGGCCCTGATGTTACTGGATATCGACCACTTCAAATCGGTCAACGACACTCATGGCCATGCAGCCGGCGATCTGGTGCTGCAGGAGTTTGCGAGGATAGTTGAGCAATCGCTGCGCAAGCAGGACATCTTCGGACGCACTGGTGGCGAGGAGTTTTCCGTGATGGTCGAAGGGGTCAATCTGCAGGTGGCCCAGGCGATGGCCGAGCGAATATTGCGCAGTGTGGCGGAGCACCCGGTGGCGTTAGCTGATGGCGGCCCGTTGCACGTGACCGTCAGCATCGGTCTGGTGTGGTACGAGACGCCCACCAGCGACGAGCTTGACCAGCTACTGCAACAGGCTGATGCCGCGCTTTACACTGCCAAGGCCGAAGGGCGCAACCGGGTCGTACTGGCCGGTTGAGCGTTCAGGTTGCTGCCTGCAGCTTGGGGCGGCAACCGGGCAGGTCGGCCACCAGCAACGCGAGCGCGCTGCCCAGCGCGGCGCCGGCGATGACGTCGGTGGGCCAGTGCACGCCCAGAACCATGCGAGAAAGCGCCATCAGCGCGATCCAGCAACCAGCCGTTATCGCCGCAGCGCGCCGCCAGTCGGGTCGCAGTCGGCCGACCACCAGCGCCAACGCCACGGCGCAACTTGCTGTGCCCAGAGTGTGACCGCTCGGGAAGCTGAAGTTGCTGACCTCCAGGGTCGGCCATAGCGCCGGACGGGGACGGCCAAACAGCGCTTTCAGCGCCAGGGTCAGCGCTGCGCCGCCGAGCCCGCTCAGGCTGAGCAGCAGCGCTTCGCGGCGCCAGCCTTTGAGCACTAGCCACAGGCTGCTCAGGGCAATCAGCGGGGTGAGAAACAGGGCCGAGCCGCTGTGGGTGAACAGGGTAAAGGCGGCCACGACGTGATCGGGCAGCAAGGCCCGCAGGCCCAGCAGTAGCTGTTGGTCGATGTTGGCACTGGCACCATTAAGCATTAACGCACTGGTGAGCAGGGCCAGGCAGGCCAGTCCGCGTATTGCCGTCACGTAGTGCGGCGGCTCGCTGGGCGTGGGCGGGGTGCGCAGGGCTGCCAGCAGACAGGCGCCGGTAGCCAGCAGCAGCGGCAGTAGCCAGGGCGTGGTCATGGCGCACGCTCTCGTAGGGGGCGCGCGCTGGCGTGGTGTCGGCGCAAGCCGTTAGAAGGTGTACGTGCCGGGCGTCGGGTCCAGCGCTGGCGGCAGTGCTGGCGTGATAGCCGGCGCGGGCGTTGGCGTGGGGGGCGGTGGCGCCACCGGTTCCGGTTCGCTGACCGCCAAGTGCTCAGCCAGAGTCGCGGCCCACAAGCGCTCGAATTCACCCACGAAGGTGTGGAAGCTGGCCGCCTCGGCCCGCTGGCGAGCGGAGTCTATGGCGTCCTGGCTGTTCCACACGGTTGCGCGTTGGGATTCGCGCTCTGTTGCTTCGGCTGCGCCGTAGATGAAGCCAGTACGCACGTCGACCAGCAGGGCCGAGGTGGTGGCACTGACGAAGGCCTGCTTGTTCGGCAGGAAGCCAAGCGTCACGGCCGACAGCGGACCCAGTGTGGTGCTCTCCACATTGAAGCTGGTGTCCAGTGTGTATACCAGCAGCAGGTCGGCCTTCAGGCGGGCGGCGCCCAGGCGCAGGTCGCGCAGGGTATTGAGCTCAAGGGGCAGAATTAGCCGGGTCATGGATGCTACGGCGCTCAGCTGCTCCTGGTTTGCCAGCCGCTCAAGGTCGTCGGCGCTTTCTATGTCGCGCGTGGTGACCACGCTGAACTGACCGCTGCCATAGCTGTCAGCGGTCAGCGAGTGGTAACCGGACGATTGCACGCGCACTACTGCCAAGCGGGCAGGAAACTGGGCGGCAGGCTCCAGCGACATCAGTTCACTGATATCGCCGTCGCCCAGGGTAGACATGTTTACCCCGGCTGCCGGCGTGGTATAGGTCGCGCAGCCTTGCAGGGTCGCCAGACCCAAGGCAAGCAGGAAGGCGAAAAGACGTCGATTCATCGGCGCAGCGTTTCCTTGAAGATGGGAGGTGGGCGGAGAGGCTGTGCAGCAACAGCAGGCCCGAAAAGGAGCAATGGTAACGCGTTGGCGCTCAGGCAACAATCGACCGCTCTGCTTTCCAAGCGCGTACACTGTCGGTCTTTGAATAACTGACAGGTAGCTTGTCGTGACCGAGCTGTTCCGAATTGAACACCGAGACCCCGAACACTTTCGCCAGCAGACCCGCCGCAGCAGTTTGATTCTGGTACTGGTGTTTGCGGCCCTGGGTATGGGGCTGTCGACCCTGCTGGTACAGGTTTTTGGCAGCTCTGAGGGCAGTAACTTTCGCTGGAATCTGAGCGGCGTGCTGCTGGGGCTGGGGGCAACCCTTGCGCTGGTGCGCTGGGTGTTTGCCGGTCAGCAATGGATGGACTCGGCTGTCTATGGCTGGCGTCTGAAACGCTCGCTGATGCGCATCACCAACCAATTGCACGCCATACGTGCACGGGTTGAGTCTGGTGATGAGCAGGCCATGTTGGCGATGCGCTTCTACCATCTTGGTCTGCAGGAAATGCATCGGCTGGACGGCAACACCGCCGAGCTGCTGGACACCGCTGCTGAGCGTGAGGCGTTGCGCGCGCAGTTGCTGGAGCGCGGTCTGTCAGACGACCAGCCGGCGCTCTACAGCGAATGGCTGGAGGCGCGCTAGCGCAAGCTGGGAGGCAGAACCACCCACTCTGGTTCATCAAATTCACCCACCAGACGTATCTCGCAAAAACGCGCTGCACCACGAATGATCTCGGCCACCTCGGGGTTAGGCTGCCCCTCCATGGCGTCGCGTTGGGCCTTGCTGTCCCAATGGGCGATGGCGATCAGCTTGTCCGGCGCTTGCAGGCTGCGGTGCAGTTCGGTGCCACGAGCGCCGGGCGCACGCTGGATCAGTTCGCTGGCGCGAACCCAGGCCTCGGCATAGTCTTCGGCCTGGTAGCCGGGTTTGATGGTCACTTCAAAGATGTATTTCATTTAACCGTCCTCGCACGTTGCTTCCCTAGCGCCGGGTGCTGTCGATGTGGACCAGCCGACCGTCGATAAAACGCAGCTCTCGGACCATGCCGTTACTCGGCCCGTAGACCCAGTGCTCAACGTTGACGCTGCCCTCGGCTGGGTAGCCGTCCGGGTCGATGTGCTGCGGGGTCAGCTGGCGGCTGTCAGGCTCGCCGCATTGCTCAAGCACCTCGGCCTGCAGGGCGCCGGTAGCAATAATGCCGCCGTCGCAGCGCATGGTGGCGGCCTGTGACACCGTGGCGGCGAAGAGAGTGGCTAGCATGAACATCAGGTTTTTGACTGACATCGGGCGCCTCCTGCGTTGGGTCTGTCTGTGATCATCATGCCTGCGTTGGTCGGGCAGGTCGAACCGCGCGCACAAAAAAGCCCGGCGCTATGGCCGGGCTTTTTTGTTGCTGCGAGGCTTACAGGCCGAACTTGGCCTTGAACTCGCGGCGACGGCGGTGCAGGACCGGCTCGGTGTAGCCGTTCGGCTGCTTGGTGCCTTCAACGCAGAGCTCAACGGCGGCTTGGAAGGCGACGCTGTCGTCGAAGTTCGGCGCCATCGGCTTGTAGGCCGGGTCGCTTTCGTTCTGACGGTCAACCACGGACGCCATGCGCTTCATGGTTTCCATGACCTGCTCTTCGCTGCAGATGCCGTGACGCAGCCAGTTGGCGATGTGCTGGCTGGAGATACGCAGGGTCGCGCGGTCTTCCATCAGGCCGACATCGTTGATGTCCGGGACCTTGGAGCAGCCAACGCCCTGGTCGATCCAGCGTACAACGTAGCCGAGGATGCCCTGGGCGTTGTTGTCCAGTTCCTGCTGGATGTCGGCAGCGGACCAGTCGGTGCTGGGCGCCAGCGGGATGGTCAGGATGTCGTCAACCGAGGCCGGGGTGCGCTTGGCCAGCTCGTCCTGACGCTCGGCAACGTTGACCTTGTGGTAGTGCAGGGCGTGCAGGGTGGCGGCAGTCGGGGACGGAACCCACGCGGTGTTGGCGCCAGCCATCGGGTGACCGATCTTCTGCTCCAGCATGGCAGCCATCAGGTCGGGCATGGCCCACATGCCTTTACCGATCTGCGCGCGGCCTTTCAGGCCGGTGGCCAGACCGATGTCGACGTTGTTGTTCTCGTAGGCACCGATCCAGACAGCGCCCTTGATCTCACCCTTGCGAATGAAAGCGCCGGCTTCCATGGAGGTGTGGATCTCGTCGCCGGTGCGGTCGAGGAAGCCGGTGTTGATGAACACAACGCGCTCGCTGGCGGCCTTGATGCAGGCTTTCAGGTTGATGGTGGTGCGGCGCTCTTCGTCCATGATGCCGACTTTCAGCGTGTTGCGGGTCAGGCCCAGCATGTCTTCAACGCGGCCGAACAGCTCGTTGGTGAAGGCGACTTCTTCCGGACCGTGCATTTTCGGCTTAACGATGTAGACCGAACCGGTACGGGTGTTCTTGCGGCTGGTGTTGCCGTTCAGGTTGTGGATCGCGATCAGGCTGGTGACCGCAGCATCCATGATGCCTTCCGGTACTTCGTTGCCGTCCTGGTCGAGGATCGCGTCGTTGGTCATCAGGTGGCCAACGTTACGCACGAACAGCAGCGAGCGGCCGTGCAGGGTCAGGGTGGAACCGTCGGCCTTGGTGTATT
The DNA here is from genome assembly GCA_002296055.1 of Pseudomonadaceae bacterium UBA836. Lineage (GTDB taxonomy): Bacteria > Pseudomonadota > Gammaproteobacteria > Pseudomonadales > Pseudomonadaceae > Halopseudomonas. The sequence goes on from DBHE01000132.1 coordinate 29,784, forward strand.
CGCGGTCGGGGTTCATGGTACGGGTGAAGCTGCTGCCGCCCTTGCTGACGGACTCGGCCAGATCACCTTTCATCAGGCCCAGCCAGTTGGTGTAGACAACGGTCTTGTCGTCGGCATCAACAGCGGCAACGGAGTCTTCGCAGTCCATGATGGTGGTCAGCGCCGACTCCATCAGAACGTCTTTCACGCCGGCAGCGTCGGTCTGGCCGATGTTGCTGGTGGCATCGATCTGGATTTCGAAGTGCAGGCCGTTGTGCTTGAGCAGCACGGCAGTCGGGGCCGCAGCGTCGCCCTGGAAGGCGATGAACTGGGCGGCGTCTTTCAGGCCGGTGGTGCCGCCGTCTTTCAGAGCAACGCTCAGCTGGCCGTCCTTGACGGTGTAGCTGGTGGAGTCAACGTGGGAACCATTGGCCAGCGGGGCTGCCTCATCAAGGAAGGCGCGGGCAAAGGCGATAACCTTGTTGCCACGGATTTCGTTGTAGCCCGGGCCCTTAGTGGCGCCGTTTTCTTCGGAGATGGCGTCGGTACCGTACAGTGCGTCGTACAGCGAACCCCAGCGGGCGTTGGCGGCGTTCAGGGCAAAACGGGCGTTCATGACCGGCACAACCAGCTGCGGGCCGGCCATGGTGGCGATTTCTTCGTCAACGTTCTGGGTAGTGGCCTGGAAGTCGGCCGGCTCGGGCAGCAGGTAGCCGATTTCCTGCAGGAAGGCTTTGTACTCGGCGGCGTTGTGCGCCTGACCGGCACGGGCCTGGTGCCAGGCATCAATCTGCGCCTGGAAGTCGTCGCGCTTGGCCAGCAGTGCCTTGTTCTTGGGAGCCAGGTCCTTGATCAGCGCTTCGACACCGGCCCAGAAGGCAGCGGCGTCAACACCGGTGCCGGGGATGGCACGCTGGTTGATGAAGTCGTGGAGAACTTTGGCTACTTGCAAACTGCCAACTTGGACGCGATCTGTCATGTTACACCCTCACTGTGCTGACAACCTGCGCGCTACGCGCATCAGGACGTGGAAATTGGAGACGCGGTATGTTACACGATGATCTGTTGCAAAGCATGCCCGACGGGCGCAATTGTGCCGGGGCCACCGCAGATCAGGGAGTGACTCGCGGGTCATA
>DBHE01000068.1 GCA_002296055.1 Pseudomonadaceae bacterium UBA836
CCGTGCATCATCAGGCGCATGGTGCGCGGGATGTCGGCCGCCAGCTCGGCTTCGGCCAGGCCGGGTGTCTGGAAATAGAGGATGTAATGGAATTTGCCCTTGTAGGCTTCGCGCATCATGTTGATGGCTGGTTGGCGCGGACGCCCGCCAAAGGGCACTGACATACCGCAGACGACTTTTACCCGGGCCGGCTCCAACAGCGCCAGATGCCAGGCAACCGGTGCGCCCCAATCGTGGCCGATCATCGCTACTTGCTCGTGACCGTAGTGATTCATCGCGCTCTGGATGTCTGCACAGAGGGTAATCAGGTCGTAAGCCTCGACCGCTTCTGGCGCGCTGCTGGCGCCGTAGCCGCGCATTTCCGGCGCGAATACCCGGAACCCCTGGGCTGCCAGCGCGCTGATCTGATGGCGCCAGGAATACCAGCACTCCGGGAAGCCGTGCAGCAGCCAGACCGGGCGGCCCGACGCGGGGCCGGCGACGTGAACGCTAAGGTCGATACCGTTGACTTTGATCAGTTGCTGCTCGCTCTGCTGCATGGGGTGCTCCGATAGTGTGCAAGTCCACACTATGGCAAATCCCTCCGTGACTGGCGCGTTCTGTTTCGCTGTCATTCACCAGCGGAAGAGTCTGTCATCGCCAGGCTTAATTCATCCGTGAATCAAAAGTGATGGCCCTTTGCTTTGTTGGGGCCTGGTTGCGCTATGCTGTCTACTTCCCCTCTGCACCGGTCTTCAGACAGGAAGTAAGGACCAGGCAATGAAGAAAGCGCACACATGGATTTCCCTGCAAGGGCTCATCGCGGTCACCATGGTGGTTTGTTTGTTGGCGATGCTGGCAGTGACTGCGTTGCAAGGTTATCGCGGCGCGCGTGCGGTGCTGGTCGCGGCGGCCTCTGACTCGGCACGACAAATCGGATCGTTGTTGAATGAGCGAGCCGAGCGACTGATCAGTCCGGGTGAAAATGCACTGCGGCTGTTGGAGCATGACCCTCTGGCAAGCGCAGGCACGCTGCGTGAACGGCTCAGGCGCTTACCTGCCTTGGCCGAGTTGCTGCGCGACGGTGCGGCTATCAGCGCTGTCTACGCAGGCTATCCCAACGGCGAATTCTTCCTGGCACGTCGGGTACCCAAGGGCGCAGTCGGGGAGCTGACGCTGCCTGACACCACGCACTTTCTGGTGCAGTCGATCGAGCGCGATGGTGACGAGTTGCTTGGCCGCTGGCTGTTTTATGATGCCGCGCTACACCAGCTTGGCAGTCGGCCCATGCCGCAATACCGGTTTGATCCGCGCACGCGGCCCTGGTACCAGCTGGCGCAGGGGGCCGAGTCGGTGGTGCTGACCGAGCCCTATCTGTTTTTTACAACCGGCCAGGTTGGTTTGACGATGGCTGTACGCAGCCAGCAGACCGCGACGGTGCTGGGGCTGGACGCAGCGGTAGATGATTTGGCCGTGGAAGTAAGCGATATGCATCTGACGCCCGGCACCGAGATGGCCATCGTCAGTGGGCAGCGCGTGGTGGCTTATCCTGACCTGGAGCGTTTGATTGTTCGCGAGGGCGACGGTGAGCCGCGTCTGGCGATGATCGACGAATTGCAGGTACCGGTCTTGAGTGAGCTTGCCGCGATGCAGGTAGAGCCCTCTCAGGTGCAGTTGTTGGCGCGCGAGGATGGCGACTGGTATGTCATCAGTCTGCCGCTGACTCGCATCGGCGACGAGCAGGGGCGCGTTCTGATTGCTATGCCGGGTAAGGAGATGCTGGCCGGGGTGGTCGGCATTCTTCGCCACCAGGCGATTTGGGCGGTGATACTGATGTTGCTGCTGCTGCTGCTGCTGGTGCTGGTCGGCTGGGCATTGGGTCAGCGCCTGGGCGGGCCTCTCAAGCAGTTGGCTGATCAGGTCGGGTTGCTGGCGAATATGGATTTCAGCCAGAAGATCGGCGTGCGTTCGCGTATACGCGAGGTTTCGGAGCTGAGCGCTACGGTGTCGCGTATGGCTGGGGCGATCAATCACTTCCAGGAGATCAGTCTGGCGCTGAGCCGTGAAACCCGGCTCGAACGCATGCTGGACGTGGTGTTGGAGCGACTGATCGACATGGCCAAGGGCCGCGGTGGTGCGGTGTTTCTGTGTGACGAGGAGGCGGGCGAGCTGCGCTTGGCCAGCGGTATCAACGCCGATCATTACCCGCAGGTTCTGCCGTTGGACGACAACATGCTCAACAAGCCAGCGCGTGTGCTCGCGACCAAGCTGGACCGGGATCATCGCTACCTGACGTTGTCCCTGCGTGACCGTCAGGAGGCCTTGCTTGGGGTGCTTGCGGTAGAAGTGTCGCCCAGCTTGCCAAGCGCGACTGTTAATAGTCTGCGGCAGTTTCTGGATACCCTGTCCGGCACGTTGGCGGTCGCCATCGAAACGCGTCAGCTGTTCGCTGATCAGCAGTTGCTGCTTGAGGCGATTATCCGGCTGCTGGCCGCCGCCATTGATGCCAAGTCGCCCTACACCGGAGGGCACTGCGACCGCGTACCTCAGCTGGCTGAGATGCTGCTCAACCGCGCTATCGCCGACGATACCGGCGCGCTCGCGGACTTCAGCTTGAGCGACGAGCAGCGTTATGCCTTCCGCATTGCTGCCTGGATGCACGACTGCGGCAAGATCACCAGTCCGGAATATGTGGTCGACAAGGCCACCAAGCTGGAAACCCTCTACAACCGTATTCATGAGGTGCGCACCCGCTTCGAGGTGCTCTGGCGCGACGCCGATATTCGCTACTGGCAGGGCCTGGCGCAAGGGCAGCCAGCGGATCAGCTGGCCGCCGAGCGGGAGCAGACACAGGCGCGCCTGCAGGCCGAATTCGCTGCCGTTGCCAAGGCCAACGTGGGTGGCGAGTTTATGCAGCAGTCCGATATCGAGCAGTTGCATGAAATCGGTCAGCAAACCTGGTTACGCCACTTCGACAATCGGCTTGGCCTCTCCCATGAAGAGCTACGTCTGCTGGAAGGCGTGCCGAGCGACGAGTTGCCCGCGGTCGAAGCGCTGCTGGCGGACCGCCCCGAACATAAAGTGCCCTGGGGTGAGCGCAAGCCGCCAGTCACCACCGATGATCCTAACAATCGTTGGGGGTTTGACATGGAGCTGCCGGAGTACAGCTTCAACCTGGGTGAGCTGCACAACTTGCAGATTCAGCGCGGCACCCTGACTGGTGAGGAGCGCTTCAAGATCAATGAGCATATAGTGCAGACCTTGATCATGCTCAGCACCTTGCCTTTCCCGCAGCACCTCAAGGGGGTGCCGGATCTGGCTGCGACCCACCATGAGAAGCTGGATGGCACCGGCTATCCGCGCCGTCTGGGGGCCGAGCAGCTGAGCGTGGAGGACCGGGTGCTGGCGATTGCCGACATTTTCGAGGCCCTAACGGCAGCAGACCGGCCGTACAAGCCCGCCAAGAAGCTCACCGAGGCGGTGCGCATCATGTTGTTCATGGCGAAGGATCGGCATATTGATGGGGACCTGCTGGCGCTATTTCTGCGCACCGGCGTACATCAGCAGTATGGCCAGCTGTTTTTGCAGCCTGAGCAGTGTGACGACGTTGATGTGCCTGCCTGCCTGGCCCAGCTGCGGGAGTGGGGCGTACTCAGCGAGGAGGTGTGACGGGCTGTTGCGCGGACTGACAGTTGTGGCATGCTCGCGCGTTGTTGCGCATAACTCGGGAAGCACTGATTAATTCCGCATGCCCTCTGCGAGTGGAACTGATCAGTGCTTCCCTAAAACAACGAGTGCCCGCATGCCTGTTTCCGCTTCGCTGACTGAATCTGCCACTTTACTGCGCCGCATTGGCGTGGTGGTCGGCTCCGTATTGGTTACCCTTGCTTACTGTCTCGATGTGCTCTGGCGCGCAGCGCTGCGGCGCCTCGACCGTGCCCGGGTCGATCGTTACACCCGTGGCTGGGCTGGTGCACTGCTGCGGTTAGTACGTCTTGAGGTGGCGGTGGTGGGGCGGGCGCCGGATTTCAGCGATGGTCGTCGCTACATCGTTTTGTGCACCCACGCCAGCCACTACGATATCCCGGTCAGCTTTGTGGCGCTGCCGGGCTCTATTCGCATGTTGGCCAAGTCGGAGTTGTATCGCATCCCGGTGTTGGGGTTAACCATGCGCCTGGCGGAATTTCCGTCTATCAACCGCCACAAGCGCGATCAGGCGTTGGCCGACCTGGCCCGGGCCCGGCAGATGATGGAGTCAGGCATTGTGCTGTGGGCTGCGCCTGAGGGCACGCGCTCGCGCAGCGGTGAGCTGCTGCCGTTCAAAAAGGGGTGTTTTCACCTCGCTTTGGACACTGAGGCGGTGATTGTGCCGGTGGCCATCCGCGGCATTCACAAGGTGCTGCCAGCGCGCAGCTGGCGCTTTAATCTTGGGCAACAGGTGTCGGTACACATAGGTGAGCCGATTGACGCGGCGAGCTATACGCGTGAAGCGCTACCCGAATTGATGGCCGAGACCCGTCAGCGTATTGCGGCGCTGTTGGGGGACTAGGCCTCAGCGCTGGGGCGCTTCTTCGACCGCAAGGTGAAATTGCGCGCCTTCGGCTTCCAGCGGGGCGAGAGTGCTGATGCAGTAATCCAGCTCGCTCAACAGATCACGCACCTTGTTGCTGTTCAGGCCGCTGTGCGGGGATTTGCGCAGATGGTGTTGCAGCGCTTCCAACGTGCTCATGCCGGTCGCTACCGGCTGCCAGCTGACGTCTTCAATACCCCATATCTGGCCGGTCTGCGGGTCGGGTTCGGGCACGGCCTTTTTTGCTTCATCGTCCAGCATCGCCACGGCGGCTTGCAACTCCAGCGCTGTGGTATCGACAAAGCTGCTGAGCTCTGACACGCCGAGTGTGCGGCACAGGCCATCGAGCAGTTTCAGCTCGTTACGCAAGGTGTCGAGCAGACGGTCATCAGGCTGGAATTGACGGTTCAGCAGGGTGTTCAGCCGCAGGGCGCTTGCCACAGTGTGCTCCTGAGTCGAGGGGGTGAGCTGGGGCCTACTTTAACCCAGAGAGCGGCTGTCCTGCATCGCTGTGCTTATTCGATCCAGCGGTAGAGCGTGCGCCGCGTGATGCCAAGGATATCGGCGGCCCGGCGCTTGTTGCCGCCGGTGGCGCTGAGTACCTGATGAATGTACTGGCGCTGCACTGTCTCCAGGCTTGGCAGCTGCTCCAGCGCAGCACCTGTCAGCCCGTCCAGCAGCGGCACACCGGGCGAGCCTGGATTCTGCTGCTCGGCCTGCTGCAGTCGATCCGGCAGGTTGCTCAGCTCGATCAGGTTACCGGTGCAGAAGGTGGCCGCGCGTTCCACGGCGTTTTGCAGCTCGCGTACGTTGCCCGGGAAGGGGTGGCGCTGTAGCGCTAGGCGCGCGTCATCGGCAAAGCCTTTGATGTGGCGCTGTTGTCTGGCGTTGAAACGCGCGAGAAAAAAATCGGCCAGGGCGTGAATGTCTTCGGCTCGCTCGCGCAGGGCCGGTACCTGCAGAGTGAAGGTTTCCAGGCGATAGAACAGGTCTTCGCGAAAGCTGCCATCAGCGACGCAGTCGGTCAGTTGGCGGTTGGTCGCGGCGATCACGCGCACGTTCAGTTGTATCTCGTGGTCGCTGCCGACCGGTCGCACCTTACCGTCCTGCAGGGCGCGCAGCAGCTTGGCCTGCAGGGCCAGCGGCATCTCGCCGATTTCATCCAGCAACAGGGTGCCGCCGTCGGCCTGCTGAAAGAGACCGGCGCGGGTCTTGCGGGCGCCGGTATAGGCGCCGGCGGCGTGGCCAAAGAACTCGCTTTCCATCAGCTCGCTGGGGATGCCGCCGCAATTGACCACCATATAAGGGGCCGACTTGCGGCTGCTTTGCTCGTGCACGGCGCGGGCAACCAGCTCCTTGCCGGTGCCGCTTTCGCCCTGAATCAGCACCGGGCCGTCAGCGTCGGCCACCTGGCGGATGTCCTGAAATAGCCGCCGCATTACGCTGCTCTGGCCGATGATGCCGTGAAACTGCTCCACTGCCATGATTGAGCGGTAGCGTTGCACTTCGCGCCGCAGGCGACGGTTCTCCAGCAGGCGGCTCGCCGTGAGCAGGAAGTGGTCCATTTCCAGTGGCTTGGTAAGAAAGTCGTCGGCGCCTTGCTGCAGGGCCTGCACGGCCTGTTGTACCGAGCCAAAGGCGGTGATGATCAACATGGCCGGGGCGGGGTTCAGGCTCTGTGCGACCGGCAGCAGGCTCAGGCCGTTGGCGCCTGGCAGGCGCAGGTCGCTGATTAGCAGGTCAATGTCGCCCTGTTGCAGCAGCGGCTGCGCGGCTTCTGCGCTGGCGCAGGCGGTGACGCGATAGCCTTCGGCCTCCAGTTCTTCCTGCAGCAGTTCGCGCAGGCCCGGATCATCCTCTACCAGCAGCAGGTGTTCGGTGTGGCTCATGCGGTGCTTTTCCCTTGATCAATCGGTAGCAGCAGGCTGGCTCGGCAACCGCCCAACGGGCTGCTGCCGAGCACTAGCTCGCCACCGTGTTCTTCGGCGATGGTGTTGACGATGGCTAGCCCCAGCCCGGTGCCTTCGCCCGGTGGCTTGGTGGTAAAGAAGGGCTCTAGTAGTTGCTCGCGCGTGGCCTCGGGCAGGCCGGGGCCGTCGTCATCAATGTCGATGCGCAGCTGCCCTTGTTGCCGGCTAAGGGTTACCTGCAGCTGCTGCTCACTGGCTTGCAAGGCATTACGCAGCAGATTCAGTAGCGCCAGCTCCAGGCGGCCCGGATCGCCTTTGATGGTGGGCAAAGGCTGTTCGCTGGCTGTTTCGGTCTGCAGCTGCCGGCCGGCCACTTCCAGCTCGGGGGTAATGGCTGCCACCGCGCTGTCGAGGACTTGGCGCAGGGAGGTTGCTCGTGGCTCGGTAGCGCTGGGGCGGCTGTAGTCGAGCAGCTGACGCACGGTGTGGGTCAGGCGGCTAACCTGAGCGCGGATGGCGCTCAGCTCGCGGTGCTGCGCGTCGTCATCCCCGACCTGACGCTGCAGGCGGCGGGCGCGGCCATCGATAACGCTTAGCGGGGCGCCCAGTTCGTGCGCGACACCGCGCGCCATGCCGCCGATAGCCGCCATCTTTTCCTGATCCTTGAGCTGCGCCAGCAGCCCGGTTTCGGCAGCGCGGCGCTGGTCCAGCTCCTGTTGCGCCTGCTCTATGCTGTCGAGCATCTGGTTCAGCCCCTCGGCCAGCGCAGCCACTTCCGTTGGCCCCTCCAGCGCCGCCCGGTGGGCGTGTTCACCTTGGGCGACGCGCTGCATGTGTTCCAGCAGGCGATCAACATGCCGACCAATGCCGCCGTAGTGCCCAAGCATGACCGCGCAGAGGATGCCGAGCGCCAACACACCCCACGCTAGCCAGGCGATGATCTCCAGTTGATCCAGCGCCCGGCCGAAGTCGCTGGCGCGGCGGGTGATCTGGATCAACCCCTGGATCTGTCCGCCAGCATCAAACAGCGGCATAAAGTGTGAGAACAGGTGGCGCCCACCCACCTGGCTGAAGCCTTGCTGGGCCTGGCCGGTAGAAACAATCAGGTCGGGGATGGCGGTGCGGGTCAGGTCACTTTCGGTGATGCCGGCAGAGGCCAGGCGCACACCGTCGACGTCAAATACCGAGGCACCGTACACCTCACCAATAATAAAGACCGACCCCAGTGCGAGTTCGATGGCCTGTTCGTCGTGTTCTCGCAGGGCGTCGCCGATAGGGATACTGATGGCCCGGCCGATCAACTCCAGATCATCCTTCAGGCGCTGCTGTTGAAACTGGCTGGCCTGCTCCAGGCCGAAGCGTATGCCCAGTGCCGTCAGTACCAGCAGCGGTAATACGACGAATAGCAGCAGCGTGCGTTGCAGGCCACTGATGCCTAGCCAGGAAAATGGGTCATATCTGAACGGGTATTTTTTGCTCATGTTTAAAAAAGATACGTTTTTGTGGGCGATTCAGGCAAGCTGAAAGGCGTTTCGGTTTGTGTTTTCTGAGTTTAAATTATTATAAAACAATAACTTATTTATATTTTTTGGGTTTGGCACGGTCTCTGCTCTATATCCAGTGACACTCAACGAAGGAGAAACACCATGACGAATCTGAAAAAACTGACTGCTGCCCTGTGTGTTGTGACCCTGAGCGCAGGCGTCCCGTTCGCTGTTGCGCAATCGGCCGGCGGTTCTGCCAGTCAGCAGTATGGTGCGCCTGCAGCGGCGGCGGCCTCGGCGCCGGTGACCGATGAGGACCTGGAGAAATTCGTCACAGCGGAGAAGAAGGTCAACGAGATCCGCCAGGAACTGACCGAGGAGCTGAGCAATGCGGGTGACCAGCAGGAAGCCCAGCAGATGCAGCTTGATGCCCAGGAAGAGATGGTTGAGGCCATCAAGGACGAGGAGATGGATATTCCCCGTTACAACGAAATCGCCTCGCGCATGCAGACAGATATGGAGCTGCGTCAGCGCGCACAGCAGGTTAACTGATACTGTGATCTGAGTTGAGAAAAAGGGGCTTCGGCCCCTTTTTTGATGCGCTGTCAGGGCGTGCGGTATTCCGGGCGCTCGGCCAAACCGCGCTTGAGGTGGTCAACCAACTGGCGGACCTTGGGTGAGAGATGCCGCTGCTGCGGATACAGCGCCCAAACAGCGGTATGCGGCGGCTGGTGCTGGGGTAGCAGGGCGCGCAGCGCGCCGCTGCGCAAGTGGCCCTGTACGTAATAATCGGGCAGCTGGCATAAACCAAAGCCACGCAGTGCTGCGTCCAGCACGGCTTGACCGCTGTTGCAGCGCCAGTTTCCCTGCACCCGAACCGGTAGCTCACGACCCCGTTGCTGGAAGGTCCAGACGTCGCTGCTGCCGATCAGGCAATTATGGCGGGGGAGTTCTGACAAGCTGTGCGGCGCGCCAAAGCGCTCCAGATAGGCAGGCGCAGCGCACAGGTACATGTGGCGCGGTGCGATGCGGGTGGCGATCAGGCTGGAGTCCTGCAAGCGGCCTAGGCGAATGGCCAGGTCGTAACTGCCATGCAGCAGGTCGAGGGTCTGGTTGGTCAGCGTCATTTCCACACGCAGTTGCGGATGATGCTGCATGAAGTCGTTGACGATGGGCATGATAAAGCTCTCGCCGTAGGCCACGGCGCAGGTCATGCGCAGCAGCCCTTTGGGTTCGCTGCCCAAATCGGTAATGGCCTGCAGGGCTTCGTCGCGGGCGTCGATCAGGCGCTGGCAGTGCTGCAGAAAGGTCTGGCCGGCTTCGGTCAGGCTGACGCGACGGGTGCTGCGGTAGAACAGGCGACTCTGCAAGCGGTCCTCAAGCCGCGCCACCTGACGGCTCACGTGGGAGGAGGAGACGCCGAGGCGAGTGGCTGCGCCGGTGAAGTGCCCGGTCTCGGCTACGGCTACAAACTCGTCGATACCCTCCCAGTCACTCATGTCTAGTGCTCCTGATTATCCCTTATTAGCAATAATGTTTTGTTCGGTGAGGGATTATCCACGAAAGCGCTCTCTACTACACTTGCCAACCTGTTGTTCCTTCACTCAATGGAGAGTCCCATGATCAAGTCTCGCGCCGCTGTGGCCTTTGCGCCGAATGAACCCCTGCAGATCGTTGAAGTGGATGTCGCGCCGCCGCAGGCCGGTGAAGTGCTGATTCGCATCGTTGCTTCCGGCGTTTGCCACACCGATGCCTACACCCTGTCGGGCCAGGACAGCGAAGGTGTTTTCCCCTGCATTCTCGGCCACGAGGGTGGCGGCATCGTCGAGGCGGTGGGCGAGGGTGTGACCTCGGTTCAGGTGGGCGATCACGTGATTCCGCTGTATACCGCCGAGTGCCGTGAGTGCAAATTCTGCCAATCTGGCAAAACCAACCTGTGCAGCTCGGTGCGCACCACCCAGGGTAAAGGCGTGATGCCTGATGGCACCAGCCGCTTCAGCTATAACGGCGAGCCGATCTACCACTACATGGGCTGCTCCACCTTCTCCGAGTACACCGTATTGCCGGAAGTCTCGGTTGCCGTGATTCCGAAGGAAGCGCCGCTGGAGAAGGTCTGTCTGCTGGGCTGTGGCGTTACCACCGGCATCGGCGCGGTGCTGAATACCGCCAAGGTCGAGGCTGGCGCAACCGTCGCTATCTTCGGTCTGGGCGGCATCGGCTTGGCGGCCATCATCGGCGCCAAGATGGCCGGTGCCAGCCGCATCATCGGAATCGATATCAACCCGGCGAAGGAAGGCATCGCTCGCGAGCTGGGTCTGACTGAGTTCGTTAATCCGAAGGACCACGACAAGCCGGTTCAGGAAGTCATCGTCGACATGACCGACGGCGGCGTGGATTACAGCTTCGAGTGTATCGGCAACGTGCAGTTGATGCGTGCGGCGCTGGAGTGCTGTCACAAGGGCTGGGGCGAGTCCACCATCATCGGTGTGGCCCCGGCTGGTGCCGAGATCAGCACCCGTCCGTTCCAGCTGGTCACCGGCCGCGTCTGGCGCGGCAGCGCCTTCGGTGGCGTCAAAGGCCGCACCGAGCTGCCGAGCTATGTCGAAAAGTCCCAGAAAGGTGAAATCCCGCTGGATAGCTTTATTACCCACACCATGGGACTGGAGCAGATCAACGAGGCGTTTGAGTTGATGCACGAAGGCAAGAGTATTCGTACCGTCATTCACTTCTGAAACGGTAGCTGAAAGCTGGAAGTAGACCGTGCGGATGAGTAGCTATCCGCTCATATCTGCTTTCAGCTTCAAGCTTCCGGCTTCAGGCCTTCGTTGGCTTTTACGTCTTTCCGGAGATTTCCTATGAACGACATTGAACTGGTCAGCGCCAACAAGAGTTTTGGTGGCTGGATGAAGCGTTATCGTCACCGCTCACAGGTGCTGCACTGTGACATGGTGTTTGGCATCTACCTGCCGCCGCAGGCGGATCAGGGCAAGCCCTTGCCGGTGCTGTACTGGCTGTCGGGGCTGACCTGTACTGACGAAAACTTCATGCAGAAGGCCGGCGCGCAGCGCTTGGCTGCCGAGTTGGGTATGGTCATCGTCGCACCGGACACCAGTCCGCGTGGCGAGGGTGTGCCGGATGATGCTGAAGGTGCCTATGACTTTGGTCTGGGCGCTGGCTTTTACGTCAACGCCACCGAGCAGCCGTGGGCGCAGCACTACCGCATGTACGACTACGTCGTGCAGGAGCTGCCGGGGTTGATCGAAGAGCACTTCCCGGTATCGGATCAGCGCTCAGTCAGCGGTCACTCGATGGGCGGCCACGGTGCGCTGATCTGTGCGCTGAAAAACCCGGGCCGCTACCGCTCGGTCTCGGCGTTTGCGCCCATCACCAACCCGAGCGATTGCCCGTGGGGGCACAAAGCGTTGGGTCAGTATCTGGGCAATGATCGGTCGACGTGGAAGGCGTGGGATACCTGTGAACTGCTGGCAGGCGCGACTGAGCGTTTGCCGCTGCTGGTCGATCAGGGCGAGTCCGATAACTTCCTGGTTGAACAGCTCAAGCCTGAGGCGCTGGAGGCGGCAGCCGCCGCGGCGGGCCATCCGTTGACCCTGCGCCGTCAGCCCGGCTACGACCACAGCTACTACTTCATCGCCAGCTTTATTGATGACCATCTGCGTCATCATGCTGCGGCGCTGGGTTTGTAGTTGGGCAGGCGTGGCCTGTTCCCTGTCATGTCGAGGCGGTAGAATCGCCGCCATCGACTGACGGGAGACTCACTATGCGCATTGGCCACGGCTACGACGTTCACCGCTTTGGTGATGGCGATTTCATCACCATTGGCGGGGTGCAGATTGCACACAATCACGGTCTGGTAGCTCATTCAGACGGTGATGTGCTGTTGCATGCGTTGTCCGATGCGCTGCTCGGTGCTGCGGCCCTGGGCGATATTGGTCAGCACTTTCCTGATACTGATCCTGAGTTCAAGGGCGCCGACAGCCGAGCGCTTCTGCGTCATGTCATGGGGTTGCTGCGCGAGCGCGGCTGTAAGGTCGGCAACGTCGACGCCACCATTGTTGCCCAGCGCCCGAAGATGGCCGCGCATATTCCGCTGATGCGCGAGCGGATTGCGGCGGATCTGGGCGTTGCGCTGGATCAGGTTAACGTCAAGGCGACCACGACTGAAAAATTGGGCTTTGTCGGGCGCGAAGAAGGTATCGCTGCGCACGCCGTTGCGTTGTTGCTGGCCGATGTCTGAGGCGCTGCTGGGGCCGCGTGCCTGGGGTGACAGTTGCGGCCGCGCAACATTGAAGGCAACACCTGAAGACTTTCGGGTGACCGAAGTGCTGGATATCGCGCTCAGCGGTACCGGCGAGCACCTCTGGCTGCTGCTGGAGAAGCGCGGCCTGAATACGGAAGAGGTCGCGCGCAAGCTGGCCCGTTCGGCCGGTATTTCGCTGCGCAACGTCAGTTACGCCGGCCTGAAGGATCGTCAGGCGGTGACCCGTCAGTGGTTCAGTTTGCAGCTGCCGGGCCGGACTGATCCGGACTTCAGCGCGCTTTGGAATGACCAGCTGAGCTGCCTGGAGCAGAGCCGCCACCAGCGCAAGTTGCAACGCGGCGCCCACAGTGCCAATGGCTTTTTTATTCGCCTGACTGACCTGGCCGCAGACCGGTCGCGTTTGGATGAGCGGTTGCAGATAATTGCCCGCCAGGGTGTGCCTAATTATTTTGGGCCGCAGCGCTTTGGTCGTGACGGCGGCAATCTGCATGACGCGCGGCGCTGGGCAGAGCAGGGCGGTTATCCGCCAGCCCGAGGCACCCGCTCGCGACTGCTGTCCACGGCGCGCAGCCTGCTGTTTAACCGCATGCTGGCAACGCGGGTTGCCGACGGCAGCTGGAACTGCATTCTGCCAGGTGATTGCCTGGCTTTTACCGACAGCCGTAGCCACTTTCCGGCCAGTGAACTGGCCGCGGATGATCCACGGCCGGCGGCGCTTGATCTGCATCCCACGGCGTCGCTCTGGGGGGCAGGCACGCTGGCCAGCACAGCGCAAACGGCGCAGCTTGAACAGCAGGTGGCCGATGATGAGCCGCAGCTCGCGGCCTGGCTGGAGGGGGCGGGCCTGGAGCAGGCGCGGCGGATTTTACGCCTCCCCATTGGCGGTCTGACGTGGCATTATCCGTCGACCGATTGTCTTGAACTGGAATTTACCCTGCCTACCGGCTGCTTCGCCACGGCGTTGCTGCATGAGCTGCTGGACCTCTCCAGCGCCCCGGGTGGCGGACTGGAAAGTGAGATCTGATGCGAATTCTGATTGCCAACGATGATGGTGTGCTGGCGCCGGGCATCAAGTCCCTGCACGGCGCGCTGGCCGATTACGCCGATTGCGTGGTGGTTGCACCCGCCGAAGACCGCAGCGGCGCAAGCAGCGCCCTGAGTCTGGACCGGCCGCTGCGCCCGTTCACCCTGGAGAACGGCTATATCGGGGTTAATGGCACGCCGACCGACTGTGTGCACCTGGGTCTGAACGCGCTGTTTGAAGACAGCATCGACATGGTGGTATCGGGCATCAACCTCGGCGCCAATCTGGGCGACGACGTGCTGTATTCCGGCACCGTGGCCGCCGCGCTGGAAGGCCGCTTTCTGACGCGCCCGGCCATGGCGTTTTCGTTGACTGGCCGCCAGGCTGACAACCTGCCGACCGCTGCGCACTTTGCCCGCAAGATGGTCGAGGCGCACGATCAGCTGGATCTGCCGCCGCGCACGGTGCTCAACGTCAACGTGCCCAACCTGCCGCTGGAACATATCAAAGGTGTGCGCCTGACCCGCCTGGGGCATCGCGCGCGGGCCGCCAAGCCGGTCAAGTGGGTCGATCCACGCGGCAAGGAAGGGTACTGGATCTCGGTAGCCGGCGACGCCGAAGATGGCGGTGAGGGCACCGATTTTCACGCCATCATGCAAGGGTACGTGTCGGTGACGCCGCTGCGTGTCGACAAGACCCTCTACGAGGTGTTCGACCACCTGGAACACTGGCTGGGTGAGTTGAGCTGATAGACCATGGTACGCGACGACCTCTACCGCGCCGGCATCGGCATGACCTCTCAGCGCACCCGCGAGCGGCTACTCGAGCGCCTGTTTGAAGAGGGCATTCGCAATCTGCACGTGCTCGAAGCCATCCGCCGAACTCCCCGCCATCTGTTTGTTGATGAGGCGCTGGCGCACCGCGCTTACGAAGATACCGCACTGCCGATCGGTCATAACCAGACACTGTCACAACCGTATATTGTGGCGCGCATGACCGAACTGCTGCTCGGCGGCGGGCCGCTCGATAAGGTCATGGAAGTGGGTACCGGTTCTGGTTACCAGACAGCCATTCTTGCGCAGGTGGTAGAGCGGGTATTCAGCGTAGAGCGCATCTATCCCTTGCAGGAAAGGGCCAAGAGTGTGCTGCGAGACATTAATATTCGTAACGTGGTGTTTCGCCATGCCGACGGTAACTGGGGCTGGCCCCAGTACGGACCCTATGACGCCATTCTGGTTACCGCCGCACCGGCTGAAATACCGCGCGAGCTGTTGGGCCAGTTGGCCGACGGTGGCCGTCTGGTGATCCCGGTCGGGGAGCACGAGCAGCATTTGATGCTGGTGGTGCGCCAGGGCGACGAATTTATCCATCAGCAGGTTGAGCCGGTGCGTTTTGTACCGTTGCTGGCCGGCGCCATTCACTCCTGACCTCTGCCTGCAAGGACCCTCTGTGAAGGAATACCTGTTTATCTTTCTGCGTGGCGTAGCCATGGGGGCCGCCGATGTCGTGCCCGGTGTCTCCGGCGGAACCATCGCTTTTATCTCTGGTATTTATGACCGGCTGCTTGCCGCGATTGCCGCCTGCACACCAGACAAGGTGATCTGGCTACTGCGCGGGCGCTTTGTCGAGACCTGGAAGGCCATCGACGGCGCCTTTCTGTTTACCCTGTTGGCCGGCATTCTGTGCAGTATCGTCTCGCTGGCGCGGCTGATTACCTATCTGCTGGATGAGCATGGCTTGCTGGTCTGGTCTTTTTTCTTTGGGCTGATTGTTGTCTCGGTGTACCTGGTTGGCCGTGAGATCAGTCGCTGGCATATCTGGACGGTCGCCGCTGCGCTGGGTGGGGCGCTGTTTGCCTACCTCATCACCGTAGCCGCACCTCTCAGCCTAAGCGTTACGCCACTGAATCTCTTTATCGGCGGCGCTATCGCTATCTGCGCGATGATTCTTCCGGGTATTTCCGGCAGCTTTATTCTGCTGTTGCTGGGCCTGTACACCGGCGTTCTGCAGGCGGTAAAAGGCCTTGATTTTGGACTGCTGGGCCTGTTCGCACTGGGCTGCGTGGCGGGGCTTCTGAGCTTTTCTCGGCTGCTGTCATGGCTGCTTCAGCATGCCCGTAACGTGACCCTGGCCTTTCTCACCGGCCTGCTGGTTGGCTCGCTGAACAAGGTCTGGCCCTGGAAGCAAACCCTCACTTGGCGTACCAATAGTCACGGCGAGCAGGTGCCGTTGACCGAGGCCAACCTCTGGCCGCAGCAATACAGTCAACTGACGGGCGAGCCCTCTCTGTGGCAGGCTGGATTGGCATTGATGGTGCTTGGCGTGGTATTAGTGTTGGCATTGGAGTGGTGGGGACGGCGCGCGTCAGCCTGAGGGCTACAGCTGCGCGAACCCTGCAGGCGATACTGAACGGGAGCCAACCTGGAATGGGGCGGTGTGTGCGAGAGGGGTGCTGGGCCGCTGAACGGGCCAGGAGCGCCGCAGTAGTGTTACTGGCAGCCATGCTGACTGCCTGCGCCGGTCCGTCGGGTACCGTGCCGATTGATGACCGCGGTCGCGGCGGCCAGCGGGCGCAATCCGTCACGACGGGTACTCACACCGTGCAGCGTGGCGAGACCTTGTATCAGATCGCTTTTCGTTATGGCTGGGACTGGAAAGAACTCGCCAGCAAGAACAATCTGCGTGCACCCTATACCATTTACCCTGGCCAGCGTATCAGCCTGGCCAGCGGATCCAGCGCGCCTGCCCGCGTAGCTAGCGCGCCGGCGCCAAGCACGCCTTCGCGCCCGGCCCCGGTGACCAGCGCCCCGGCTGTTACCTCCGTGCCTGCCCGCAGCACTACTACCAGCACACCGAGTGCGCCCACCACCCGAGCGCCGGCCAGCACTGCCAGTACTACCAGCTCCCCGACCACAGCACCGGTTATCGCGCCTGGACCGGTCAGCGCTGCAGGCTGGAGTTGGCCTGCGCGGGGTACCTTATTAGCGCGATTTCAGTCAAACGGTAGTTTGAATAAAGGGATTGATATTGCCGGGCAATTGGGTGAGCCTGTGAAAGCAGCAGCTGACGGCGCTGTGGTGTACGCCGGGCGAGGGTTGATTGGCTATGGTGACATGATCATCATCAAGCATGACGAAACCTTCCTCAGTGCTTATGCACACAACAGTCGCTTGCTGGTGAAAGAAGGAGATCAGGTCAAGGTTGGTCAGGTAATAGCTGAAATGGGCAGTAGCGGAACTGATCGCGTGAAGCTGCATTTTGAGATCAGACGTAAGGGGCAACCTGTAGACCCGTTGGCGTATTTACCTCGATCTTGATGCTAAGGTGTAGTCAGGTCTGACATCGTTCTGTCATTTTCGGCAGGCAGTCTGCTGAAAAAGGGTTCGATTGGCAGTCCAGCGCAGTCGCGAAGTGCACGCCGTGATCGGGTCAGTGCTGCGGCTGTTGAGATACCGCGTTTTTCTGATATTTGGGGCGCGCATATGGCAGTCAAAAATAAGAAACCGCCAGAGCAGGTCTTGGCAGCAGGTATTACGCTATCGCAGAGCGACATCATGGTTGACGAGGAGGTGCAAGGAATGCCCGTATCTGTCGAACGTCCCAAGCGTGTTACCCCGCGCAATCACCGCCGGGAGAACGCCTTCGAGTTTACCAAGGAGCTGGATGCTACTCAGCTCTATCTGAATGAAATCGGTTTTTCCCCTCTGTTGACGCCTGAAGAAGAGGTGCACTTTGCCCGCTTGGCGCAGAAGGGAGACCCCGCTGGTCGCAAGCGCATGATCGAAAGCAACCTGCGCTTGGTGGTGAAGATTGCACGACGCTACGTGAATCGCGGTCTGACGCTGCTCGATTTGATCGAGGAGGGCAACCTGGGGTTGATTCGCGCGGTGGAGAAGTTTGATCCCGAACGTGGTTTTCGCTTTTCGACCTACGCGACCTGGTGGATTCGGCAAACCATCGAACGGGCGATCATGAACCAGACACGCACCATTCGCCTGCCGATCCATGTGGTGAAAGAGCTGAATATCTACCTGCGAGCAGCCCGTGAGCTGACGCAAAAGCTTGATCACGAACCCTCTCCTGAAGAAATCGCCCATCTGCTCGACAAGCCGGTTGAAGACGTTAAGCGTATGCTTGGCCTGAACGAGCGGGTTGCCTCGGTAGACATGTCGCTGGGGCCGGATTCTGACAAGACCCTGCTGGACACTCTCACCGACGACCAAGGCGGTGACCCCTGTGACCTGCTGCAGGATGATGACCTCAACGCGAGCATTGACCAGTGGCTGGGTGAGTTGACCGAGAAGCAGTGCGAGGTGGTGACCAGGCGCTTTGGCTTGCGCGGCCATGAAAGCAGCACGCTGGAAGAGGTTGGGCGTGAGATCGGTCTGACCCGTGAGCGGGTGCGGCAGATTCAGGTGGAAGCGCTCAAACGCCTGCGTGACATCCTTGAGCAGCACGGTCTGACCGGCGAGTCGTTGTTCCAGTAAGACGGTCAGGGCCGTCTGTCGGCGGCCCTGACTGCTTTCCCGGCTTTATCTTCCTCTTATTCCCACATCAGGCTTCGCCATAGGGTTGACCTGCTCGCCCTGCGGGCGCTCAGGCCTGGCCGTACTCTGCGTTGTGATTTCTCGACAGGTCTTGGCATGCCTTCGAAACCATGCCTTGATTGCGGCCAGGTCTGGCCGCCAGAGGGCATGTGGAATTAATCGGCGCTTCCTTTATAGTGTGGCCTGTGCCCGCGCCGCTGTGCGCGCTTAATGTCCAAAGGAGATGGGTGATGGAACTGACGACGGTTATCGTGCTGGTGGTGCTGGGCGTGGGGTTACTGTACGCAATCATGTTGTACAACCAACTGGTCAGCGTGAAGCACGCGGTCAGTCAGGCATGGTCCAACATCGATGTGCTGCTGCGCCAACGTCATGACGAATTGCCCAAGCTGGTGGAGGCATGCCGTCGCTACATGCAACACGAAAGTCAGACGCTGGAGCGGGTGATTGCCGCTCGCAGCGCGGTTGCCTCCGCTCGCGCAGATGAGGACGTCAAGGGAGTTGGACGCGCCGAGAGCGTGCTGCGCGCGGGTTTGGGTCAGCTGTTTGCGCTGGCTGAAAACTACCCTGAGCTCAAGGCCAACGAGTCTTTCCAGCATTTGCAGGAGCGCATTAGCGGCCTGGAGAACGGTATTGCTGATCGGCGCGAGCTCTACAACGCTGCGGTCAATATCAATAACGTGCGGATTGAGCAATTTCCCGAGGTGTTGCTGGCTCGCCTGTTCGGCTTCAAGTCGGCGGAGCTGCTGCAGTTCAGCGATGAAGAGACTGCCGATGTGGATGTGCGGGCGCTGTTTTCGTGATTGATGTTCACGGCGTGATGCTGCTGTCGACGCCGGCTTATTACACCTTCAGCGGTCTTGCCACCATCGCCGCCCTGATGCTGATGGCCGCGATGTTTCGCAGCTGGCGGCGGGCGCGTTGGCTCGATGACACGCCTACCTCGCGTATTCGCTCCGCTGCGCAGGGTCTGGTAGAACTCCAGGGCAAGTTGGATGCTGGCGGGCATGAGCCTTTGATATCACCGCTGGGCGAGGTGGACTGCCTCTGGTACCGCTTTACCGTCGAAGAGTATCGGCGCTCTGGTAATAGCAAGGAGTGGCGCACGGTGGAGAAGGGCCAGTCGGAGCGTCCCTTTCTGTTGCGCGACGACACTGGCAGCTGCTGGATTAACCCGAAGGGCGCGGAGGTGCACCCGCGACAGCGCCGGCGCTGGGAGGGCAGCCAGCGTTGGCCGATGGGCAGCAATGTGCGAACCGGGTTGCTCGCTGGCTTGATCGGCAGCCGCTACCGCTACACCGAGGAGTGGTTCTCCGAAGATGAGCTGCTGTACGCGCTGGGCTGGTTCGAAAGTCGTGGTGGCGGTCGTGACGAGATCGATCAGCAGGGCATCGCCAGGCAGGTCATCAGCGATTGGAAAGCCGACTACGATGACTTGCTGGCACGCTTCGACCGCAATGCTGACGGTCAGCTGGATATGCAGGAGTGGCAGCAGGTGCGTGCGGCAGCAGGGCGGGAGGCTGAGCGACTGGCACGGGTCGAAGGTCGCCAGCCGGTGGTGCATGTTTTGTCAAAACCGGGCCGCCGTGGCCTGCCCTTCATCCTGTCGGATCACCATGAGGAAGATCTCAGCCGCCAGCTGAGACGCGGGTCGATCTGGTGCATGTTGGGTTTTGGCGTTATGGCGCCCTTGGCCTGTTGGTTCTGGTTAGCCTGATCAGCGCCTCACTGGCTTACCTGGTGTTGCCGTTTTGACGCGTTGTAGCTGCGAATCCAGTCGTTGAATGCCGAGGCCGACAGTGGACGGCTGTAGTAGTAGCCTTGACCTTCGTTGCAGCCTTGGGCAGTGATATAGGCTTCTTGCTCGGCGGATTCTACCCCCTCGGCAATGACCTGCATGTTGAGGCTGCGCCCCAGCTGAATGATGGCGCGGACGATAGTGGCGTCGTCCTCGTCAACCAGCACGTCCTGTACGAAGCTGCGATCAATCTTGATCTTGTCCAGGGGCAGGCCACGCAGATAGCTGAGGGATGAGTAGCCGGTTCCGAAGTCGTCGATGGCAATCTGCACGCCAGCCTTCTTGAGGCTGTTCAGGTGGCCCGCGGCGGCGGCGATATCTTCCATCAAGCCGGTCTCTGTCACCTCCATCTCCAGGCAGCGAGGGGGCAGCTTGTAGCGCTGAATCAGATTGGTGACCATGCGTGACAATTCGCTGTGGTGCAGCTGGACGGTGGAGAGGTTAACCGCCATGCGCAGGTCGCTCATGCCAGCGTCATGCCAGAGGCGCAGCTGGCGGCAGGCCTGATCGAGCACCCACTCGCCGATGCTGATGATGACGCCGTTCTGTTCAGCCAGGGGGATGAACAGGTCAGGTGGCACCAGCCCGCGCTCGGGGTGATGCCAGCGCAGCAGGGCTTCGACCCCGACCACGCGGTGATCGTCGAACGACACCTGTGGCTGGTACACCAGATGAAATTCATTGCGATCCAGCGCTCCGCGCAGCTCTTTGTCCAGTTCGCGGCGCACGCGCATCTCGCTGTCCAGACTGGCGATGTAGAACTGGTAGCGGTTACGCGAGCGCGCTTTGGCCAGCATCATGGTTTGCTCGGCTTTCTGCAGCAGCTTTTCGGCGTTGTCACCGTCGTCCGGGAACAGGGTGATACCGATGGTGGCGCGCAGGCTGACCGAGTGTTCGCCAATCTCAAACGTACGGCCAAGGTCGTCAAGAATAGTCTGTGCCAGCTCGGCTGCCTCGTAGGGTTCACTGACGCCGGTCTGGACCAGCGCGAACTGATCGCCGCCCAGGCGTGCCAGGCTGCCCAGGCGTCCGCTGTTGGCGCGCAGGCGATCAGCTACGGTAACCAACAGGCTGTCACCAGATTGATAGCTGAATTGTTCGTTTATCTCTTTGAAGTCATCCAGGCCGCACACCAGGACCGCAACACCGCGCTGGCGCCGGCCAGCGTCGGCCAGAATACGGCCCAGCTGTTCCTGCAGCATGCTGCGGTTTGGCAGGCCTGTGAGATGGTCGTGCTGGGCCATGTGCAGCAGATTGGCCTCGGCTTCACGGCGTCGGCTGCTGTTGCGCTCGATGGATTCAAGCAGTTCGTTAGCCTTGTTGATCCAGAGGCCGAGTTCGTTCTTCTCCTGGCCCGGTAACATGGGTATGTGCATCTTGCCGGGGTGGTCCGGGTTGATATCGCTGATGCGCTCAATGATTGCTGCCAGCGGCTTGGTCAGCAGCAGGTGGTACAGCAGGTAGAGCGCTAACGCCATGGCCAGTGCGCGCAGTACACCGGAAATCAGGATGATCAGGGAGTCTTGCAGGAAGTCCTGCCCGTAGTGGGCGGTGTCCAGCACGATGCGCAGGTCGCCGTAGTACTCGTTGTAAGGCTCTCGGCCGAACAGGCCCACGCTGTAATGTTGCTCGACGCCAAATAGCCAGTCGGTGATGGTGCGCAGGGGGCTCTGGGTCAGCGGGCGCTCGCGGCTGGCTAGCTGGGTTTCGTCCGGGTGGCCAATGGAGGCGAAGCGGACAGCGGGGTGCTCAAACAGCCCGCCAATGACCTGCAGCGCCATTTCGCGGTCCAGGCTGTAAACGGCCTGGGTGGCTGGATCCTGCGACATGGCGAGGATTTGTTCGGCGGTGCTGTCAATCAGCTGGCGTTCCTTGCGCAGATCAAAACTGATCTGCCCCAAGCTCAGCACCACACCCACCAGTAGTGCCCATAACAGCACCAGGCGTAAAAGTTTGACCGAAAGACTGTGTCTGCGCTCGAGCTTCAAGGTGTTGTTGTTCCTGTCCTGGTAATGTCTGCGCTTGAGGCATCATGCAGGGGAGCAGGTCTATGCGCAATAGCTGCCGATACCGGTGTTCTCCTGCAAGGATGACTATCAGGAAACATTAACTTGGCGTCAAAGTGCAATCATTTTTTCAGCCAAAACGCAAACACCCTGCCGAAGCAGGGTGTTTGCGGTACTACTGTCTGGATTATGCAGCGAAGTTTTTCGCTACAAAGTCCCAGTTGACCAGGTTCCAGAACGCCTCAACGTACTTCGGACGGGCGTTGCGGTAGTCGATGTAGTAGGCGTGCTCCCATACGTCGCAGGTCAGCAGCGGAGTGTCGCCGCTGGTCAGCGGGCAG
>DBHE01000017.1 GCA_002296055.1 Pseudomonadaceae bacterium UBA836
GCTTCCTGAATCAGCGCACGCCGGGGCGCGGGTAACGCCTGATACTCGCTGCTCTGCAGCACGCCGTCGTCGTCTGCCAGCTGGCGTACCCAGCGCAGTTCTGGCGGCGTCAGCGGCTCGGCCCGGGCCAGCAGCTCACGCTCACGCGAGGGGCGGTAATGTACATCGCTGATCATGCCCGCCTCGCGCACGGCACGCACAGTGTCGGCAGGGATTGCGGTCAGCGGAAACTGCTCGGTCAGACGCAGGCCGGGGCGAGCTACTTCGAGCAGCTCCAGCAGTCGGTAGGAGCAGTTCTCGTCGAAGAAGAAGTAGTCAAAGATAACCTGACGCAGCTCCCAGACATGCTCGACCATGCGCGCGGTTTCTTCCGGGCTCAGGTCCAGCTGGTACTCCCACAGGTCGCGGTTTTCCAGGCGGCTGTACTCGCCGATCTTGTCACGGTAGGGCAGCAGCGAAAATTGCCCCGGGTAGCCGCCGGCCAGCCCTTTCCAGGCGTACAGCATGCTGTTGTCCATGTTCTCGACCATGGCGCCAAAGTTGAGGGCGTAGGTCAGCAGGCTGGTGCCGCTGGCCTGGGTATCGGGCGAGTCGATGCGTAGCAGGGTGTGGCCGAACATCGAGGAGGGGCTGTTCAGGTAGGCATCCGGAAACACCAGCACGGTCGCGTGTGGGTTGATGTCCTCATACCACTCGCGGTACTCGCTGCACTCGGGTGTCGGCAGGCCGCTGAGCTGCAACTGCTCGCTCAACCAGCGGGTGCGCGACGGGTAACGGCACTGGGCGTGCTGGTTGGGGTCATCGCCTACCGGCGCATACAGCGCCTGCAGCGTGGCCTGCAGCTCGCTTGCCGGGTTGCTGGCGCCATCGGCAGCCAGAAAGAAACTGTTGTCATCTACATAGCTGCGCCATCCGCTGAAACGGCCGGGCTGGTAGTGCCCAAGGTTCAGCCAGTGGCGCTCTGTCGCCAGGGCCTGCAGCTGACTGTCGGTCACCGTGGGTGCAGCATGCACACCAAGGCTGATGCTGCCGAGCAGCAGGGGAATCAGGCGTTTGAGCATGGGAGGGGATAGCAGCAGAGGGAGGGAAAAACAGAGCCGGCAAGTGCCGGCTCCGGGATCAGCCGTGACTGATTACGCCTGTTCTGCGTACTTGGCCAGGATCGGGTCCTTGCTCATCAGGCTCAGGGTAGTGGCGTGAACCTGCTCGGCGGTCACGTCGGCACTCGGGAAGATCTCGCTGAAGTGCGCGTGGGTCAGCGCAGCAAAGTGGTCGCGGTCTTCAACGTCGATACCCAGTACGACGGCGTAGGTGGTCAGCGCTTCGCCTTCACCGCGGGCAACGTCTTCAGACAGCTCGCTCATGATGCTGCTCAGGACCAGCATGGGCTTGCCGTTGTAGGCCAGACGACCGCTGGTGTCACAGCCGTTGGTGCCGGAGGTCATACCGAAGGTGGCGTTACCGGAGGTGCCGTTGGTGATGGAGGCAATCAGGTGTGAAGGCAGGCCGCTTTGACCTTCAAACAGCATGTTGCCCCAACCGCAACCGGGGCCGCCCGGTGCAACAGCAAAGACATTCATGGAGGCAGCAGCGAGGACAGTACCAATCAGGATCCGTTTCATGATGGGAGTTTCCATTTTTTTAGGTGGAGCCGGGAATCTAACAAGGCTGATACCTGTGTTGCAATTAGATGACAGCTACGCGGCCGCTGGATGTCGACTGGTTGGCTGAAATACCGCGCAACTTGGCCGATAGACGGCTCTGTTCCGGTCATTGCAGAGTGAAATGGCAACAGCGATAGGTTGCTGCTGGACGATAGCCGTTCGTCGTTTTGCTGTGTGCTAAGACGTTGCCCGGTTACCCATCAGCAGGGCCGCTGCAGCGAGCAGCAGCGGGGCAAGTGAAACCCAGAGTACCAAGTCCCAGCCGTGGGCGGTCAGCAGGCCGCCGGAGGAGAAGGAGCCGATAGCCATGGTGCTGAACACGATAAAGTCGTTGAGTGCCTGGACTCTGGTTCGCTCTTGCGGCCTGTGGCACTCCAGCACCATGGCCGAAGCGCCGACGAATCCGAAGTTCCAGCCTACTCCCAGCAGAATCAGCATCAACCAGAAATGCGCCACGTCGACGCCGGCCAGACCGACCAGCGTTGAAGCGCCGGTCAGCAGTAACCCGAGGCTGACAATGCGGCTGGCGCCAAAGCGCGTGATCAGTCGGCCGGTAAAGAAGCTTGGGGCGTACATGGCGATCACGTGCCATTGCAGGCCCAGGTTGGCGTTCTCCTGTGAATGTCCGTGCATGTGCATGGCCAGCGGTGCGGCGGTCATCAAAAAGTTCATCAGCATGTAGGAGACCGCGCCGCAGGTCACGGCCATCACAAAGCGTGGCTGGCGCACCAGCTCGGCCAGGCGTCGTCCACCACCGGCCACTTCTTCGGCGGTTGGCAGTGGCAGGCGGACGCCAGCCAGCACCAGCGCGGCGAGCGCTGCGACCAGCGCTTGGGCGATGAAGGTGATTACGAAGGTGTGTGGCGGCCACAGGTACATGGTGCCGGTGACAAGCTGTGGGCCAATAACGCCTGCGGCCACGCCGCCAGCCATGACCAGCGACAAGGCTCGTGGACGCATGGCCGGTGCAACGCAGTCGGCGGCAGCAAAGCGGAACGACAGCACCACGGCGGCGTAGGCGCCGCCGAAGAAGGTGGCGACGCAAAACAACCAGAACGCCCCCCAGAATACCGACAGCGCCGCGATCAGGCCGCCGGCCACACCGCAGGCACTGCCCCAGAGAAAGGCCGCGCGGCGACCATAGCGGCGGGCGATGATCCCACTGGGCGGTATGCAGGCCGCCATGCCGACGACAAACAGCGAGATTGGCAGGGTCGACAGGGCCGAATCCGGTGCCAGTTGGGCGCCGATGATGGCGCCGATGGCGTAGATCACTGCGGCGTTGGCGCCGGCCAGCGCCTGGGCAATGGCCAGACGGGCTACGTTGCTGCGCGCCAGGCGCGGGTCAAAATCGGCGGTCATGCGGGCTGTCCATTTAGTCGCTGAGAGTCAGGCGGTACGGTGGTGTTGTCGGGAGACTATAGGGACCGTGGCGCTGGCTGTCTTTCGATTAAATGCCAACCTATCAATAGAAACGGCCAAAAGGAGCGAGCATGCTGGCGTGGCTGCGGGTCGACAGAGCTACGTCCTTATTGCAGCCGCTGCTCCAGCGCCGTTACCTCTGCTTGCAGGCGTTGCACGCTGCGGTCCAGTTCGGCGTACAGCTCGTCGATCCAGCCGGGCTCGGCCAGCGCGCTATCCGGGGCTTTCTGAAAGGCTTCTTCCAGCTCTGCGCAGCGGCGTGACAGGGCGCCTGCGCCCATGGTGCCGGAGCTGCCCTTGAGGGTATGCAAGTGCTGCAGAATGGCGTCGATGTTTGCCGCATCGGCGAACTCTTGCAGCTCGGCCACCAGCTTGCGCGTCTGCGCGGGAAATACCGAGAGCATCGAGCGCAGCAGGGTGAGTTTGCCGCCAAAGCGGCTAAGCAGAGCGTCGGGTGGCTCCTGCTCGGCGTTGGTGGACGCTGGCGATGTCGGTTGCGCGGGTTGGTCGCTGCAGTGACGCAGGATGACGGTGACCAGCTTTTCCAGATCCACCGGTTTGCCTACATGGTCGTCCATGCCAGCCTGCAGGCAGGCGTCCTTGTCGGTTTGTGAGGCGTTGGCGGTCATGGCGATGATCGGCAGCGTCGAGCGGTTGCCGGCGGCGCGGATACGGCGGGTGGCCTCCAGGCCGTCAATGTCGGGCATCTGTATGTCCATCAGCACCGCGTCAAAGGCCGGTTCGCTAAGGGCCTGTTTCACGCCCTCAAGCCCGCCCTCGGCGAGGGCAACCTCGGCGCCTTCTCCGGCCAACAACTCGCTGGCCACCTGGCGGTTAAGGGCGTTGTCTTCGACCACCAGCAGGCGCAGTCCCTGTAGCCGGCGAGGTGCTTGCTCAATGCGGGGGGCGGGCTCGTCTGGGTCATTCTGCTCGGCGCGCAATAGGCTGGAGACCAGCTGCTGCGCGGTGATCGGCTTGGTCAGGAAACTGGCGAAGGGGGCGTGGCCGGTGCTGTGCTGCTCTGCCAGGACCTCGCGGCCGTGGGCGGTGACCATGATGATGGTGAATTGAGGCACGCGATCGCGCACCGCATCCTGAATCAGTCGTGCGGCTTCCAGCCCGTCCATTTCAGGCATGCGCCAGTCCATCAGCACGGCGTCGTAGGGCGGTTGTTTTTGCAGCACACGGCCAATCGCCTCGGCGCCGCTGCGCGCAACGTCAGCCTGCCAGCCCAGCTCGATGACCATCTGCTGCAGCATCTGCAGTGCGATGGGGTTGTCGTCGACCACCAGCAGGTGCTGGTCGCGCAGCTGTTCGCGGGCGCTGTCCTGCACGCTGCGCGGGCTGGCAATGGCCAGCTCCAGGTCAAACCAGAAGCGGCTGCCTTGGCCCGGCTGGCTTTCAACCTGCAGCTCGCCGCCCATCAGTTCTACCAGGCGCTTGCAGATCACCAGCCCCAGCCCGGTACCGCCAAAGCGTCTGGTGGTTGAGGCCTCGGCTTGGGTAAAGCCGTCAAAGATATGCTGTTGCTGCTCTTGGCTGATGCCAATGCCGGTATCGCTGACCGCGATACGCAGCTGCACATGGTCGTGCGTGCGGCCGAGCTGCTGAAGGCTGACAATGACCTGGCCGTGCTCGGTGAACTTCAGCGCGTTGCCCGACAGGTTGATCAGCACTTGCTGCAGGCGCAGGCTGTCGCCATGCACTACGGTCGGCAGGCTGCTGTCGATGTCGAACAGCACCTCCAGATCCTTCTCGCCCTGGTTGCCCGCCAGGACAACGGCCAGATCGCGCAGCAGCGGCTCGAGCTCAAAGTCGTGCAAGTCCAGATCCAGTTTGCCGGCTTCGATCTTGGAGTAGTCGAGGATGTCGTTGAGCAGCCCCAGCAGCGAGTGGGCTGCGCCCAGGGCCTTGAGTACATAGTCGAGCTGGCGCGGATTCAGGCCCGTGCCCTGTACCAGTTTGAGCATACCCAGCACGGCATTCATCGGCGTGCGGATTTCATGGCTCATGTTGGCCAAAAAGGCGCTCTTGGCCTCGTTGGCGGCATCAGCCTGCTCTTTGGCTTCGCGCAGGTGAGCCTGTTGCTCAAGCTGCTCGGTGATGTCGCGGTTGATGCCGATGACTGATACCGGCTGGCCGTCGGCATCGCGTTCAACCTGCGCCTTGGCCTGAATGTGCAGCACCTTGCCGCTGCTCTTGATGACGCGAAACTCCATGTCGAAGTCTGCCTCGCCTCGTACTGCCTGCTGCAGCCGGTGTTCCAGTGCGTCGGCGTCTTCGGGGTGCAGGCGCGCGCGCCAGTGGGCGTAGGTCAGGCCTTGTTCGTACTCGGCGCGGGAGTAGTCGTACAGCTCCAGCATGCGGTCATTCCACTGCAGCTGGCCGCTGTCCGGGGTCCAGGACCAGATGCCCAGTTCGGCGACCTCGGCTGCCAGTTCCAGCTGGTCGCGGGCCGCCATGGTCTCACGGCTCAGGCGCAGCTCTTCGGACATGTCCAGCGCGATACCCAGGTAGCCAACCAAACCGCTGTCGGCGTCGCGCATGGCGGTCACTACCAGGGTTACGGTGGTACGGCTGCCGTCCTGGCGTACGTAAGTCCATTGGCGGCTCTCGGCGCCTTCGCGCTCCGGTTTGTGGACAAACACCCGGAAGCCTTCAATCGGCTCACCATACTCGCGACTCAGCTCGCGGCTGCGCGCCTCGATTTCTTCCGGTGCGTGAATAATCGCCGGTGTCTGCACTCCGATCATCTGGTCGGCGCGATAACCCAAGAGGTTCTCCGCACCTCGGTTGAAGAGCTGAATCACGCCCTGGGTGTCGGTGGCGATGATGGAGACTTCCGAGGCTGACTGCAGCACGTTGTTGAGCAGCACGTTGAGCTCGCGCAGTTCGCGGGTGCGCTCGTTGACCTGGCCTTCCAGGTTGGCGTTGAGTTCCAGAATGCGGGTTTCGGCGGCTTTTTGCGCCGAGATGTCGCGCAGCGTGCTGGAGATACCGCTGAGCTGGCCGCTGTTGTCCAGCAGTGGCGCTACCGAGCAAGACACATCAATCAGGTGGCCGTCGCGGTGGCGGCGGCGCGCCTGGAAGTGATTTACCTGCTCGCCACGGGCGATGCGTAGCTGAATCGCCTGCTCCTCAGCGGTGCTTTGGGATGGCACGATCAGCTCCAGCAGCGAGCGGCCCACCGCCTGGTCCGCGCTGTAG
Source organism: Pseudomonadaceae bacterium UBA836 (assembly GCA_002296055.1). Taxonomy (GTDB): domain Bacteria; phylum Pseudomonadota; class Gammaproteobacteria; order Pseudomonadales; family Pseudomonadaceae; genus Halopseudomonas. Next base: position 6,294 of record DBHE01000017.1, read on the forward strand.
CCGAAGATCTGTTCGGCGCCGCGGTTCCAGCTGACCACGTGGCCGTCCAGTGACTGGCCGATGATCGCGTCTGCCGAGCTGTTAACGATCGCCGCCAGCCGCGCCTGCTGGCTTTGCAGCTGGCGGTGGCGGTAGCGGTTGAGCTGCAGGGCGCTGGTCAGGGCTGCCAGCAGCAGGCTGGCCAGTACGCCGGCGCTGGCGATCAGCCAGGGCGAGATCACCCCTTGAGCCGCGACAAAGGTAGGGCCGGCGCTTAACTCGATTTGCCAGTGACGACCGTAGACTTCGCGCTCAACACGCTGCAGCAGGCGTGGGTCGAGACCCGCAGCCGGCGGGTTACCGTGGTAGAAGGCAACCGGCTCACTGGCGTCGGTCACGTCGCTGAGGTGGATCTGCAGGCCCTGGCCTTCGAGTTGCAGCTGCAGGCCACTGAGTACCTCTTCGGTCAGCAGCGGGGCGTAGCTCCAGCCATAGCCTTCACGCAGACGGGCCTCGACGGTGTCCGGGGTGGCGGCGGTGCGGTAGATCGGCAGCAGGATAAGAAAGGATTGCAGCGGCTTGCCGGTGGCCTGCACCAGCGTAATCGGACCGGTCAGGCGGACTTCACCGCTGGTCAGCGCGGCCAGTGCTGCAGTGCGTCTGTTGGTTTCCGAGGCGATATCCAGGCCGATCGCCTGGCGGTTGCGATCCACCGGCTCCACGTACTCGATGATGTAGCGCTCATCGTCGTGCGGCGTTAACTGGCGCACGCTGAAGTCCGGCACGCCGTCGGCGCGGGCGCGGGCGATAAAGTCCGCTTCCTGTGCTACGGGCACCCGGCGAATGAAACCGAAGCCGCGCGCCCCCGGAAACTCGATGTCTTCGTCGCGGGTGCGAGCATAGTTGATGAACTGCTCCCGGCTGATGCCCCACTCGCCGCCGGTCAAAATTGCGCCGCGGGCGCCGCGCAGGCCGTATTGATACAGCTCGATGCGGGTGGTCACGGCCTTGGCGGCGCGTTCGGTAGCGGCGCTGAGCGCGTCATCGACGTGGCGCGTGTTGGCGCGTTCGAGCAACCAGCTGGCCAGCAGGGTACAGGCCAGGCCGGCGGCCAGGACCACCAGTGCTGTGCGATTGGAGGAGCGGGGGGTTGGCATCAACAGACCTGGTCGTCTCCGCGGGCGTTGGGTGGGCTTAGCTGTTGGCGCACCTGCTCAAAGGGCATTGGCCGACAGTAATGATAGCCTTGCATCAACTCACAGCCCAAGGCCAGCAGCGCCTCGGCCTGGTCGGCGGACTCGACACCTTCAGCCACCAGCTCCAGCTCCAGGGCGTGGCCCATGCGCACAATGGCTTCGACGATGGCGGCATCGCTGCGATCACTCAGCATGTCGCGAATAAAGCTCTGATCAATCTTCAGTACGTCGATCGGCAGCTTTTTCAGGTAGCTCAGGCTGGAGTAGCCGGTGCCAAAGTCGTCGATGGCGATGCGCACCCCCATGCGCTTGAGCTCGGTCAGCAGGGAGTGGGTGCGCTCCATATCATGTGCCACCACACCTTCGGTAATTTCCAGCTCCAGCAGTTCGCCCGGCAGCCCGGTGTCCAGCAGGACCTCCTTGATCATCGACAGGAAGGATTCCTCGCGGAACTGCACCGCAGAGATGTTGACGCCCACGATCATGCGTTGCCCCGCGAGCTGCAGAGCACGGGCATCGGCGCAGGCCTGCAGCAGAACCTGCTTGCCAACCGGGATGATCAGCCCGGTCTCCTCGGCCAGCGGAATAAACTCGGCGGGGGACACCAGCCGGTCACCGCGCCGCCAGCGCACCAGTGCCTCCATGCCGCAGCTGGTCCCATGCACAGCGTCATAGCGCGGTTGGTAGACCACTGTCAGCACACCGCTACTCAATGCCTCGCGCAGGTGCACCTCAAGCAGGTGGCGGGCGCGGGCGTTGACCTCCAGGTGGTGGGAGAAAAAGCGATAGCGGCCGCGCCCATTCTGCTTGGCCTGGTACATGGCTGCCTCGGCGTGTCGGAACAACACGTCGAGCGTACTGCCGTCGCCGGGGTAGACGCTGATGCCGGCGCTGCAGGTCAGCTGCAGGCGATGACCGTCAATCTCAAGCGGCTGGGCGATGACATTCAGCAGGGCGTCGATGCGGTCGCCCAGAGCTTCGGAGTGGTCCAGTTCGGGAATCAGCAGCACAAACTCGTCGCCACTGTGACGGCTCAGGGTGTCGGTTACTTCGCAGTGGCGCTGCAGCCGGCGCGCAATCTCGATCAGAATCTGATCGCCCATGCGGTGATCGATGGAGTCGTTGATGCCCTTAAAGTTATCCAGGTCGAGCAAAACCAACGCGGCCTGGTTGCCGGTCTCGCGTGCGCTGTGCAGGGTCTGCTCGGCGCGGTCGCGTAGCAGGGCCCGGTTGGGCAGGGCGGTCAGGTCGTCGTAGTAGGCCAGACGGTTGGCCTCGGCGCGCAGGGCCAGGTGGGCCCGGGCGTGGGCATGCACAACCGGCAGGCTCAGTGGCTTCTGGATGAAATCGATACCGCCGTACTCCAGCGCCAGGATCTCGTAATCGGTCTGGGTGTGGGCGGTGACGAACACGATGGCCGCGTCGCAGATGCGCGGTGTGGCCTTAATGGCTTTGCACAGCTGAAAACCGTTCATACCCGGCATCTGAATGTCGAGCAGGATCAGATCCGGGCGATGGGCGTTGGCCAGCGCCAAAGCCGTTTCCCCGTCGTGGGCAATATGGATGTCTCCAAGGTCGGCAACAGCCTCCTGCAGCAGCAGGACGTCATTGGGCTGGTCGTCGACGATCAGGATGACAGGTACAGGGGTAAATCCGTTTTCACGCATGCACTGAATCCGTTGTCGCTGGTTGCGCCGCAATGGGTAGTGTCTTGGTCTGGAGACAGGGCGCGCAACCGGTCTTTAGATGCTTAACCTTAGCTGAGCCGTGCTGGTCTGTCGAAGCAAAACGCCATCGTTCGGTGGCGGCAGACTAGCCTCGTCTGGCCATCATCTGGTGACTGCGCGGCTGGCGCGGGCTGCGCTGGCGTCGAGCTGCTGCCTGGCGGCTAATTGCTAGCCTTTGGTGCGCCCATTGCTAACTCGCACCAGGGCTGTGCAGAAACTGTCCCGTCATCGCGCCGCAGGGCGCAGAACTAGGTTTTAGAGCGGTGGCACGATCAATGCTTAGTGGTGTGCACATTGGTATACAAGCTGGTATTCAAATGTGCGCAGGCGCTCAGGTGTCGGTGCGCAGTGGATTTGGCAGCGTCATCTTTATCAAGGAGCTATCCATGTCGAGCATTGACCGTCGTACCCTTCTCAAGCTGGTGGGCCTGATTGGCGCCACCGCCGCCATGCCGTTCAGTCTGGCGCGCGCAGCTGATCGCCCGTTGGTGGTGGGCTTCATTTATGTTGGCGCCCGTGACGACTTTGGCTACAACCAGGCGCATGCCGAGGCCGCTGCGATTATCAAGACGCTGCCGAACGTGGTGGTAGTTGAAGAAGAAAACGTGCCCGAGACGGTAGCAGTGCAGAAGTCGATGGAAGCGATGATCCGTCAGGACGGTGCGACGCTGATCTTCCCGACCTCCTTTGGCTACTTTGACCCGCACGTGATCAAGATGGCCGAACGCTTCCCGGACGTGCACTTCGCCCACTGCGGCGGCCTGTGGACCGAGGGTGTGCATCCGACCAACGCCGGCAGCTTCTTCGGTTACATCGACGAAGGTCAGTACCTCAATGGCGTAGTCGCCGGTTTCGCCAGCCAGACCAAGAAGCTGGGCTTTATTGCCGCCAAGCCGGTGCCGCAGGTACTGCGCAACATCAACGCCTTTACCCTGGGCGCACGTTCGGTTGACCCGGAAATCACCACTACCGTTATTTTCACCGGCGACTGGTCGCTGCCGATCAAGGAAGCAGAAGCCGCCAATAGCCTGATCGACCAGAGCTGTGACGTGCTGACCTGCCACGTGGATGGCCCCAAAGTGATCGTTGAAACGGCCGAGAAGCGTGGCGCTATGACCTGCGGTTATCACGCTGATCAGTCGGCGCTGGCGCCCAAGGGCTACCTGACCGGTGCCGAGTGGAACTGGGAAACCCCCTACCGTGCCCATGTGGCGGCCTCTCAGGCGGATCAGCCGATGATCAACTTCCTGCGTGGCGGCCTGAAGGAAGGCTTCGTCAAGACCTCGCCCTACGGGCCGCTGGTCAGCGCTGAAGCCAAGGCCCGCGCCGATGCCATCAAGGCCGAGATGATGGCCGGCGGCTTTGCCATCTTTACCGGCCCGCTGAAGGACAATCAGGGCAATGAGGTGATTGCCGCCGGCACTGCGCTGGGGCAAACCGATGTCGTGCTGGAAAGCATGGACTATCTGGTTGAAGGCGTGCGCGGGCAGATCTGAGGCAACTGATGAATCCGCGTACCAACCTCTATCGGGCCGGGGCGCTGTTGCTCCCCGGCCTGCCTACGCTGCTCGCTGCGTTGACCACCTTTGTGCTGTTCATGCTGTTTCTGCTGGTGCAGGGCAAACCTGCCTGGCAGGCCTGTCAGTTGGTCGTACAGGGCGCATTCGGCTCAGCCTTTGCCTGGGAAAACACGCTGCAGCGCGCCGCGCCGCTGATGCTGACGGCGCTCTGCGTCGCGCTGCCAGCCCGTGCCGGTCTCATTATTATCGGTGGTGAGGGCGCGCTGGTACTGGGCGGGCTTGCCGCTGCGGTAACACCGCTGTGGTTGCCGGCCATGCCCGTGTCAGTACTGCTGCTGTGTATGGCGCTGTCGGCCATGGTGGTGGGCGGCTTCTGGATTGGCCTCAATGGCTGGATGCGCCAGAAGCGCGGCTTGAACGAGACCATCGGCAGTCTGCTGCTGTCCTACGTGGCCATCGCCATCTTCAACCAGCTGGTCGAAGGCCCGCTGCGCGATCCAGCCAGCCTCAATAAACCGTCAACCATTGCGCTGGATGGCAGCGTGATGATTGGCCCGATCAGCGATGCCTTTCAGGTTCACTGGGGGCTGGTGGTCGGCGTTATCGCCTGCATCTTGGCGCAGGTGCTGGTGCGCAACAGCGTGACCGGCTTTTCCTTGCAGGTGGTGGGCGGCAACGTGCGCACCGCACGGATGATCGGCCTGCCAGTGGATCGGTTGGTGATTCTCACCTGTGTGCTGGGCGGTGCCTGTGCCGGTCTGGCCGGCATGTTTGAGGTGGCGGCGGTGCAGGGCAGTGCCAATGCCGCGATCATCGCAGGCTACGGCGCCAGCGGCATTCTGGTGGCCTTTGCGGCGCGGCAGAATCCGTTGGCGATCATCGGCTGCGCGATTCTGCTCGGTGGTATCGAGGCCAGCGGCAGCCTGCTGCAGCGTCGCCTTGGTCTGCCGGATGCGACCACGCTGATTCTGGAGGGGATTCTGTTTACCAGCCTGCTGGCCTGGGAAGCAATGACCCCGCGCATTGTCGCCTGGCGGCTGCGTCTGAACGAACGTGCACTACAGACGCAGGGGGCGTTGCAGCATGGCTGATCTTGATCTGGCGACCTTTTTTCTGGCGCTGCTGGCCGGCGCCATTCGGGTCGGCACACCTTTCATCTTTGTCAGCCTCGGTGAGTGTCTGACGGAAAAGAGCGGGCGCATCAACCTGGGCCTTGAAGGCATTCTGGTCAGTGGCGCCATGGCCGGTTACGCCGTGGCTTATCTCAGCGGCTCTGCCTGGACCGGCGTGCTGGCGGCGGGCGGCACCGGCTTGTTGCTGGGCCTGCTGCACGGTGCGATCTGCTCATTGCCGCGGGTTAACGACATTGCCGTGGGTATCGCCCTGATGGTGCTGGGCACCGGGCTCGCGTTCTTCCTCGGTAAAAACTTCATTCAGCCGCAGGCACCGTCGCTGGTGGCTATCGGCCTGGGCGGCTGGAGTGAGGATGAGCGTGTGCGCTCGGCGCTCAGCATCAACGTGCTGTTCTTTATCGGCGTGGCGCTGGCCTTTGCGCTGCACTGGGGACTGCGCAGCACCCGCTGGGGGCTGATGCTGCGGCTGGTGGGTGACCACGCCGAATCCGCCCGCGCGCTGGGTTATCGCCCGGTGCTGGTACGCATTGCTGCCACCGCCGCCGGTGGCTTTCTGGCCGGCATCGGCGGCGCCTATCTGTCGCTGTATTACCCCGGCAGCTGGAACGAAGGGCTGTCGAGCGGGCAGGGGATCATGGCCGTGGCACTGGTGATCTTTGCGCGCTGGCAACCGCTGCGGTGCCTGTGGGCTGCCTTGCTGTTCGGCGCGGCTGGCGCCATTGGCCCGGCGTTGCAGTCGGTTGGCATCAGCGCCGGCTACTACCTGTTTGCTGCAGCCCCTTACGCACTCACGCTGGCGGTGATGTTCATCACCTGCCGTCCCAATCAAACCCTGAGTGGCGCCCCGGGCGAACTCAGTCTGACTCGATAGGAGCTAACCATGTCCAGTGGTCTGGGTGGTCTCAACAAGTCGCCGAACGGCGTTGTCATCGGTCTGGCGCAACTGGCGTTGCCTGATCCGCATACCCGCGCAGAGCTGTGGGAGCAGACCCAAAAGGTGGTCGCGATGGTCGGCAAGGCGCGTCGCAGCGTCGCCGGTATGGATCTGATCGTGTTCCCGGAATATTCGCTGCACGGGCTGTCGATGGATACCTCCGACGACATCATGTGCACCCTCGACGGGCCGGAAGTGGCCGCGCTGCGTCAGGCCTGCGTCGATAACGCGATCTGGGGCTGCTTCTCGATCATGGAAGCCAACCCCAACGGCAACCCCTACAACAGCGGCATCATCGTCAACGATCAGGGCGAGATTCAGCTGTACTACCGCAAGCTGCATCCGTGGGTCCCGGTCGAGCCGTGGGAGCCGGGCAACCTGGGTATTCCGGTTTGTGACGGGCCCAAGGGCAGCAAGCTGGCGCTGATTATCTGCCACGATGGCATGTTCCCCGAGATGGCCCGCGAGTGCGCCTACAAGGGCGCGGAGATCATGATTCGCACCGCCGGTTACACCGCGCCGATTCGCCACTCCTGGCAGATCACCAACCAGGCCAACAGCTTCTGCAACCTGATGCAGACCGCCAGCGTCTGCATGTGCGGCTCGGATGGCACCTTCGACTCCATGGGCGAGGCGATGTTTGTCGACTTTGACGGCACGCCAATGGCCGTTGGCGGCGGCCGCGCCGACGAGATTGTCAGCTGCGAGATGCGGCCTGATCTGGTGCGCGAGGCGCGCATTCA
>DBHE01000007.1 GCA_002296055.1 Pseudomonadaceae bacterium UBA836
GCCGCCTTCGACGGTCTTGCCGGAGAATCCGTAGGCCAGAATCAGACCCTCCTGCTTGAGCTGGGCAAGCGTTGGGTAGACCTCCTGGTCGAGTACGTCGAGATCATTACCGTCCGAGTGCACCAGCACCAGATCCAAGCGGTCAGTGCCCAGCCGTTGCAGGGAGCGCTCGACCGAACGGCGGGTGTGATCGGCGGAAAAATCGAAGTGTGACTGCCCGTCAGTGAACTCCTCGCCAACCTTGCTGCAAATCACCCATTGATCGCGCTGGCCCTTGAGCAGCGGCCCCAGGCGTTGCTCGCTGGTGCCGTAGGCCGGTGCAGTGTCGAGCAGGTTGATGCCCAAATCACGTGCCTGAGCCAGCAGATTGAGTACGGCACCGTCGTCCGGCAGCTCGAACCCGGCGGGGTATTTCACGCCCTGATTGCGACCGATCTTGACGGTACCTAATCCGAGCGGTGATAGCTGCAGGCCGGTGCTGCCGAGCGCGCGGTAAAACGGTTGCAGGCTACTCATCGGAAACACATGTCCCACACCGGCTCGGCGACGCGAGGGCGCGGTAGATCGGCCGGTAGTGATGGGTAGTTCTGCGGTTTGATCTGCTGGCGTGTCAGCTCCTCAAGCACCAAGTCACTGAGGTTGGGGGCCAGTGCCAGTTTGGTTGGCCAACTGATCAGCGCATTGCCCTTGGCCTGCACGTAGGCGTTGTCGGGACGCACCAGTCCACTTTGTGCCGGCTCTGCACGGTTTACCGGCAGGGTGGTCCACTGGCAATTCTCGAGATTGATCCAGGGTAAGAGTTCGGCCAGCTCGCGTTTGGCGGCGGCAATCAGCGCGTCGGCGGTCTGGTTGACGCCCTGTTCAGCCAGCTCGCCACCTAGATACCAGCACCACTGGCCGTCTTCACAGGGGTGTGTAGTGACGGTCAGCCGCGGCTTGGGACTGGCACCCAGGCAGTGGGCATACAGCGGCGGCAGCTGAGGGCCCTTTACCAGGACCATCTGCAGCGGGCGGCGCTGCATCGCTGGCTCGCTTTCGCCCCATTCCTGCATGAGGGCGTCAGTGCCTTCGCCGGCGGTAAGCACATAGCGCTGGGCGCGGATGGTGGCGCCATGCAGTTGTACGCCGCTGATACTGCCGTCGTCGGCGCGCAACAGGTGCGGGCTGCTGTCGGCAATCAGACCGTCACCGCTTAGCTCGGCGAGCCGCTCAATAGCGGCCGGCACGTCCAGTACCAGCTCGCCTAATTGGTAAACTTTGCCTCGAAAGGCCGGGTCGTTGAACACCTTCGGCAATGCCTTGCCTTTGACCTGGTCAACCCGCCCGCGCAGGGCCTTGCTGGCGAAAAAGCCGGCCAGATTGCTGATCAGGCTGCCGGGCGACCACAGGTAGTGGTGCTCGGACAGCACCCGCACGCCGCGCAAGTCCAGCTCACCTTGGCCAGCCAGACAGCTGCGCCAGCGCTCGGGCATGCCGGCGATGGCTTCGGTAGCAGCGTTGAGCTTGCCGCCCAGCGCGTACTTGATACCGCCGTGGATGATGCCTTGGGATTTCACGCTCTGGCCGCCGCCGAGCGCGCCGCGCTCCACCAGCAATGTGTGGTAGCCCGCCTGGCGCAGCCGGGCATTCAGCCACAGGCCGGCGATGCCGCCGCCGAGGATGCAGATGTCGGTATCGAGGGTTGTGCTCATGGGCTCCCGCTGAGGTTAAACAAAGGCCCTCTAGTATAGTCATTCGCGGCGAGCTGGGTCACACTTGCGACAGTAAGCCACTGCCATTCAAGGCTCTGACCCCAGGAGATTCCATGGCGCGTCGTTTCTATTCCCTGTTGTTCTTCCTGTGCATGCCGCTGGTACTGCTGCGGCTCCTGTATCGCGCCATCAAGGCGCCAGCGTACGCTCGCCGCTGGGCTGAGCGTTTTGCTCTGGGGGGAGATGTGCGCGCAGGCGGTATCTGGGTGCACGCGGTGTCGGTGGGCGAGAGCATCGCCGCCGCGCCCATGGTGCGCGAATTGATGCGCCGCTATCCCGAGTTGCCGATCACCATCACCTGCATGACGCCGACCGGGTCCGAGCAGATCCGCAAGCTGTTCGGCGCCCAGGTAGGACACGCCTATCTGCCGTACGACCTGCCGTGGCTGCAACGCCGCTTGCTGCGACGTTTGCAGCCGCGCGTCGGGATCATCATGGAAACCGAGTTGTGGCCCAATTTGGTAGCAGAAGCCAAGCGTGCCCAGGTGCCCCTGGTGCTGGCCAATGCGCGGTTGTCAGAGCGCTCTGCCCGCGGCTATCAGCGCGTTGCCCCCCTGGTTCGCCCCATGTTTGCTGCGCTGGACTGGGTCGCGGTGCAAAGCCAGGCTGAAGCGCTGCGTTTTGTCACGCTGGGCGTCGTGCGTGAACAGCTGCAGGTGACCGGCAGCATCAAATTCGACTTTCGCCCGGACCCCATGTTGTTGCAGCAGGCAGCGGATCTGCGTGCACGCTGGGGTGAGCGGCCGGTGTGGATCGCCGCCAGTACCCACGCAGGCGAAGATGAGCAGGTGCTGCGGGCTCATCAACAGGTGTTGCGGCACCGCCCCGATGCCTTACTGATTCTGGTGCCGCGCCACCCCGAGCGCTTTGATGCGGTGACACGTCAGGTGCAAGACGCGGGGCTAGCCGCGGTCCGGCGCAGTAGCGGCCAACTGCCGGCGGCTGATCAGCAGGTGTTGGTGGGTGACACCATGGGCGAGCTAGTGCTGCTGTACGCTTGCGCCGATCTAGCCTTCGTTGGTGGTTCGCTGGTGCCCAACGGGGGGCACAACTACCTGGAGCCGGCTGCTTTGGCCTTACCGGTACTGTCTGGCCCGCACCGCTTCAACTTCACTGAAATCAGCGAGCTGCTGGAAGGCGCCGGCGCTCTGCAAGTGGTCAGTGATGAGGCTGCTTTGGCTGTGGCGGTTCAGGGGCTGCTGGACGATGAGGCTGCTCGCCGGCATGCCGGAGCCGCCGGCAAGGCGGTGGTAGAGGATAATCAGGGGGCGCTTGAACGGTTGCTGGCCGGCATCGCACGCTTCTTGAGTTAAGAAACAACAACGGCGCCTGCAGGCGCCGTTGTTGTTTGTGGGGTGTTCAGAAGGTGGTGCTGTCGGGGTCGCTCGGCAAAGACGGCGCCGGGGCCGGACGGCCGCCCATGGACATCTGCTCCAGTTCTTCGGGTGTCGCCTGGGGGATGAAATCGCGGTCCGGGTCGTAATTGGGGTTCAGCCACTGGGACAGGTCTTGCAGGTCCTGAGGGCTCAGGGTGCCGGCTGCCAACTTCAGGTTCAGGTTGTTGATGATGTAGTTGTAGCGCACGGTGTTGTAGTCACGCACGGTGCGGAACAGGTTGCGCTGGGCCTCGAGTACGTCGACTACGTTGCGGGTGCCCACTTCATAGCCGGTCTGGGTGGCGTCCAGCGCTGCCTTGGCCGAGACGATAGCCTGACGGCGGGCGGCGACTTCTTCCACGCTGGATGTCACGGTGCGGTAAAGGTTGCGGGTATTTTCGACTACACGGCGGCGCTGCGCCTCGCTGCCTTGCTCGGCCTGGGTCAGGCGGTAGGTCGATTCGCGTACCTGAGAGGTGGTCAGGCCGCCGGTGAACAGTGGCATGCTCAGTTCCACGCCAAAGCTGGTCAGCTCGGTATCGGCGCTGGCCTGGCCGGCCGCCGGGATGCTGGCGCCGCCGTTGTCATTGCTGTAACGCACAAAGGCGTCGACCACCGGAGCGTAGCCGGCCTTGCTGCTGCGTAGGGTGTCTTCTGCGCTTTCAATCGCATACCGACTGGCCTGCAGGGTCAGGTTTTGCGCGGCGGCGGTTTCTACCCACTCCTGCATGCTGGCGGGGGTCGGTGGCAGAACGGGCAGCTCGTGGCTGATACCGTACAGGCTTTCGTAGTTCTGGTTGGTCAGGCGCGTCAGGGCCTGGTAGCTGACATCCAGGTTGGTTTCTGCCGTCAGGCGCGCTGCGCGGGCGCTGTCATAGCCGGCGCGCGCTTCCAGCACGTCGGTGCGGGCCGACAGGCCGACGTCAAAGCGTTCCTGCGCCTGCTCAAGCTGGCGCTCAAAGGCCTTTTCCTCGGCCTTGGCGGTGGCCAGGTTATCCGAGGCGCGCAGCACATCAAAATACGCCTGTGAGACCTCAAGGATCAGATTCTGCTGTGTCGCCGAGAACTCCAGCTGCGCCTGCTGACTGACCGACTTGGCAGCCTGATAGGTGAACCAGCGGTCCGCGCGAAACAACGGCTGGGTCAGACTGGCCTGGTAGTAATGGGTGGAGTACTCATCACCCCCCACATTGTCGATCTCCAGATCCTCCCGTGCGGCGCCGGCGCCAATACCCAGGTTGGGCAGCAACTGCGAGCGCGCTTGCGGCAGGGCTTCCTGGCGGGCCAGGGCATCCGCTTCGGCGGCGGCCAAATCAGCGCTGTTCAGCACGGCTTCGCGGTAAATAGTCATCAGATCGGTGTTGGCAGCCGCCGGGCCGGAAACACCAGCCAGCAGCAAGGCGACATACAGAGGGCGGAACATGCAGACATCCTTCGCATGGGGGAGAGTCAGGCAAGGCTAAAAGGCTCGGCAGCCGGGGTCAAGCGAGCAGACGGTAACAATCGGGAACAAACTGTTGCCGCTGGTTTTGCTGACATTTTCGACGATTTTGTCAGCCGGTGCGCCGTCGCTTTTCGATTGATGAGCGCGCCGCTTGCGGCCGGGCAAGAACAGCCCCTAGACTATGGCGACATCTTGACGGGGTGCTGCCTGATTGGCAGCTGAGATGATACCCGTTGAACCTGAACCGGTTAGCACCGGCGTAGGAATCGAGATAGACGGCAAGCGTGAGTCCGCAAGGGCTGGCGTAGCCGTGGTTTTTCGGTTCCCTGCGCATTTCAACGCAGTGGAGCACAACAATGAACAGCAAGTTGCCTGATACCGCCATCGCCACCTCGGGTGCCGATAGCGCCGCCACCCAGCCCTTCCCTAATTCTCGCAAGGTCTACGTTACCGGCTCGCGCCCGGACATACGTGTGCCCATGCGTGAGATCAGCCTGGCCGATACGCCGACCGACTTTGGCGGCGAGTCCAACGCGCCGGTGCTGGTGTATGACACCTCCGGCCCCTACACCGACCCGCACGCCAGCATTGACCTGCGTGCCGGCCTTGCCGATGTGCGCGGCGCCTGGATTGACGAGCGCGGCGATACCGAGGTGCTGCCGGGGCTGACCTCTGAGTTTGGCGCCTCGCGCCTGGCTGACAGCTCCCTTGATCACATGCGTTTCGCTCACGTACGCACGCCGCGCCGTGCCAAGGCTGGCAGCAATGTGTCGCAGATGCATTACGCCCGTCGCGGCATCATCACGCCAGAGATGGAATACGTGGCGATTCGCGAAAACATGAAGCTGCAGGAGGCCCGTGAGTCAGGCCTGCTGAAAGAGCAGCACGCCGGTCACAGCTTCGGTGCGAGTATTCCAAAAGAAATTACCCCCGAGTTCGTGCGCGAAGAGATTGCCCGCGGTCGGGCGATCATCCCTGCCAACATCAACCACCCGGAACTGGAGCCGATGATCATCGGCCGCAACTTCCTGGTGAAGATCAACGGCAATATCGGTAACTCGGCGCTGGGTTCTTCTATTGAAGAAGAAGTCGAGAAGATGACCTGGGGTATCCGCTGGGGCTCCGATACCGTCATGGATCTGTCGACCGGCAAAAACATCCACGAAACCCGCGAGTGGATCATCCGCAACTCGCCGGTGCCGATCGGCACCGTGCCGATCTATCAGGCGCTGGAGAAGGTGGGCGGCGTTGCCGAGGATCTGACCTGGGAAATCTTCCGTGACACCCTGATTGAGCAGGCCGAGCAGGGCGTGGATTACTTCACCATTCATGCGGGTGTGCTGCTGCGCTATGTGCCGATGACCGCCAAGCGGGTTACCGGCATCGTCTCGCGCGGCGGCTCGATCATGGCCAAGTGGTGTCTGGCGCATCATCAGGAGAACTTCCTCTACACCCACTTCGAGGACATCTGCGAGATCATGAAGGCCTACGACGTCAGCTTCTCGCTTGGCGATGGCCTGCGTCCGGGCTCTATCGCCGATGCCAACGACGAAGCCCAGTTCGGTGAACTGGAAACCCTCGGTGAGCTGACCAAAATCGCTTGGAAGCACGATGTGCAGGTCATGATCGAAGGCCCGGGTCATGTGCCCATGCAATTGATCAAGGAGAACATGGACAAGCAGCTGGAGTGCTGCGATGAGGCGCCGTTCTACACCCTGGGCCCGCTGACCACCGACATCGCCCCCGGCTACGACCACATCACCAGCGGTATCGGTGCGGCCATGATCGGCTGGTTTGGCTGTGCGATGCTGTGTTACGTGACGCCCAAGGAGCACCTGGGGCTGCCGAATCGCGATGACGTCAAGACCGGCATCATTACCTACAAGATCGCGGCCCATGCGGCTGACCTGGCCAAAGGGCACCCGGGTGCACAGATTCGTGATAACGCGCTGAGCAAGGCGCGCTTCGAATTCCGCTGGGAAGATCAGTTCAACCTGGGGCTGGACCCGGACACCGCGCGCGCCTATCACGATGAAACGCTGCCGAAGGAGTCGGCCAAGGTAGCTCACTTCTGCTCCATGTGCGGCCCCAAATTCTGCTCGATGAAAATCACCCAGGAGGTCCGTGAGTATGCTGCTCAGCAGCGTATCGATGCGGTCGATCTGGCGGTAGAAGAGGGCATGAAGGCCAAGTCCGAGGAGTTTCGCACCACTGGCTCGCAGCTGTATCACAAGCTCTGAGCCAAGGGTCTGGCACGTCCAGACCCTTGCCGTCTGCCCGCCAGATATGCGAGCTTAAGCGACTGACTCTTATTCGCTCTGCCCTGCGCCTGCGCAGCGGAGCGAATTTATGCTTTGCTTGCAGCCCGCAGTGGGCCCGGTGCCTTGCCCTCTGCAGCTGACTGACTGGGGGAGTGTGCTTTTGTCCTTTACGCGCGACGACGTGGAAATTATCAGCCGGGAAACCGGCTTCAAGGGTTTCTACCGCCTCGACGTTCTCAACCTGCGCCATCGCCTGTTCAACGGCGGTTGGGGCCCGGTGCTGCGGCGTGAGCTGTTCGTGCGCCACGATGCCGTGTGTGTCTTGCCCTATGACCCCTGGCTGGACCAGGTCGTGTTGATCGAGCAGGTGCGCATCGGTGCACTGGAGAAAAGTGACAACCCCTGGATGCTGGAGCTGGTCGCCGGGTTGATTGATACCGGTGAATCCCCGCAAGAGGTCGCCCATCGTGAAGCTGACGAAGAAGCCGGGCTGACCCTGCGCTCGCTGCACCCCATTACCCGCTACTACCCATCGCCCGGTGGCAGCGACGAGTTTGTTCATTTGTATTGTGCGCTGGTCGACAGCCGCGGCGTGGGTGGTGTTCACGGGCTGGCCGAGGAAGGTGAAGATATCCGCGTCAGTCTGTGGTCGCGCGAGCAGGCCCTGGCTGCGTTGCAGGATGGGCGTATCGACAATGCCGCCAGCATCATTGCCCTGCAGTGGCTCCAGCTCAATGGTGAGCAGCTGCGCGCCGGCGCGGGAGAACAGCCATGAGTGCCCTGCGCAAACCGCGTTATCGGGTCGATCTGATCGGCTTGCAAGCCGCTTGCGAGAGTAACTATTGGCGACTGCTCAAGTTGATGCCCCAGCTGCATGAGCAGGATGAGGTACGGATCGATATCGACGCTGGCGACGGCCAGAAACAGGCGCTGCTGATTCGTGTGCTGGAACGCTGCCCTTATACATCGACCTTGCAGTTGGCGCATGAGCGGCGCCACGCCTGGGTTTCGCCGCCGAGCATGGAAGTGCGCCTGTACCATGATGCTGGGCTGGCGGAGGTTGTGGCTGCCTACAACCGTCGGCGGTTTCGCGGAGTGTATCCGTATCCCAACGAACAGATGCTGCAGCCGGATGAGAAGTACCAGTTGAACCAGTTTCTGGGTGAGTGGCTTGGCTATTGTCAGCGCCACGGACAGAGCGCTCAGCCAGTGTCGTTTGCCGGGCAGGGTCTGTGATCCAGTCGCTGGAATCGCTATGCGGCAACGGCCAAGATAATCGCTGAGAAAGCGAACAAGGAGTGGGAGCAGCATGTCGTTAGGATCGGACTTCGTCTGCGTTGTGCAGTTGACCGACAGTCATCTGTTTGCCGAGGCAGAGGGTGACCTGCTGGGCTTGCAGACGCAGGCCAGTCTGGACGCTGTGATCGACATGGTGCTGCAGCAGATTGCGCGTATGGATCTGGTGCTGGCAACCGGCGACATCACCCAGGACGGCAGTGAGGCTGCCTATCGCCGATTTATTGCCTCCAGCCTGCGGCTGCCGGCCCCGTGTTACTGGATTCCCGGCAATCACGATGACGCCGAGTTGATGGCACGGCTGGGTAAACCGCTAGGCCTGACCCGCGATTGGGTGGATATTGGCAACTGGCGCATCGTTTTGCTCGATTCAAGCATCCTGGGCGCAGTGCCGGGCCGTCTTTCGCCCGCCGCGCTATCCGGCCTTGACGATGCCCTGGCAACGGCGGGCGACCGCCATGTGCTGGTGTGTCTTCACCATCAGCCGGTGAGCATAGGCAGTGGCTGGATGGAGCCTATTGGCCTGCTCAACGCCCCGGATCTGCTGGCCCGTCTTGAGCCCGACCCGCGCGTGAAGGCGGTGCTCTGGGGGCATATTCATCAGCATTTCGACCAGCCGCTTGGTCACCTGCGCCTGTTGGCCACCCCCTCTACCTGTGTGCAGTTTGCCCCCAGTAGCGATGACTTTGCTACCGATACCCAGGCACCGGGTTACCGGTGGCTGCGCCTGTATGACGACGGCCGAATCGAAACCGCCGTGTGCCGTCTGCCTGCCGGCCAGTTTCTGCCTGATCCGGAAGCGGTTGGGTATTGAGCTCTCCCGGCGCAGACGGTGGCAGGCAAGCGGCCTGCCGGATACTATGTGACCCCATGTCTGTCTTTATTGTCGGCTGCCGCGCCTGCTGCGCACCCGCTGCCTGCATGTTGAAAAGATTCAAGAAGGAAGCCTGCCTCCACCATGTCTCAATCGACCTATAACGCCGATGCGCTGGAAGTTCTCAGCGGTCTGGATCCGGTGCGCCGTCGCCCCGGGATGTACACCGACACCACCCGCCCCAACCATCTGGCGCAGGAGGTCATCGACAACAGTGTTGACGAGGCGCTGGCTGGCCATGCGCGCACCATCAGCGTTGTGCTGCATCAGGATAATGCCCTAGAGGTCAGTGATGATGGCCGTGGCATGCCCGTGGATATTCACCCGGAGGAGGGCGTATCCGGGGTCGAACTGATCCTTACCCGGCTGCATGCTGGCGGCAAGTTCTCCAACAAGAACTATCAGTTCTCCGGCGGTTTGCACGGGGTGGGTATTTCGGTGGTCAACGCCTTGTCGCACAAGGTGGAAGTGCGCGTCAAACGAGACGGGCAGGAGTACGCCATGGCCTTTGCCAATGGCGACAAGGTCCGTGAGCTGGAGGTGATCGGTACGGTCGGCAAGCGCAATACCGGCACGACCGTGACCTTCTGGCCGGATGCCAAGTATTTTGATTCAGCCAAGTTCAGTATCAGCCGGCTCAAACACCTGCTCAAGGCCAAGGCCGTGCTCTGCCCGGGGCTGAAGGTCGACTTTGACGACCGCCAGTCCGGCGAGAAGATCAGTTGGTACTTTGAAGATGGCCTGCGCGACTATCTGGTCGATGCCTGCGCCGAGTGGCCAAAGCTGCCGGAAGAACCCTTCTCCGGGGCCTTTGCCGCCAAGCAGGAGGCAGTTGACTGGGCGGTGTTCTGGCTGCCCGAGGGCGGCGAGCTGGTGCAGGAAAGCTACGTCAACCTGATTCCCACCGCACAGGGCGGTACCCACGTCAACGGTTTGCGTGCGGGGCTGCTGGAAGCCATCCGTGAGTTTTGTGAGTTTCGCAATCTGCTGCCGCGCGGCCTCAAACTGGCGCCAGAGGATATCTGGGAGCGCGTCAGTTATGTGCTGTCACTGAAAATGGCCGAGGCGCAGTTCTCTGGCCAGACCAAGGAGCGGTTGTCGTCTCGCGAGTCCGCGGCCTTTGTCTCCGGTGTGGTCAAGGATGCGTTCAGCCTGTGGCTGAACCAGCACGCCGATATCGGTCAGCAGATTGCCGAAATGGCCATCAGCCACGCCGGTCGCCGTCTTAAGGCCGGCAAAAAGATCGAGCGCAAGCGCATCACCCAAGGGCCGGCTCTGCCGGGCAAGCTGGCCGATTGCGTGGGGCAGGACAGCAGCCGTTCGGAACTCTTTCTGGTTGAGGGTGACTCTGCCGGCGGCAGCGCCAAGCAGGCCCGCGACAAGGAGTTTCAGGCCATTATGCCGCTGCGCGGCAAGATCCTGAACACCTGGGAGGTCGAGTCCAGTGAGGTGCTGGGCTCCCAGGAAGTACATGATATTGCGGTCGCTATTGGTGTGGACCCGGGTGCGGCCAGTCTGGAGCAGCTACGCTACGGCAAGATCTGCATCCTCGCCGATGCCGACTCTGACGGTCTGCACATCGCCACGCTGCTCTGCGCTCTGTTTGTCCGCCATTTCCGCCCGCTGGTTGAGGCTGGCCATGTGTTTGTTGCCATGCCGCCGCTGTACCGCGTGGATATCGGCAAGGATGTCTATTACGCGCTGGATGACGCCGAGAAGCAGGGCATCCTTGACCGCATCGAGGCCGAAGGTAAGCGTGGCAAGATTCAGGTAACACGCTTCAAGGGGTTGGGTGAAATGAACCCGCTGCAGCTGCGTGAAACCACCATGGCGCCCGACACGCGGCGTCTGGTGCAGCTCACCGTCGACGAGACCCAGGACACCGAGCAGCTGATGGATATGCTGCTGGCCAAAAAGCGCTCCTCCGATCGTAAGGCCTGGCTTGAAAGCAAGGGTGATCTGGCCGAGGTGTTGCTCTGATGATGCCTGCTGGTCTGCGCCTGTTGGGCGCCTGTGCGCTGCTGCTGAGTGTTACTGCCAACGCCTTTGAGCGTGCGCCTGAGTTGCAGCTTGAGTCGGCCCTGCCGGTGGACGGTATGCCGCGCGGCAATCTTTCGGCCTTGCAGCACTGCAACGGGCAACTGTTGACCCTGTCTGATCGTGAAGACACCAGCCTGTTTGTGTTGCAGCGGGGCGAGCATGCTTATCAGGCGAGTGTCGAGAGCTTCACGCTGCCGTCTGAGTCGCCCTCCATGTTGCCCGTCAAGTTGCTGGCCGGCGCCTGGTTGCGTGGGTTAAGCGGCCAGGCGCTGGATTTTGAAGGGCTGGCCTGTGATGGCGAGGGCAATCGCTATCTGGTCAGCGAGAGCCAGCTGGGCGTGCTACGCCTGCCACCGCCGGGCGATACACCGGTGCAGGGCAGTTGGCTCAACCTGGACCCGGCGGTGTACACCGAGGGTGAGTCTCGCGGCCTCTGGCAGCAGGTCAACGCGCTGGCCGAAGGGGTGGCGATTGACGCCCAGGCCAACACCCTGTGGCTGGCGGCCGAGCGTCAGGGGCGTGGCCTGGTCAAGCTGCAGCGTCAGGGTGACCAATGGGCCTGTCCGCTGGCCGGGTGTGTGCTGCTCGCCGAGCGCCGCTTTCTGCCTACCGAACCCTTTGGGCCGGGGATCCTCAATCGTGAGGTGATGCCGGTCGACTTTTCTGATCTGGCATTCTGGAAGGGGTGGCTGTGGAGCCTGGAGCGCAATGCGCATCAGGTGTGCCGTCGCAACGCCTTATCTGGCAAGCGTGAACGCTGTTGGTCGTTCGCCCAGTCGGTACTGGTTGAGCCCTACTTCTACCCTGATGCGCCTTTTGGCCTGGCAGAAGCCCTGCTGATCAGTGAAGAGGGCATCGTCATCGGGTTGGACAACAACAACCGCCTGCGGCCGGATGGCGACGCGCGGCCTTGGCTGTTTCACTTTGCGCTGCCTGACGACTGGCAGGAGGACGTGACGCCGTGAACGAATCGACGCCTCCCTCCCAGCGCAAGCTGGGTACCGGCATGATGATTCTGGCGTGGATTGCCGGCCTGCTGTTGGCGGCATTCTGGTTCAGTGGCGTGGAAGAGCGCCAGCGCAACCCCAACCAAAACCCCGAGTCCAGTCGCCTGGACAGCGCGGTAGAGGTGCGGCTTGAGCCCAATCGGCAAGGGCACTATCTGGTGAACGGGCGCATCAACAGCAGCGCCGTTACTCTGCTGGTGGATACCGGGGCGAGTTTTGTTGCGGTGCCGGCCGGTCTGGCCGAGGAGCTGGGGCTGGAGCGCGGCCGGCAATTCATGGTTGATACCGCCAACGGCACAGCAGAAGGCTATGCTACTCGGCTGAATAGCCTGCAGATTGGCGATATTCGTTTGCATGATGTGGAGGCCGGCATCGTGCCTGGCATGGGCGGCGATGAAGTGCTGCTGGGCATGAGTGCCCTGCGTCAGCTGGATTTTCGTTCGCAGGGCGGTGATTTGCTGCTGCGACAGTACCAATGAGTTTTCAAGCGGGCCGCCTGGCGCTGCCCACCCGTGGAGATAATGCATGAGTGATGGACTGGACCTGAGCCTGGATGGCGTAGAGCGTCGCTCGCTGGCGTCCTTTACCGAGGAAGCCTACCTCAACTATTCCATGTACGTGATCATGGACCGGGCCCTGCCGCATATTGGCGACGGTCTCAAACCCGTGCAGCGGCGAATTGTTTACGCCATGAGTGAGCTGGGCCTATCGGCCAGCTCAAAGCATAAGAAGTCGGCCCGTACCGTGGGTGACGTGCTGGGTAAATACCATCCGCACGGCGATTCGGCCTGTTACGAGGCCATGGTGCTGATGGCGCAACCCTTCTCTTACCGCTACCCGCTGGTAGACGGTCAGGGTAACTGGGGCGCGCCGGACGATCCCAAATCCTTCGCTGCCATGCGTTATACCGAAGCTCGCCTGGCGCGCTACAGCGAGGTGTTGCTGTCGGAGCTGGGGCAGGGCACGGTAGATTGGCAGCCGAACTTTGACGGCACCATGGAAGAACCCATGGTGTTGCCGGCCCGCTTGCCCAATCTTTTGCTCAACGGCACTACCGGCATCGCCGTCGGTATGGCCACCGATATTCCGCCACACAACCTCAAGGAAGTGGCTGCCGCCTGTGTTCGTCTGCTGGATGACCCGGGCGCTGGCCTCGACGAGATCCTTGAGCACGTGCAGGGGCCGGACTTTCCCACCGAAGCGGAGATTGTCACGCCCCGTCACGAGTTATTGAAAATGTACGCCAGCGGCCGGGGTTCGGTGCGCTGCCGCGCTGTCTGGGACAAAGAAGATGGCGAGGTAGTCATTACCGCGCTGCCGCATCAGGTCTCCGGTGCCAAGGTGCTGGAGCAGATTGCTGCACAGATGCAGAACAAAAAGCTGCCCATGGTCGCTGACCTGCGCGACGAGTCTGATCATGAAAACCCGACGCGCATTGTTATTGTGCCGCGCTCCAATCGGGTCGATCTCGACGATCTGATGCAGCATCTGTTTGCCACCACCGATCTGGAGCACAGCTACCGGGTCAACATGAACGTCATCGGCACCGACGGCAAGCCGGCGGTCAAGGACCTATGGACCTTGCTCAGTGAGTGGCTGGGCTTTCGTGTGGCGACCGTGCGCCGCCGCCTGCAGTTTCGCCTGGACAAGGTGCTGGCACGCCTGCACCTGTTGGATGGCTTGCTGGTGGCCTTCCTCAATCTGGATGAAGTCATTCACATCATTCGCACCGAGGATCACCCCAAAGCCGAGTTGATCGCCCGGTTTGACCTGAGTGAACTGCAGGCGGACTACATTCTGGACACCCGCCTGCGTCAGCTGGCGCGTCTGGAAGAAATGAAGATTCGCGCCGAGCAAGATGCGCTGCGCGAGGAGCGTGACCACTTGCAGAGCGTGCTGGGTGACGAGCGCAAGCTGCGCAGCCTGGTGCGCGATGAACTGGTTGCCGATGCCGAGACCTATGGGGATGAGCGCCGCTCGCCGCTGGTAGAACGCAAAGAGGCCAAGGCCCTGTCCGAAACCGATCTGGTGCCCTCTGAACCGGTGACGGTGGTGCTCTCGGAGAAAGGCTGGGTGCGCTGCGCCAAGGGGCATGATGTAGATGGTGCCAGCCTGAATTACAAGGCGGGCGACGGCTACCTGGGGCAGGCCAGCGGGCGCTCCAATCAGCAGGCGGTGTTTATCGACAGCAGCGGGCGCAGCTATTCGCTGGCAGCCCATACCCTGCCGTCAGCGCGCGGGCAGGGCGAGCCGTTGACCGGGCGCTTCAGCCCACCGGCCGGCACCAGTTTTGACGCGGTGCTGATGCCCGAGGATGAGAGCCTGTACCTGCTGGCGTCCGATGCCGGCTATGGTTTCCTGGTCAAGGGCGAGGATATGCTCGCCAAGAACAAGAACGGCAAGGCGCTGCTGAATTTGCCCGAGGGCGGCCGTATTCTCACGCCGCAGCGCGTACGTTATCCGCAGAGCAGCCACTTGGCGGCGGTATCCAACGAGGGCCGTCTGCTGGTGTTCCCGCTCAAGGATCTGCCGCAACTGTCCAAGGGCAAGGGCAACAAGATCCTGTCGCTGCCCTCTGCGCGGGTCAAATCACGCGAGGAGTTTGTCGCCGGGTTGGCTGTGCTGCCGCCGGGTGCGCAGCTGGTACTGACCGCCGGCAAGCGCACCTTGACCCTCAAGGCTGCTGATCTGGAGCATTACAGCGGTGAACGCGGCCGTCGTGGCAACAAGCTGCCGCGCGGCTTCCAGAAGGTTGACGAGGTGGCAGTAGAGGTGCCGTCAGTCAGTACGCCGGCCGACGAAGGCTGACGGCAACGCCTGACCGGTGTGTGCTGTACAGCCAGCGCAGGCTCAGGCCTGACGCTGGTTGTACAGCGAGCTAAGTTGGCGCTCGAGCAGCGACTGATACGGCTCCAGCAGGCGCTCGATACAGAAGGTGCCGGGTTGGCTGGCAAGGCGCCGAGTCGAGGCGCACTGACGGAGCGGGTCGCTTGCTGCCAGTTCCGCGTCGACCAGCAACAGGTTTCGGCTGTGTTGCAGCTGCTCCAGTACCTGCTGACAGGCCGGGTGTTCACCCAAGGCCTTCTCATCCAGTCCAGCCAGGCCGGCCGCGTGACCGAGCGCCAGTTGCAGGTGCAACGCGGTGCCGGTATCGGCAATCTCTATCTGCAGGTCATGTCCCAGCACGCGCAGCAGCTCACCGCAGCACAGGCTGTGCTTGAGCTCCGCGCCACCGGCTTCCGGGTTGTCTCTGAATAGCAGCACGCTGGTGCCGTCGAACAGCGTGTGCTGCTCGCCGCCGTACAGTTGGCAGGCACGCTGAACCTGTTGGCGATAACGCTCCAGCAGCGTCATCAAACGCTCGCGCGGGAGACGGCGCAGGGCTTCCTGATTACCCAACCGGACCGCCAGCATGGCCTGGCGGGCGAGACTGGGCGCAGGCTCTTCATCTGCTGCCGCGTCTGTGAGTGTGTCCGAGGGTGCGACTTCTTCTTGCTGGTCTTGCTCTGTTTCTGTGGTGTCGCTCTCGGTGTCGATGGGGTCGGCTGGCGCCGCATCGGCTGTTTCTGCCGGCGTTTCGTCGCTGCCTGCAGTGTCCGGGCTCGGGTCTGCTGCGGCGGCGATGTCTGTGGCGTGGATGTACGCGGGTTCCGGTAACGGCGCTGGAGCCGGCTCGGGCTCGGGCAGAAGGCCGCGGTGCGCCAGCATAGCGCGTGAAAGCTCACCGAGCTCATCGCGACGACGATAGCCGGGAGCCGGGTAGTTGGGGGAATTGTCCCACTCGGCTAGCGCACTCAGTTGGCGTGACAGTTCGCGTCCGCGATGCCACGCCAGCAACCCACCCAGGCCGCCAATCAGCAGTAGACCCCAGATCAGCCGTTCGAGCAGCTGCTGAGCCGGCTGGACGAAGGGAGCTGCGCTGAGTGTCAGCTGTACCTGTCCAGCCAGTTGATCCTGCAGGTGCACTGCGGCCGGATAGCGGCCCTGGCCGGGCGCGCGTAGCTGGCGCGAAGGCTCGCTGCCCGCTTCGGCCAGAAGTCGGTTGTTGGGGGAGTAGAGGCTGACATGGGCAATCATCGGATTCTGTGCCCATTGAGCCAACAGCATGTTCAGGCTGAGGCGATCCTCAGCTGCCAGAGGCTCAGCAGCAGAGGCGGAAATCTGCCTGGCTAGCGCGCTGCCTGCGCGGTCGGCCTGCTGGGCTATGTCCTGGTTCAGCTGAAACTTGCCAAGCCAGAGCAGCAATATCAGCATCAATAGCATGGGGCCGAGCACCATCAACGGCAATGCTCCAGCCAACGTCAGGGAGCGGCGTCGCAGATTGGCGTAGCAGCGGAGGAACAGATTATCGGGGGGCGTAGTTGGGCGGCTCAAGGCAAGACTCGACTGGTTGCGGAGGCGGCACCCTGAAGTGTCTGGGCGGCGGCGCGTTGGGCGAGTATAGCTATTCACGAAAACGGGAAAAAGGCTGATCTGTGAGCTGTTTGCCAAATGCAGGTAGAATAGCGGCCAGTTCTGTCTGCCGGAGTGCCTGCCTTGAAGGAAATTGTCCTGATCAACATCACCGGTCCCGATCGTCCGGGGCTGACCGCCGCCATCACCGGCCTGCTGGCCAAGGCGCAGGTCAATATCCTGGATATTGGCCAAGCGGTGATTCATGACACCCTGTCTTTCGGGATTCTGGTTGAGATGCCGGCCGGGCAGGGTAGCTCCGATGTGCTCAAGGATGTGCTCTTTCGCGGATACGAGCTGGATCAGCAGGTGCGCTTCACGCCGGTTAGTGCCGAGGAGTACAGCCGTTGGGTGGAAGGGCAGGGCAAGGCGCGGCATATCGTTACCCTGCTGGCCCGTCGCATTACCGCTGAGCATATTGCCAGGGTTAGTGAAATCACTGCGCGCTACGGTCTGAATATCGACCATATCGATCGACTGTCCGGTCGTATCCCGGAAGGCTTGCCTGAGGATCAGGGCAAGGGCTGCATTGAGTTTTCGGTACGGGGCGAGCCGGCAGATCCAGCCGCGCTGCGTGCTGAGTTTTTGGCTATCGCCCAGGAGCTGAGCGTCGATATCGCTTTCCAGCAGGACAGCCTGTTCCGTCGCAATCGCCGGCTGGTGGTGTTTGATATGGACTCGACGCTGATCGACGCCGAGGTGATCGACGAGCTGGCCAAGGCGGCGGGCGTGGGTGAGGCAGTGGCGGAAATCACCGAACGGGCAATGCGTGGTGAGCTGGACTTCCGTGCCAGCTTCCGTGAGCGCATGGCGCTGCTCAAGGGGCTGCCCGTGTCCACTCTCGACAGTATTGCCGAATCGCTGCGCCTGACCGAAGGCGCCGAAACCCTGATTGCCCAGCTAAGACGTCTTGGCTACAAGACGGCGATTCTGTCAGGTGGCTTCAATTACTTTGCTGAGCGCCTGCAGCAGCGCTTGGGTATCGACTACGTCTACGCCAACGCCTTGCCGGTTGAGAACGGCCTGGTGACCGGCGAGGTGCAAGAGCCGATTGTAGACGGTCAGCGCAAGGCAGAGCTGCTGCGTCAACTGGCCCAGCAGGAGGGGATCAGCCTGGAGCAGACCATTGCCGTTGGCGACGGCGCCAACGATCTGCCGATGCTGTCGATTGCCGGGCTGGGTGTGGCGTTTCGCGCCAAGCCGCTGGTCAAACAGTCTGCCAAACAGGCCATTTCGACCCTGGGTCTGGATGGCATTCTGTATCTGCTGGGCTTCCGTGACCGCGATGGTGCTTGACCAGCGTTTTCCCAGAACAGCGCTGATTATTCAGCGCTGAAGTCGTAGTTCATGGCGTCGCTTGGGGCTTGTAGATACGAGCCCTGGATGTAGTTGACGCCAGCCTGCCATAGAGTTGGCATCATGGTGGCGCTATCCACATAAGGCACGATGGTCAGCTTGCCCTGGTTGTGCAGGCTGCTGACCATTTCCTTCAGCGTGTCCACAGCTGTGCTGCTGGACAGATCCCGAGTGAAAGAGCCATCAATCTTGATGAAGTCGGCCTGCACGTGCTTCAGCGAGGCGTAGGGGTTTAGTGCTCCACCGAAATGGCTGATCGACACGCGGCAATGCATCTGGCGCAGGGCATCGGTGTGCACCTTGGCTTGCTTGAGGTAGGTATTGATGTCTGCGTCGTTGAACTGGAAGATGATGGCGTCGCTGGGCAGTCTGGCGTCGCGCAACGTGTTGGCAATCCACTGCACCATGTCCGGCGACTGCAGGCTTGCGGCGCTCAGGTTTAGCAGTAGATGGGTTTCCGCGCCTTTGCTGCGATGGTTGCTCAGCAGTTTTACTGCCTGACTGATCAGCCAGCGGTCAATATCCAGGGCCAGCCCTGCCTCCATGGCCGCTGGCAGAAATTCGGTGCTGGGCACTTCTTCGCCTTCGCCGTTGAGCAGGCGCAGGAAGGTTTCGTAATTTTCAGTGTCATCGCCGCGCAGGCTGATAATCGGCTGAAACAGCATGCGGAAGGCGTTGGTTTCCAGCGTATGGCGAATCAGCGCGATCAGGTCGCCGCGGTTGGCCTGCATGGCCAGCTCTTCCAGCGGGTCGAAAACCTTGATGGCGTTGCCGCCGGCGGTGCTTAGCTGGTCGGCCAGGCGGTGCGCTCGGTCGACCGCTTCGCTTGGGTTGGCATTGGTCTCGCTGATCGCGGCTACGCCCATGCTGACGGTGATGCGTACCGTGCGCCCGTTGGTCTCGAACAGGTGCGACTCCAGTTTCGCGCGCAATTCTTCCAGCTGGGGGAGCGCGGCGGCAGGCTCCTTGCCTTCGACCAGGATGCTGCAGGCATCATCGGCAAACCGGGCCATCAGTGTATCTTCGCTGAAATGGCCCCGTAGCAGTTGTGCGAGGTCGGTCAGCAGCAGGTCCGCAGCGCCGATACCGATGTCGGCTTGCAGGCTGCTGAAACCGTCGATGCTGATGTAAACCAGCGTACTGAACAGGCCCTGGCGCACCGCCTGATCACGCACGTTGTCCAGCTGCTCCAGAAAGTAGTTGCGGTTGAACATGCCGGTGACCAGGTCTCGGCTGGCCATGACCTTGAGCTTTTCTTCAAACTCGGCGCTTGCCGTTTCGGCGCGTATGACCACCTGCGTGCAGGGTTCGCCGTCGTAGCTGGCCGGGGAGAAGCTCAGGCGGACCGGGAAGCCCTTGCCGCTGCTGTCCACCGCTTTGCAGCGCATTTCGTTCTGGCCGCCTTGGCTGTCGTAGTGGCGCAGGAAGTCCTTGAAGTTTGCCTGATCAGCACTGTCAATCAGGCCTACCATTGGTTCGGCTGCCAGGTCGTCGGCGTCTTCGTAGCCGAACAGTTCGCTGTAGGCGCGGTTGGCATAGATGTGCATGCCGTCATGTACATAAGCGATAGCATCTACCGAACTGTCCAGCAGCAGCTGGCAGCGCTTTTCGGTCTCGCGCAGGTTCTGCTCGGCGATGCGTCTTTGGCGGCGAGCATCGAGGTTGATAAGCTCGCGCCCGACCACCAGGGTAAGCAGGTTGTCGGCGTCCTGGGGTAGGGCGTCGGCCATGCCGCTGCGTAGTGCTTCGACGCGCATCTCCATGTCAGCCTGAGGTTTAAGCAGAATGAAGGGGATATCTCTGGACTGGCGCTTGATTAACAGCGCAGCGTCCTCAGCGGTCATGAAACTGGTTTCTGGCTGGGCGAGACAGATATCCCAATTTTGCTGCAGACACTCCTGCAGGTCTTCGACCGACGTGATGCGGTGGGCGCGGGTGGCGTGACCTGCGTTGCGTAGCAGGCTGACCAGACGCTCAGCGTTGTTCTGCGAGTCGTCGAGGATCAGTAGCCTTATGGCTTGTTTTTCGTTGGCCATGATATTCCGGGCGAGTCCGGCTGCGCGGGCGCGCAGCCTTGTGCTGTGTCAGAGCACTGAATCTACAGAGACTTCCAGAGTGAGTCAAAGTCATCCTCGGCGCTGACTGCCAAAGATGCGCCGGCTGTCTCAGATTGATTCTTCTCTTCCCTGGGCTGCTCAATCAGGTGGTACTCAAACTGGCTGAAGCTGCCTGTTGCAGTAACTCGGCTGGTGAGATGCGCACGTTGAGCCGAGCCACCCTGCAGAATGCTGATCTTGCTGTTGACCTGGAATGGCAGGCGCGGCGTGATAATGGTGGCCGGCCGGTCAATTGCGGTTACTTCAGGCAGCAGCAGGGCGCGCAGGTATTGGCTTGGCTCACCGGTTTTTCGAATCAGTTTCGCGGCGCAAGGCGTGCAATGCGGCGCAATCAGCTCGATACCCATCTGTGTGCCGCCGCCGCGCACTTGTCGAATCCAGCGCACCACGGCCAGGCTCCAGTCTTGCTCGTTGGCTTCCTGGACGCCGAGCAGTTCGCCCGCCTGTAGCTGTTTGGGTACGTCTTTGGGCCACGTCAGGCAGAAGCCACCGGGGCTGTGATTGACAATGGGCAGGCTGTGGATGGGGTAGGCGTCATCACCTTCCTCGTCGCTATCCTCGCCCTGGCTACCGTAATTGATCTGTTCGATGTTGCCGCCGCTCCACTCAACCGACTGTGCGCCGTCAAAGGCGCCGGTCCAGCCGCCTTGTTTGGCGCGTTGGGCAACATCTGAAAACGGGTTGAGCTCTTCGTCGGTGGCGTCGATGATGCGTGCGAAGGCTTTGCCGGCAATGCGGTAGTGGGTGGCGCTCATGCCAATGCTGACCCGCAGTTGCCCCTGGCTAGGGATGCGGTTGAAGGTGCGCTCGGCCAGATCGCCCCAGGACTGACTGAGGTGCTGTAGCAGTTCTATGCCCAGTGTGCCGGGGATCTTCAGATCGCCTTGGTAGTCGTTCCCTTCGAGCATGAAGTTCTTGATGTCGCTGACCAGGTGACGGGTATCCAGGCCGAGGCTGTTATCCAGGCTCTCGCCGCGAATCAGTGATTTGTAGCGCGGCGGGCAGTCCATGTCGGGGTTGATAATGAACAGCGCCTTGCCGTCATCCGGGTCAACCAGACGGGCGTGTTTGCTCCAGTCCTCGAGAGTCGCAAACAGGCGACCCATGGCGCTCTGACGCATTTGATTGGGGCGCGCAGAGCCCATCAGCAGGGCAACCAGGTAGCATTGTTCGATGCTCAGGGGCTGTTTGTTGGCGCTTTCGCTGTCGTTTACCGGGTTTTGGTGCAGCTTGCGCTTGCGCGCCATCTGATAGAGCTGGTGCAGTTCCAGCCAGATGCCGTCGGCAACTGGGCAGTAGAGCTGGAAGGCGCGCAGAAGCGGGCCGCACAGGCCGCGAATGGAGCGTTGCAGCGCCAGCGTCATCAGGTTGGCATGGTCGCGTGATTTGATGCTGCGCTCTTGCGCCACCACGATCTTGTAGCCATTGGCCAAGTGGTTTTGCAGGGACTGGGACAGGTTGGCAACCTTGCGCGGCTTGTCTTCCAGCACGATGGACTGGCCGAGGTAGTACTTGGACAGTGCGGAGCAGACGTAGTGCACTTCCGGGCGGATGCGTTCGAGCATGGCCAGGCGGCGATCGGGAGCAACGTCGTACTGGTTCAGCTCGATCAGTCCCTGATAAAGCTGGCGGGCGGTTTCGCCAATGTTGGCCTTAGGTAGGTTGGCCAGCCACTGGGTGATCCCCTTCTCCGTACCCTCGGCGAAGCTCAGGTTGCTGAGCGTTTGCTGAGGTATGCGCAAGTGCATTTTTTGCGTGGTGCTATCCATAACAGTCGTATCCAGTACGTGCGTTTGCGGCCGAGCCCCGGCAGCGACGTTGCGCTGCTCATCCGTGGCGCTTGAAGGGTCATGTCTTCTGTGAAAACACTGTAGCAGCTTAGTTCTCAACTGGCTAAGTGCAGAAGCCGAGTCGTAATCTGCCATGCGTTACTGCCGAATCCTATGGTGTCTTTCATTACTCGTGCACCAAGATAACGCTGATCGGTACCTTGGCGGGCTCACCGGCGGTTTCGCGTACCAGTCTGGGTACCAGATAACCAGGCAGCCTCGTCAGCATCCGGCCGACGAGTTCCTGGGCTTGCTGATCGGTCACCAGAAAGTGGCTGGCGCCGCGGACGCGGTCGAGCAAATGCAGATAATAGGGCAATACGCCACTGTCGCCTAGTGCTTCGCTCAGGGCTATCTGTGCCGTCAGAGTGTCGTTGACGCCCTGCAATAGCACCGCTTGATTGAGCAGGGTGACGCCGGCCTGACGCAGACGGCTGGCGGCATCGCGGGTCAGTTCGTCCAGTTCGGCGGCATGGTTGCAGTGCCAGACCATGGTCACCGGTAAGCGTGTGCCGCACAGCGCATCGATCAGCTCGGGGGTGATGCGCTGTGGGATCACGATGGGCAGTCGAGTGTGGACACGAAGCCGGCGCACGTGGGGTATGGCGGCAATTTCTCGGGTCAGCCAGGCCAGCCGGCGGTCGTTGGCGGCGAGAGGGTCGCCGCCGCTGTAAATGACTTCGCTGATGCTGTCGTCCTGGCGAATGTAGTCCAGTGCGGCATCCCATTCGGCGGTGCTGAGGCTGTTGTCCTGATAGGGGAAGTGGCGGCGAAAGCAGTAGCGGCAATTGACGGCGCAGCCGGCTGTGACCACCAGCAGCAGGCGGCCGTGATATTTATGGATAATCCCGGGGCGAGCGTTGCTGTGTTGTTCGCCTAGCGGGTCGGTAACGTAGCCCGGTTGTTCGTCCAGTTCGATGCCAAGGGGGAGCACCTGGCGCAACAGCGGGTCGTTCTCGTCGCCGGGGCGCATGCGCGAGAGGTATGGCTCAGGTACGCGCAGGGCAAAGTCGCGGGCGGCAGCCAGGCTGCCCTCGAGTAGCGCAGGGTCAAGCTGCAGGCGCTGGAGCAGGACGCGTGGGTCGGTGATGCTGGAGGCGAGCAGATTTTGCCAGCTGGCAGACTCAACACGCACCGCAGAAGCATGTATCATTGGCGTTTTTCCGCGCATGGGTATCAGGGTGTCCGACTGAATGCCCCGCAGCTATTTGGTGCGGCGCGCTTCGGATCATC
>DBHE01000070.1 GCA_002296055.1 Pseudomonadaceae bacterium UBA836
AATGGCCTCCGGCAGGCGGGTGAACGAAACGTCAACAGGCCCTAGGGTAGCTCAAAAGCAGGCGTTTGAGCACGGCGGTTGAGGGCTTAACGTGCTAGCATCTGTCTGCTGATGTTGCCGGGAAGGAGCTCATGGGGCGCGCGATATTATTGGTTGGTTTATTGCTGGTTGCGGCAGGGGCGCAAGCCAGCCTGAAAGTTACTGTGGTACCGGCAAAAAAAGCAGTCCGCGAGAATATTGAGGCTTACATCGGCACGGTCGATGACGATAGCCGGCAAGCACTGGAGCGGCAGTTTCGCCATGTTGAAGAGCAGGCCACGCTGGCGGCGCAGGCCCTAGGCTATTATCACACGCGCAATTCACTGAGCATCGGTGGCACCGACGAGGCTCCTGTACTGGAAGTGCGTGTTGAGCTGGGTGAGCCGGTACGGCTGGGTGAGGTGTCCATCGAGATTATGGGGCCGGGCCAGAATACGGACGCCTTTCTGCTCTCGAGCGCAGCGCTGCTGACCCCGGGGGCGGTGCTGCATCATGGCCGCTACGAGGGGGTAAAGTCGCAGATCAACAACCGCGCACTTCGCTATGGTTACTTTGAGGGGCAATACCTCAAGCACGAGCTGCGCGTTGATTTGGAAAGCAATCGCGCCGACATTCATATCCAATACGATACCGGCCCGCGTTACCGTTTGGGCCAGGTTAACTTCTCCGAAACCATCTTTGACCCGGAACTGCTTGAGCGCATGGTGCCCTTTGAGCCTGGGGTGCCCTATGACGCAGATCTGGTTGGGGAGCTGAACCAGGACTTGCTGTCCAGCGGTTATTTCAACGGCGTACTGGTAACCGCCCCGGTAGATAAAGCGAGTGGACAAGAAGTCCCCGTGCAGGTGGAGATTACCGAGCGTGACCCGCACTCGCTGGGCCTTGGTGGCGGTTTTTCGACCGACGTAGGCGTGCGCGGCAAACTCAGTTGGGATCAGCATTGGGTCAACCCCAAAGGGCATAGCCGTGGTGCGAGCATGGAGTTGTCGGCGCCGCGCCAGGAAGTCACTGCCTTTTACCAAGTGCCGCTAGATCCGCCCATCGACAATAACCTGCGTTATTTCGTAGGTTGGCAGCACGAGGATATCGATGACGTTGAGACCCGCAGCCTGGCGGTCGGTGCAGAAATCAACACTCGGCTGGAGAGCGGCTGGCAGCGCACGATCGGCCTGCGCCTGCAGAATGAGGTTTTCTCGCTGGGCGACGACTCTGGCACCTCCACACTGCTGATTCCCAGCCTGGTGCTGCAACGCACCCAAGCGACGGGGGGCGTCGACCCGAGTCGCGGCTACAGCATGCTGATGGATGTACAGGGGGCAAAAGCAGGCATTCTCTCGACCGTCGACTTTGCCCGGGTCATGGGGCAGGTCAAGGGCCTGTACACGGCATTTGATAATCACCGGTTGTTCGGTCGCCTGGCGCTGGGTGCGGTGGCGACCAACGACTTTTCCAGCATCCCGCCGTCGCTGCGCTTCTTTGCCGGCGGCGACCAGAGCATTCGTGGCTACGATTATCAGAGCCTGTCACCTGTCGACAGCACGGGCGAAACGGTCGGCGGACGCTACCTGATAGCCAGTACTGCGGAATACCAGTACGAGTTCATCGACAAATGGCGAGCTGCGACCTTCGTTGACTACGGTAACGCCATCGACTCGCTGACCGATCCGCTGAAAACCAGTGTGGGTGTAGGGATTCGCTGGGTCTCGCCGATCGGCCCGATTCGCGTTGATCTGGCCAGGTCGTTATCGGACCCGGATGAAGGCTACAAAATTCACTTTTCCATGGGGCCTGAACTGTGATCCGTTTTATGTTCAGGGCGCTGGTACGCGGTCTGTTTATCCTGTTACTCCTGCCAGTGCTGCTGGGCTTTCTGCTGGCCAGCGAACAGGTCAATCGCTGGTTGTTCGCCAAGGTTGAGACGCTGGAGCCGAGGCTGGAGCTGGGCTTTGAAGGGGGCGATTTATGGCATGGCTGGGACTTTTCAGTCATAGCCTGGCGCGATAGTGCTCTCAACCTGCAAGTCGATAATGCATCTTTGCGCTGGACGCCCGCTTGCTTGTTCGGCAAAACCCTGTGCCTGGACCGGCTGGTGGTCGAGCGCGTGGTGGTGATCAGTGAAGCCAGCGAGAGCGAAGAGGAGCCGGCCCCCTTTAGCCTGCCCGAGGTGCAGTTGCCTCTTGGTCTGGAGATTGGCGAGCTTTACCTTGGTGAGCTGTCGCTGGATGGCGAAACTGCGCTGCTCAGCGAACTGGATCTGGTGGTCCGGGCGAGCGGTGACCAGGTGGTGATTGAGCGCTTCTCTGGGGTTGGCCCCGATCTGGACTGGCAGCTATATGGCAGCCTGCAAACGCGCGGTGACTGGCCGCTGCAGCTAACCGCGGATGTCAATCTGCCGCCCGTCGACGGGCGCGATTGGGCCGTGCATGCCAGGGCGGCCGGTGATCTGCGGGCTCTGTCGCTGAACGTGGGCAGCCGTGGGTATTTGCCAGGCAAGTTAAGCGGCGAGGCCAATCTGTTTGAGCCTGGCTATCCGGTGAGTTTGCGCTGGCAGGGCGAGCCCTTCTTGGTGCTGTCCAGCTTGCCTGAGTCGCTGACGCTTGATGACCTGCTGCTGGAGATGCAGGGTAACCTGGAGGATGGTTATCTGCTGCAAGCCAATTCCAGCCTGCCTGGTGAAGGCGGCGCGGTCACCTTGGCTTTGGATGCTGAGGTGAACACCCAAGGGGTGCCGTTGTTGGCCCTGCAGATGAAGGTGGCAGACGAACCTGCCAGGCGATTGTCGCTGCAGGCAGACGCCAGCTGGCCCGATGGTTTGCAGGCTAATGCTGACCTGGCCATGGATGCCTTTCCCTGGCAATGGTTGTATCCGGTGGACACCGGCGAGGTGGTACTACAGCAGCTGGCGATGAGCGCGCAGCTGCGAGGTGAAGAGGTGAACGCGAAGCTGCAGGGGCGGCTGACCGGCGTTGCGGGTGAACAGGTGAATGTCAAAGCCGAGGTTGCAGGCAACCAGCAGCAACTGAGGATCAGTCCGCTGCAGCTGCTGACTGAGGCAGGCGAGGCGAGTGGTGAGGTTGACCTCACTCTGCAGCCGGCGTTGGCTTGGGATGGTCGCTTCCGTCTGCGGGGCATCGACCCTGCGGTCTTTGTTGCTGCCATGCCTGGTGACCTGAACGGACAGCTCAACAGCAACGGGCGCTTGCAGGGCGAGCAACTGCAGCTGCAGGCGG
Organism: Pseudomonadaceae bacterium UBA836; assembly: GCA_002296055.1. Classification (GTDB taxonomy): domain Bacteria; phylum Pseudomonadota; class Gammaproteobacteria; order Pseudomonadales; family Pseudomonadaceae; genus Halopseudomonas. The sequence continues at coordinate 3,270 of DBHE01000070.1, forward strand.
ACTGGGACATCAGCGGCACATTGCGGCGCCAGCCGCTGTCTGTCACGGGCCGCCTCGACAAGCCGGCCAATGATTGGCTGCTGCCTGAGCTGAGGGTGCGGCAGGGCGAGAATCGTATCGACGGCAGCGCTCGGTGGGGGCAGCAGGTGACTGGCCGCTTCAACCTGCAGCTTGATCGCCTGGCGACGCTCTGGCCCGGGCTGCAGGGCAGTCTGGCGGGCGATCTCCAGCTGGCCGGCAGCAGCGCAGCGCCGCAGCTGAGTGCCGCGCTGCGCGGGGAGGGCGTAGGCATGGATGAACAAGGGCTTGATACGCTCAGCCTGGATGCCAGCGTCACACTGAGCGAGCAGCTACCCTTGCGCTTGGCGTTGGCCGCTAACGGGCTGCGCAGTGCGGACACCCTGTTGGGCGACTTGCAGCTGGACGTCACCGGCAACCGTGCCGCGCATCAGCTGGTGATGCAGTTACACAACGGGGTGGCCGACGCAGACCTGCAACTCGATGGCGCGCTCAATGATAGTCAATGGCGCGGTACCCTGAATCGAGGCGAGTTGGGCTATCAGCACGTCCAGCTGGTGTTGCAGGAGGCGGCCAATATCGACTACCGCCTGAGCGATGGCCGGCTGCAGCTTTCGGGGCATTGCTGGCAGCAGTCTGAAGCCCGGTTGTGCTTCAACGAACGGCAAACGCTGATGCCAGAGCGCAAGCTTGACGTGCGCCTGCAAGCCTTTGACCTGGCTGACCTGCAGCCCTGGCTGCCGGACGATCTACGCTGGCAGGGCCTGCTCGACGCCGAGGTAGAGCTCAGCCAGACGCCGGGCAAGGCGCCGCTTGGCAACGTGGTGGTGCGTAGCGAAGACGGTGTCATCCAGATGCGCGATGGCGAGGACCTGATTGACTTCCCCTACCAGCAGCTGAGCCTGGACACCCAGCTGCAAGCACGCACTGCCAGCACACAACTGCTGCTGAGCAGCGATGTGATTGGTCGGTTAGCAGTCAATGCCGATATTACCGACCCGGCGGGCGCCCAAACCTTATCAGGTGACTATGAACTAAATGACCTCAAGCTGGACTTCCTGCGTCCGATGCTGCCCGATGTAGATGAACTGCAACTGACCCTCAACGGCGCGGGTACACTTAGTGGCGCCTTGAGCGAGCCAGTGGTAAGCGGGTTGTTGACGTTACGCGAGGGATTGGTGTCTGGCCGTAACCTGCCGATCAGTCTGGAGCAACTGCAGGCCGATATCCGTATCAATGGCACCCAGGCACAGTTGGACGGACGTTGGCGTAGTGGTGAGCAGGGCCAGGGCAGCCTGACCGGTCAAGTCGGCTGGGCGCCGCTGGATATCGCCCTGCAACTCAAAGGCAGCGCCTTGCCGGTGATTGTAGAGCCTTATGCACAGCTGCAAGTTGCACCGGATCTGCAAATTGCCCTGCACAACGATAATGTGCAGATCAGCGGCGAGTTGGCGATTCCGGAAGGTGATATTCGCGTGCGGGAGTTGCCTGCAAGTGCTGTCAAGGTGTCACCCGATGTGGTTATTGTCGGCCACGAGCCGGAAGAAGAGGTGGCGGGCCTGGGCATTTCTGCCCGCGTCAAACTCAATATCGGCGACCAGTTGAGGCTCAGCGCTTTCGGCTTGCGTGGCCGTCTGAGCGGCCAACTGGAAGTGCAGGAAAACCTGACCGCCAATGGCGACCTGCAGATTCTCGATGGCGAGTTTCGCCGTCTTGGCCAGGAACTCAAGTTGCGCCGAGCGCTGCTGCTGTTTTCCGGCCCCATCAGCCAGCCCTATCTGAATGTCGAGGCGATTCGCGAGGTCGATGACGTGGTCGCCGGCCTGCGAATAACCGGAAACGCCACCAGCCCGAAATCGGAGGTTTTCTCCGAGCCTGGCATGTCCCAACAGGAAGCCATGTCATATCTGATTCTTGGCCGTCCATTGGGCGAGGAAGGGGATAACAACCTGCTGGCTCAGGCCGCGCTTGGGTTGGGCCTGGCCGGCGGCGCGCCAATAACCCGCGGCATTGGTAATGCACTGGGCCTGGAGGACTTTGCAGTCGAAGCCGAAGGCAGCGGCAATGAAACCCAGGTAGTAGCCAGTGGCAGCATTACCGACAAGCTGAGCGTACGCTACGGTGTGGGTGTGTTTGAGCCGGCCAACCAACTGGCGCTGCGCTATGAGCTGACACGCCGGCTATACCTGGAGGCGGTAAGCGGCTTTGCCAGCTCGCTGGATTTCTTCTATCGTATCGACTTTTAGCGCAGCCCATTTCGGGGCTGCAGGCACCAGCACCAACACCCATCTCGTGCCAAGGCACGTTCAAGGAGTCATCATGTCTAGCGTCACTTTGCGCGGTAACCCGATTTCCGTAGGCGGCCAGTTTCCGGCCAAGGGCGATAGCGCACCGGCCTTCAGCCTGGTTGCCAAGGACTTGTCCGATGTCAGCCTCGCGAGCCTGGCGGGCAAGCGCAAGATTCTGAACATCTTCCCAAGCGTCGACACGCCGACCTGCGCCACGTCGGTACGCACCTTCAACAGCAAGGCCAGCGCGCTGAACAACACCGTTGTTCTTTGCATCTCGGCGGATCTGCCCTTTGCCCAGGCGCGCTTCTGCGGTGCCGAAGGTCTGGATAACGTAGTGAACCTGTCCACCATGCGCGGCCGTGAGTTTGTACGTGCCTATGGCGTTGACATTGAAAACGGCCCGCTGGCCGGTCTGACCGCCCGCGCGGTGGTTGTGCTGGATGAGGATGATAAGGTTCTGCACAGCGAGCTGGTCAGCGAGATTGGCCAAGAGCCGAACTACGAGGCGGCGCTGGCTGCTCTCTGAGCCTGCCGAGCGGCCATGCCTTAGCGCGTGGCCGCTGTTCTTGCCCGCTGCAGTAGCTCCTCCAGAATACCGACCAGTTTTTTCTCATCTACCGGCTTGTCTAGCCAGGCGATAGCCGAGTCCTCCGCAGCTCCGTTGTGTAGCAGCCGCTGACCCTCCTCACAGTAAGCCGACACCACCAGAATAGGCAGCGCAGCCGTTGTTTGGTCCGCACGCAGGTCGCGTATCAGGGTCAGGCCGTGGCCGTCCTGTAGTCGCAGGTCGGTTAACAGTGCGGCGTAGGTATGTTCCTTGAGATAGCCGCGCGCTTCCAGAACGCTGTTGGCGGTTGTCGGCTCATAGCCCGACTTGCGTACGATCAGTGCGATAAAGTCGGCGATCATCGGGTCGTCATCCAGCACCAGGACCGCGCCTGGGGTGTCTGAGGCGTCACGCGTGGCGGCTTCGCCATCTTCCGCTTCAATCGGCAGGCGTACCCAGAAGGTAGCGCCATGCTCTGGCAGTGAACTGAACCCAACGTCACCGTTCATTTGCTGAGCCAGCTCGCGAGTAATCGCCAGGCCCAAGCCTGTGCCGGCCTGCTGGCGACGATCCGAGCCATCCGCTTGGGCGAACTTATTGAAAATCTGCGACTGGAAGGCCAGCGGGATGCCCTCACCCTGGTCGATGACATTGATCTGCACCTGCTCGCCCAGCCGCTGCGTGGTCACGGTAACTACGCTACCCGCTGGCGAAAATTTGATGGCATTGGAGAGATAGTTGTTGAGTATCTGATGCAGGCGCATGCTGTCCACCCGTACCCAGCAATGACAGTCCCCCTCGCGTTTCAGTGTGATGTCGCGGCTGGTAGCAAACGCCTGGTTGGCGTTCAGCGCTTCGTCTATCAGCTCGGTCAGGGCGCAGGGGCGCATGTCGAATTTCATCTTGCCTGCGGCCAGTTTCTCCATGTCGAGCAGGTCGTTGATCAGCAAATTCAGGCGCTGGCTATTGCTCTCGGCGATTTCCAGCATGCGCGCCATCGCTTCTGGCACCTCTCCGAGGGTGCCGCTATTGACGATAGCGAGGGCGCCGGAAATGGAGGTGAGGGGAGTGCGCAGCTCGTGACTGACCGTGGAGACAAACTGACTCTTGAGCTGCTCCACGCGCTTTGCTTCGGTCAGGTCAAGCATGGTGCCGCTGACGCGCAGGGCTTTGCTCTGTTCGTCACGCTGAATAATGCCGCGCAGCAGCACCGGGATGCTTTGTCCGCCCTGGTGGGTCAGGCGGGTCTCAACCGAGAAGGTGTCTTGCTCGGATTGCATGACCTCGCGCAAGGTGCTCAGCAGCTCATGGCGAGCCTGTGGCACGAGCACCGATTGCCAGCGGTGAAGCGAGTGAGCTTCCTCTTGGGGAGGGTAGCCGATCATTTCCCAGGCCCGGTCTGAGGCCATGAATTGCCAGCTCTGCATGTCGACGTCCCACCAGCCGTCGCTACTGCCCTGCAACGCGAGCCGTTTGCGCTCTTCGCTTAGCCTAAGCGCTTCGTTACTGGCGCGCAGCTTGCGCGTCATTTGATGGGCAATACGCTCGGCCTGCTCGCGGCGTAGTACCAGCAAAGAGGCGAGGGCGAACAGCAGCAGGGCTGCGGCGAGGCCCAATAGCAATATCCAGGGACTGGCGACAGAGCCACGTTCAAAGCTGGGGGGGCTGGCAAAGTCCAGTCGCCAGTCGCGGCCATAAAAATGCAAGTCCAGACTGCGCTGGTACAGGGCCTTTCCGCTGTCTGGTGTCAGGTCACTGTAGAGCTGGGGAAACTCCAGGCCGGCAGCGGTATCGGTGATGCGATAGCGCACGCCCGGGGTGCGTGAGCCGAGGATGCCATCGAGCAGGTCGCCCATGCGATAGGGGCTGTAGACGAATCCGCGTAGCGCGCGTTGACGTTGCTCCGAGGTTTCCAGCGACGCACCGCGATGATAGATGGGCGTGTACATGAGAATCCCGGCCTGCACCTCGCCATGGGTTTCTTGCAGCAACCGCACCGGCCCGGTAACCCGTGTCTCGCCACTCTCGGCGGCGGCCTGCATGGCTTCACGGCGCACCGGTTCGGAAAACATGTCGTAGCCAAAGGCGGCGAGGTTCCGACCTTTGAAAGGCTCTAGATAGAGAATGGCGGTATAGAAGGGCCTAGGGCCTGGTGGATGCACCGCAAAATCGGCAAAGCCTTCAGCGCGTACGGCGTTCTCAAAGGCGTCCAGCGTCAGCGGGGGCACCACCTGCGCATAACCGACACCGAGAATGCCAGGGTAGTTCTCGGCCAGTCGCAGGCGCTCCACCATGATGCGCCACTCGTTGCGCGATACTCGTCCGCTGGCATCCATCAGGCCGGCGCCGCCCAGCAGTATCTGCTCGTGGTGGATCATGCGCTTGCGGATCGCCAGGGCGATGTCGTTGGTCAGCAGGGTGAACTCGCGGTCGGCAGCGTCGTGCTCGCGCTCATTCTGATACTGCCAGACCAGCAGGGTGGCAAGCAGCACGATCGCGGCAACACACCAGGCAATGGTGTTCTTGCGGCTGATAATGGCGCGTCCTGGGGTGAGCGAGTAGGGAGAAGAGGGCGATGGCATCGGTATAGCGGCGTCTTTGGCTGGCTGGCAGAGTCTAGTCCCTATGATAGTTGTCTGTCGCGCCCTGTGCAGTAGATTCTGGCGATAGCCTGGTTGGGCGGCCTTTTCGGTTGCTCTGTGGCCTGCAATGGCTATTGTGACAGAAATATTTTGACGCTATTTTTATGACGCCATCCAGCGTGCTAGAGCGGTTAAGGCCCCAACGGCCCGGTTGCGCCCAAACCAAGGGGCTTGAATAGCTCGCCTTGTATCTATTAGTTTTCCTGTCCTGCTGTCATTTTGCCTTTATTTAAGGTCGCTTGAGGGACGCGCGCACACGGTTATGGAGAACTCGTCATTGGAATCAGAGCTGAATTCCGTATTGGACGGTAAGACGCGCGCTCAACAGGCCCACCGGCTGACGCTTATTGGCAATTCGCTGATGATCGTGCTGTTGCTTATTGCTGCCCGAACCATCGCGGTGGAGGACTGGTTCAACAGCGCGCTGGCTATTCTGGCGCTGGTTGTTGTGGTCGCAGCGCTGGTGCTGAACAAGCGCGACCGGGTCGAGTTATCGGTTGCCTTGGCGCTGAGCGCCATTACGCTGTTGGTCAGTATTTCCATGTGGTCGAGCCAGGGCCTTTACAGCGGCGCAATTCTGGCGTTTCCAGCCTTGCTGGTCGTGGCGGGCACGGTGGCATCCAAGCGGCTGTTTTTTGCGCTACTTGGCAGCATGCTCTGTGTCGTTTTAACCATCACCGTGGCGTCCATGATCGGCGCGCGCAATTACACACCGGCACCCATTGGGCTGGGCCGCCTAACGGTAGTCAGCAGCATCTTGATCGTGTCGGCGGTGGCCATTTCGTTGTTGATGACTGACCTGCGCAGCACACGCCAGCTGCTGCAGCAGGAGGTTGAACGCCTGCGCGCCTCAGAAGCCAAACTAACGCACCTAAAACAGCATGATTCGCTGACCGATCTACCCAACCGCCAGGTCACCGGGGAGCTGGTCCAGGCGGCTATAGGCCGGGCAAAGGGGCAGGGCAGGCAATTAGCCCTAGCGTTCGTCGATATAGACAACTTTAAGACAATCAACGACTCGCTCGGTCATGCCGCTGGCGATGTGCTGCTGCAGGTTGTTGCGCAGCGGTTGCGATCTGCCGTGCGAGATTCAGATACGGTCAGCCGCTTGGGTGGTGACGAATTCATCATGACCTTGCCCGACCTGGATTGTCAGGACACCGCACTGAGTGTTGCCCGGCGCATGCAGGAGATGGTCGGCCAGCCAATCAGTCTGGGCGGACGGCAGCTGCTGACGTCATTGTCTATCGGCATGGCTTTGTTTCCGCGCGACGGCGACGATTTTGCCACCTTGCTGCGCAAAGCCGAGTTGGCGACCCTGCGGGCCAAGACCACGGGCCGTAACACGTGCTGTCTGTTCGACGAGCAGATGAATGTAAATACGCACGAGCGCTTGAGTATCGAGCAGGACTTGCGTCACGCGTTGGCTAACCATGAGTTTCAGCTTTATTTTCAACCGATTATGGCGCTATCTGAAGGTCGTTTAGTTGGTGCCGAGGCGCTGCTGCGCTGGGATCATCCCACACGAGGACTGCTGGGACCTGACGTCTTTATCGACGTGGCAGAGCAATCAGGGTTAATTACCAGCATCGGCGAGTGGGTGTTGATACACGCCTGCCAACAGGCTGCGGCCTGGCCGGGGCTGCGCGTATCGGTCAACCTGTCCGCGGTGCAGTTTCATCGTGGTGACCTGGAGCAAAGCGTCATCAACGCTCTGCGCGTCAGCGGGCTCAAGCCCGAACTGCTGGAGCTGGAGTTAACCGAGTCCATGCTGCTGGAAGACTCTGAGCGGTTTATGCAGCGCCTGCAAAACCTCAAGGGGCTCGGAGTGCAGTTGGCGATAGACGACTTTGGCACTGGCTACTCAAACCTGGCATATCTGCAGCGTTTCCAGGTCGACAAGCTGAAGATCGACAAATCCTTTGTGACGGACCTTAGCGACAACGAACATAACCTGGCCATCGTTACCGCGATTATTCAGATGGCCCGCAGCCTTAAGTTGCAGACCACCGCCGAAGGCATCGAAACGTCGGGCGCCAAGGCAGCGCTGGCGAACCTTGGCTGTGAGTTTGGCCAGGGGTATCTGTTTTCCAGGCCAATGCCAGCCAACGCGTTTAATGACTATATGCAGCAGCGCGGTGCGTGAGATGGTCTACATCGAGCGGCACTGGCATGGGTTCGCATAATATATATTATGTTAAATACGGTATTGCGCAATACCAGCCCCTTTGGTTTGCCTACTGCACTACGCAATCTCGCTGGCTAACAGGTTCACCTGACATTTTGCCGTGCAGCAGCCTTTTGATCAGTTCAATTCGCGGCTGATTATCGGGCGCGCTACGTAAGGCTATTACCAGCGGCAAGTCTGGCAATAGCTTGATGATCTTTAGCTCGCCAGCTCCCTCTTTGTCGGCGAGATATTGCAGTACCGTCGGGTCTGTTATGGCCAGGTCGAAGCGTTTGGCTACGAGCATCTTCAAAAGCGACAGATCACTGGTAGCCCCGCTGTCCGTGTTGGCTGCGTACTGCTGCATCAGAGCATGCACATTGGCTGGATAGGTGTAGCTGTTTACGACGCCAACACGATAACGCTCGAATAGCTGTGACAAGTCGTCCGGCGCAACCTCGCTGTCGGATAAGCCCATCACCGCCAAATTGGATGAGGTAACCGGATTGGACTGCACAAAACCGCTTCTGACTTCCTCCGGCCAGGCTGGGAAATACCCGAGATAGTCACTGCTACGCGCTATTTCCTGCGCGCGCCGCCAAGGATAGAACTCCACCTGCAGCTCGATATTGCACTGTCTTAACACGTTGCGCAGGCTTTGGATGGCGTTGCCGCCGTTGTTCATTCGGGAGCTCGCGTACGGCTCCCACTCCAGCGATGTGATGCGCCAGACCTGCCGTGCTTGCGCGCCGGCCTTGCACCAGCTGAGCAACAGTGCGGCGATAACCAATGAGGCAGTCAGCAGATAGTGTCGGCGCTGTAACAACATAGGCGTCAGGCTCTTTTCGGGCTGGTCCAGCCAGCAAGGATAGCAGTCACAATGGTCATTACGGGGCAGTCAGAAGGCTCTCGCGCAGCCAGCTGGCGGCTGGTCCAAGGGGGCGCTGCCGTGACCAAATGACTTCTAGCGCCTGTTGTCGTGGCCAGCCTGGGGCGTTCAACTGAGTCAATCGCCCCGCCGCGTAGTTGTCGACCAGCCAGCGCGGCAGGCTTGCCCAACCGAACCCCAGAACCGCCAGGTCGAGCAGTATCAGATAGTTGGGTGCACTCCAGCTGCGTATGCTGCCCGCGGTTTGCTCTTCGCTTTGCCGGCTTTTGTTCAGGGTGTTCAAGCGCAATGCCCGGTGTAGCCCGAGTTGGCCAAGATCCACGCTGGAAACCTTGGCCAGCGGGTGTTCATTGGCCACATACAGAGCAAACTCGGCCCGTTCGCTGACGCTGGCGCGACCTATTTCCGGAGGGTGAGCACCGGCGCTTGGCAGCAGGCCGAGTGTGCCTCTGCCGCTGCTGATAAGGCTCACTATGTCCTCGTGTTCGGCAAAAATGCACTCAAACTCCAGTTCGGGAAAACGCTCTGCCATCTCCCGTAGCCGCGCGCTGTAGTGCGCTGACTGATAGGCGTCCGACAACACCAGCGTCAGGCGGGGTTCCAGGCCGGCCGACAGCGCGTGTGCCGCTTGCTGTAGTTGCTCTGCCGCCGCCAGTACGCTGTTGGCGTGGCGCAATAACCCCTGCCCTGCCTCGCTCAACATCGGAGATTTGGCGCTGCGGTCGAAGAGTGTCACGCCCAGGTCGATTTCCAATCGCGCAATTGCTTCGCTGACGGTGGACTGGCTTTTGCCCAGGCGTCGTGCGGCTGCGCTGAAACTGCCCAGGCTGGCGGCCTGAGTAAAGGCTTCAAGGGATTCGGGAGATAACTTCATATCGGTTTGGCCGATGGTTTCTAATTTCTACCTAAAGGATAGACCGTAGAAAATGCGCCTGTCGAATGATTGGAGTGCTTTTCATGAGTGTGGCTGTTGTGGTGCCTCGTAAATCCTTGTCTGAACGGGTTGTTCATGCCTTGTTGTTCGAGGCGCTGGCAGTACTGCTGTTCTCACCGCTAGTGGCCTTGGTCAGCGGTAAGTCGCTGGCGCACAGCGGTATGCTGACGGTGATGATGTCGTTCGTTGCCGTGCTCTGGAACATGGTTTTCACTGCGGGGTTTGAGGCGCTGGAGCGCAGGCGTGGGTGGCGGCGGACCCTGCGCCTGCGTCTGGCCCATGCCTGCCTGTTCGAGGTCGGCTTGATCGTGGCGCTGGTGCCGATGATTGCCTGGTGGATGCAGGTTGATCTGCTGCAGGCGCTGCTGCTGGACATCGGTCTGGTTATGCTGTTTCTGCCTTACACGCTCGTGTTCAACTGGCTATATGATCGATATCGCCCGAGCCTATTGGCGTCCAGGCAGCAGGTTTGACATTCACTGTGCCAATCTGGGTTGACGCTCCCCTGCCCCTGCGGATTAATGCGGACACTGACCGCACAATAATAAGGACCGCGCATGTACAGTGTTGACGACATTCAGCTGGAGCAGCGCCTGATTGACGGCGTAAACACGCGTATTGCCAGTGTCGGCGAAGGGCCGGTAGCGCTGTTGATTCACGGCTGGCCAGAGTGTTGGTACTCCTGGCGGCCGCAAATGGTAGCGTTGGCCAACGCCGGGTTTCGCGCCGTTGCACCGGATATGCCGGGGTTTGGCGAGACCGCAGCGTTGCCGCACATTGAAGATTACAACGCAAACCGCATCGCCGCCTTTATGCAGGCGCTGATCGGGTACGCCAACGACGGCCAGCCGGTGTTGCTGGTCGGTCATGACTGGGGCGCGATCAACTGCTGGCAGTTTGTTCAGCTGCATCCTGAGCTGATCGAGCGTTTGGTGATCATGAGCGTGCCGCTGCGACCGGTTGCCGATATTCCGCCTATTGAGTTTTTGCGGGGGTACTTTGCCGGCAATTTCTTTTATCAGGTCTACTTCCAGGAACCGGGCGTGGCCGAGGCAGAATTTGATGCCGACCCCGAGGGCATCCTGCGTGCGCTTTATTGCTCACCTGATACGCCGCGGCATCCACCGGTGCTGGGCAAGGCCTTGTCCGAGGGCGGTGGCTGGATTGGTCGATTGGGTGTGCCCAAGGTGCAGCCGGGGTGGCTGAGCGACGACATGCTGGCGTACTACCTGGCCGCCTATCGGCACAGCGGTTTTGCCGGCGGGATCAACTACTATCGCAATCTGGACGAGAACTGGCGCCAGTTGCTGCCGCTGCGTAACAAGACCATCGCCTGTCCGGTGCTGTTTCTGGCTGGCAGTGATGACATGGTCATTCAGGGCGCAGATGAGGCGGCACTGCGCGAGATGATGAGTGGCCGCGTGCCGCAGCTGGAGATAGCCTTGTACCCGCGAATTGGGCATTGGCTGCAAAATGAGGCCGCCGAGCAGGTCAACGTTGACCTGCTGGCGTTTGCTAAAGCCTGAGTCGAGTTTCCCCAGCCCCGATAAGGGGCTGGGGCATTACAGGCCGGTAAACAGCAAGGGCGTAGGAACGGCGCGAAAATCAATCGACATCATCAGGCTCAGCGCGGTGATGGCGATGATTGAGAAGCCGAACAGTTTGCGTGCCCAGACCCGATCATCCACTTCCTCGCGGTAGCCGGACAGCGCAATCAAGAGCCACCAGATACTGACCAGCAGGGCAATGACCAGGTACCCGTAACCGGCAAACCCGGACAGCGTCAGCATCAGCGCCGCCGCTGCAAAGGCAAGGATGTACCAGACGATGTGCTGCTTGGTGACCCGAATGCCCTCTTTAACCGGCAACACCGGAATACCGGCTGCGCTGTAATCATCGAAGCGGAAGATGGCAATCGCGTAGGAATGCGGCATCTGCCACAGACAGAAGATCAACAGCAGCAGCGCCGCGCCGGTATCGAACTGGCCCGTTACCGCGCAGTAGCCCACCACCGGCGGCATGGCCCCAGACAGGCTGCCGACCAGCGTGCCGTAGACCGAGCGGCGCTTCATCCAGAGGCTGTATACCCCGACGTAGATAAAGAAGCCGAAGGCCGCCAGCGCGGTGGCTACCGGTGTGGTGTACCACCACAGTAAGCCAAAGCCTGCCACGCCCAACACGATGCCGTGCGTTACTGCCGCCAGCAGTGAAATTTGCCCGGTGACCAGCACCCTGCCCCGTGTGCGTTGCATATGACGATCAATATCGCGATCAATGCAGTTATTCATCACACAGCCACTGGCAACCACCAGCGACAGCCCAACCACGGTGGCCAGTAGCAGACCGAGATCGATCTGCCCCTGGGCGGCAAGGAAGTAGCCCCCCGCCACCGCTATCAGGTTGCCAAAGATGATGCCGGGCTTGGTGACCAGCAGGTAACGTTTGAGTTTCACTGGAACATCCAGGGCATCATCAGCATGTCGGCGTTGATCATGATCCAGATAGCCAAACCCACCAGCATCACGATGATCAGCACAGTGAACAGGAAAGCCAGCAGGTTCCAGCGGCCCTCGGACGAGGTGTTCATATGCAGGAAGCAGACGAGGTGCACAACGATCTGCACTACCCCCATGGCCAGCATGCTGATCAAGTTGACGCTCTGGCTGAACTGCCCGCTCATCACCACCCCGAATGGGATGGCAGTGAGGATCACTGAAAGGATGAAACCGATGGCGTAGGAGCCGTAGCTGCCGTGGCCGGCACCGGCATCAGAATGCGCATGACTCATCAGACAACCCCCATCAGATAGACAATGGTGAATACGCAGATCCAGACGATGTCGAGGAAGTGCCAGAACAGACTCAGGCACATCAATCGTGTGTTGTTGCGCTCAGTCAGGCCGCGCTGGCTGACCTGCAGCATCATTACGATCATCCACACCAGACCGGCGGTGACGTGCAGCCCGTGCATGCCGACCAGCGTGAAGAAGGACGACAGAAACGCGCTGCGGTCAGGACCAAAGCCCTCGGCGATCAGGTGGTGGAACTCGTTGATCTCCATGCCGATAAACCCGGCCCCCAGCACGAAGGTGGCGGCCAGCCAACCCAGCGTCTGGCCCTTGATGCCGCGATGGGCGGCAATCATGGCAAAGCCGTAGGTGCAGCTGCTGACCAGCAGCAGCGCGGTTTCACCCAGCACGTAGGGCAGCTCGAAGATGTCCTTACCGCTGGGCCCGCCGGCCGTGTGGTTAACCAGCACGGCGTAGGTGGCGAACACACAGGCAAACAGGATGCAGTCGGTCATCAGGTAGAGCCAGAAGCCGAATACGGTGTTGCCGCCGGTGTCGTGATGCTCGTGGTCGTGGTGCGCCACGGTGTGGTTAGCGTGCATGACAGTACTGGACATGGTCAGACGTTCTCCGCAACGGGTTGGGTATTCAGCAGCCGTGGCTCAAAGCTGGCGTGGTGCTGGTTTTCAATGCGCTCGATCTCATCCGGCTGCACGTAGTAGTCCACGTCCTCGTTGTAGCTGCGCACGATGAAGGTGGCGATCATGCCGATGAAGCTGACACCTGCGAGCCACCAGATATGCCAGATCAGAGCAAAGCCAAACACGGCGCCCAGCAGGCCGATAACCAGGCCGGCAGCGGTGTTTTTGGGCATGTGGATCGGAGCGTAATGATCAGGGCGCAGGTAGGCTTCGCCACGCTCTTTCATGTCCTGGAAGGCATCCAGCGCACGCACAGTTGGCGTTACCGCGAAGTTGTAGAACGGCGGCGGCGAACTGGTAGACCACTCCAGGGTACGGCCACCCCACGGATCACCGGTGACGTCACGCAGGGATTCACGGTTGCGCAGGCTGACCACCAACTGCGCCAGCTGGAACAGAATGCCGCAAAGAATCAGACCCGCACCGAAGAAAGCAACGACCAAGTACGGCTGCCACAACGGGTTGTCGTAGTGGTTCAGACGGCGGGTCATGCCCATGAAGCCGAGAATATAAAGCGGCATGAAGGCCACAAAGAAGCCGGTGATCCAGCACCAGAACGCGCCCTTGCCCAGACGTTCATCCAGCTTGAAGCCGAAGGCTTTCGGGAACCAGAAGGTAAAGCCTGCAAGGTAACCAAACACCGCACCACCAATGATGGTGTTATGGAAGTGAGCAATCAGGAACAGGCTGTTATGCAGTACGAAGTCCGCACCCGGGACAGCCAGCAGCACGCCGGTCATACCGCCCACGGTAAAGGTCACCATAAAGCCCAGAGTCCACAGTACGGGCGTGGTGAACTGCACGCGGCCACGGAACATAGTGAACAGCCAGCTGAACAGTTTTACCCCGGTTGGCACGGCGATAACCATGGTTGCCACACCAAAGAAGGCGTTGACGTTGGCGCCAGAACCCATGGTGAAGAAGTGGTGCAGCCAAACGATAAAGCCGAGCACGGTAATGGCGCCGCTGGCCCAGATCATCGAGGTATAGCCAAACAGCTTCTTGCCGGAGAAGGTTGAGATGACCTCAGAGAACACACCAAACGCCGGCAGGATCAGGATGTACACCTCGGGGTGACCCCAGGCCCAGAACAGGTTGATGTACATCATGGCGTTGCCGCCAAGCTCGTTGGTGAAAAAGTGCATGTCCAGGTAGCGATCCAGGCTCAGCATGCCCAGTGTGGCGGTCAGGATCGGGAAGGACGCGACAATCAAAATATTGGTGAAGGTACAGGCCCAGGTGAAGACCGGTATTTTCATCAGGCTCATGCCCGGTGCGCGCATCTTGAACACGGTGACCAGGAAGTTGACACCTGTCAGTAGCGTACCCAACCCCGATAACTGTAGCGCCCAGATGTAATAGTCCACCCCAACCCCGGGGCTGTAGCCCAACTCGGATAGCGGTGGATAGGCAACCCAGCCAGTGCGGGCGAACTCCCCTACCCCAAGCGATACGTTGACCAGAATCACGCCGGCCACCAGCAGCCAGAAGCTCAGGGAGTTCAGGAACGGGAAGGCAACGTCGCGGGCACCAATCTGCAGCGGCACCGCGATATTCATCAGGCCCACCATGAACGGCATGGCCATGAAGATGATCATGATCACACCGTGCGCGGTGAAGATCTGGTCATAGTGTTCTGGCGGCAGATAGCCTTGCGAGGCGCCTTCGGCGATCGCCAATTGACCGCGCATCATGATGGCGTCGGCAAAGCCGCGCAGCAGCATGATCAGCGCGACCAGGATGTACATCACACCGATTTTTTTGTGGTCAACCGAGGTCAGCCACTCTGTCCAGAGATAGCCCCACTTGCGGTAGTAGGTGATGGCGCCAAAGATACCCAGGCCGGCAATCGCGACGATAGCCAGGGTAATCATGATGATCGGCTCGTGATACGGCACGGCCTCGAGTGTCAGCTTGCCAAACATCAGTGGGCCTCCGCGCTGGCGTTCATGTGCATGCCGCCCATTTCAGCGCCCGCGTGAGCCTGGTGGCCCGGCTGACCCTGATGGTCTGCATGGCCGGCCGCGTGGTTACCGCCGTTGTGGTATTGCATGAGGATGGTTTCGTACAGGATCGGGCTAACGCTGCCGTAGTAACGCACCGGGTCAGCCTTGCTGGGTGCAGCCAGCGTTGGGTAACTGTTCAGATCCAGCGTGTCGGTATTGGCCTTGACCTGCTGTACCCAGTCGTTAAAGCCCTGCTGTGAGGTGGCCACAGCCTGGAACTTCATGTCGGAAAAGCCTTCGCCACTGAGGTTGGCGGAGATGCCGTCGTAGGTGCCCTCGTGGTTGGCAATCAGGTGCAGCTTGGTCTGCATGCCGGCCATGGAGTAGATCTGGCTGCCCAGCGCCGGAATGAAGAACGAGTTCATTGCCGATTGGGAGGTGATCTTGAAGTTGACGGGGGTGTCGACCGGAAAGGCCAGTTCGTTGACGGTAGCAATGCCCTGCTCGGGGTAAATGAACAGCCACTTCCAGTCCAGCGATACCACCTGTACCTCAATCGGCGTAACGTCCGAATCGAGCGGGCGGTAGGGGTCGAGCTGGTGAGTGGTCTTCCAGGTGATGGTGCCCAGAATGGCCACGATCACACAGGGGATCAGCCAGACCACCAGCTCAATCGCTGTTGAGTGCGACCAGTTGGGGCGATAGGTGGCCTTGGTGTTGCTGGCGCGGTACTTCCAGGCAAATACCAGTGTCATCACGATGACCGGAATCACCACAATCAGCATCAACAAGGTGGCGGTGATGATCAGCGACTTTTCGTCGACGCCGACCTGCCCTTTCGGGTCCAGCAACACCATTTTGCAGCCACTGAGCATCAGCAGCGGCAGCCAGGCGAGCCGTTTCAGGAGTGAAGTTATCTGCTTCGGGTTCATGTTGCAGCCTTAGTCGTTGAACAGGCCTCGCGCCCGACAGGGAACGAGGTGCAACAGGCTCCAGCGAAGCGCACACCTGGCTGTCCAATCACGCACGCAGCAACACCCCGTGACGCTCCCGCATGAGCGCGTTTAGGTGCTGCCTGGTGTCGTTATGGGTCAGCGTGGTGTCTGTGCAGACTGAGACGGCGTACAGCTTCAATCGCCAACGTGGCCGCGGGAGCGGCGCCTTCCGTGGGGAACCAGATCAGACGTCTGGAACCTGTTGCGCGAATTATTACAAAGTATTTCAGAGTGCTACGCAATTGTAACAAGGGGTGACATAAGTCAATGCGGCGAGGAATAACTGCTGCTAAGCGGCATCGACAATAGACTGGTATTTCGCTGCAGAGCCCGCCGCATCCGGCTTCTGGCCGTTTGCAGTGAGCCTGCCCCGAGGTATAAAGCGGTGCGACGCTTTGTCGCGCTCAAGCCTGCGACAGCGGGTCACTTGAGCCGCGGGCGGTGCTGGTCATACCATTTCAGACCCCTCCGCTCAGGTACCGCACCATGACCGACAACACACCGACCTACGGCACAGCTGATGCGTCCTATCAGGCCGCCGGTGGCACCGATGGCATTCGCCGCCTGGTAACGGATTTCTATCAAGAGATGGACAGTTGGGACGGCGCGCGGGAGCTGCGCGCATTGCATGCTGAAGATCTGTCGTCAGCCCGCGACAAGCTGACAGCGTTTTTGTCTGGCTGGTTGGGCGGGCCGCGACTGTTTCAGCAGCAATACGGCAGCATCAACATTCCGGGGTTTCATGCCCGCTGGCCGGTGGGGACCGAGTTACGAGACCAATGGCTGGAGTGTATGGCACGGGCAATCGCGCGACAGCGCTATCACCCGTCGTTTGCGCGATACCTGCTTGAGCAGCTGCGGGTGCCGGCCAACCGAATCGTTCAGGCCAGTCAGGCAGTGCACCAATCCCAGCAGTAGGACACGACATGCCGTGCCCTCACTCTCTACCTTCGTACGCGGTAGCGAGTAAGCGAAACGGCAACAGAACCTAGAGGGGCTTCTCCCAAAACATCGCCCGGCCCATAACTGGGTCTAGCTCATAGCCCTTGAAGCCGACCGCACGGTAGCTGGCCTGAGCGCTGTGATTGCCTTCAAGCACTTCCAAGGTCAGTTTGCAGCAGCCGCGCTCGCGGGCGATGGTCTCCACGCGCTGCAGCATCAGTCGCGCCACTCCGCGTCCTCGCGCGGGCGCAGAAACGATCACGTCGTGAATGTTGATCAGAGGCTTGCCTTTGAAGGTCGAGAAGCCCTCAAAGCAGTTGGTCAAGCCAATAAACCCGGACTCATCTTTGGCGAGCACAAACAGGTAATCCGAACGCTGGCTTAGCTGTGTTGGCAAGGCTAGCAGCAGGTCATCAGGTAACGCTTTACCCCCGCCCATTGGGTCTTGCGCGTACTCGTTGAGCAGTTGCACAAGTGCCTGCGCGTGTGCGGGGGTGGCCAGATCGCCAGTGATGATCTCGATGCTCATGGTTGTCCTGATTGCAGTTGCTGGCGCAGGGTCAGCAGGGTTTGGCTGTTGGGGTTGCGCTGCAGGCCCTTGTCGATTTCAGCCAGGGCCTCGCTGCGCTGCCCTTCGCTGTTAAGCGCGACGGCAAGTACGTACCGGTAACGGGCTGTGTCAGGGTCCAACGATACCGCCTGACGCAGTGACGTCAGCGCTTTGTCCATCTGTTTGCTGCGCACCTTCAGCAGGCCCAGGCTGAAGTGCAAAGGCGCGGCCTCCGGCAGACGCTTGAGGCCTTCGCTTAGCAGTCGTTCGGCATCAGGATCACGCAATGACGCGCGGTATAGATCGGCCAGATTGATATAGGCAGCAATAAAGTAAGGGTCTAGTTTGAGGGCCTGCTTATAAGCGTCCTCGGCCAGTGCCAGCTGTCTGCGGGTTTGATAGAACACACCTATGTTGAGCTGTGCTGAGGCGTCGTCGGCGTTGGCTTGCTGGGCGGCCAGGTAGCTTTCCTGCGCGTTGCGCAGCCGCTCGACGTCGGCGCCGCGCATTTCTTCCGGCGGGATGTCCAGCAGTTGTCCAGCGGCTTGCAGGCGCACTACGCGCTCTGGTGCATCCAGCAGGTGGTTGATGAGTTGCCAGCGGGTAACCGGCGGGTAGCTGCCAACGGCCTGCAAGGCGCCCAACCGTATCTGTGGATCTTCGGCACGCAGCGCGACAAACAGTGATTGCGCCACCTCGGGGCCCGGCCAGGACTGCAGCAGGCTGGCCGCTGTGGCGCGAGCGATGGCGGGTTGGCTGGCATCATCAAGCAGAGCGATCAGTGCGTCATCGGCACCCTCGGCGCCGGCTCGTGCCAGCGCAAAGGTCTCTGCGTACTGCTGCAGCCCCTGCGGGGTGTGACCGTACCACTGCTTAACATGGTCGGCGGCCCACTCTGGGCTTTGCTCGTTGTGGCACTGGTTGCAGGCATTAGGCGTACCCAAGCTGACACTCAGGTCTGGCCGCGGAATGCGGATACTGTGATCGCGCCGCGGGTCGACTTCCATGTAGGTGGTGGCAGGCATATGGCAGTCAACGCACGCGCTGCCAACGGCAGTGCTATGGAAATGGTGTTTGGGCGTCTGGTACTGGTCAGCCTGATGACACTGCAGACACACGCCGTCACCCGGCAGACGCAGCTCCAGTGAATGGGGGTTGTGGCAGTCGCTACAGGTGACACCGGCCTGATACATCTTGCTCTGCAGGAAGGAACCGTGCACAAAGACTTCGTCCTGAATCTGTCCATCCGGGTGGTAAAGCCCCTGATCCAGCGTCGACAACAGGTAGTTTTCGACCAGCAAGCCGGCATCCTGGCGATCATCAAACAGCTGTGCCCGGCGGGAGTGGCAAGCGGCGCAGGCCTGAATTTCTTTCTCGCTGCTGCGCGGCATGCTGCGCTCGGGGTGGCCGCTGGCGTTGAGCTGCCAGTTGACGCCCTTACGTTCATCAAAGCGCACGGTCAGGCCCAGGGTATCGGCCATGTCTGGGTAGCTATCTGGGCTGGCTGCCCATTGCACGTGACCGGAGGCCGGCCCGTGACACGCCTCGCAGGAGACGTCGATCTCGTTCCAGCTGGTGCTGTAGCTGTTACTCGCCGCGTCGAAATTGCGCTCAAGGTTGGTTGAGTGACACTCGGCGCACATGAGATTCCAGTTGAACTGCCGGCCGGTCCAGTGCAGCGCCTTGACCGGGTCATCGCCGTTGACGTCAGGGTTGAGCTGGAACCAGCGTTGGCCGCCCTCCTCGCTCGGTCGGGCATCCCACGCGACGCTGAAAGCCTGATAGCGGCCCCCTGGCAGGGCCAAAAGATATTGCTGTAACGGGTACACGCCAAAGGTGTAATCGACCTGGTAGTCGTCGTACTGTCCTTCGGCGTCGGCGGTATTGACCCAGTATTGCCCATCGCGCTCAAAGAAGCGGCTGGTTACGCCGCCAAACTCGAAGGTTTGATTGGCGAAGTTACCCAGGACCGTTTGGGCGGAGGCTTCCTGCATGGCTTGATCGTGGTGCGAGCCGGTGAACTGTGCCGTTTGCTCGGCATGACAGCCTGCGCAGGCCTGGCGGCCAACGTAGTCGGGTGTGCTTGGCGCGGGGGCTGTAGCCGGTGCTGGCGGCGTTGCTGCCGGTTTGGGCGGTGGCACAGTTGCCGGCGTGGTGGCTGGCTGGCTGGCGACCGACGCCGGGGCGCTGGTCGGCTCTGAGGGTAAGGTCAGCCACCAGATGAAAACGGCGGCGAGCACCAGCAGCAAGGGCAAGATCAGCCGCCAGACTGGCGGTGACACAGACTGCTCTGGTCCTTTGTTGTTGTGTTGCCGCATGCGGCAGGCTTCCTTTTCACGGTCTAGCCAGCATGCTAACGGAGTTACCTCTTCATTTGCCAGCGATCTGGCTAACCTCGCACGTGAGGGTGTGCTGCTCCCCCGGACTTAGCAGGCGCGTGTCTGCATCGGCGTTTGCAGCTTCAATGCAGAGCATCTGTCGGTAGCCCTCGGCCGGAAAATTATCCAGTCGAGTCGACTTGTCCTGCCAGGGGTTCCACAGCACCACCGAGGCGCTGCCGCTGCGCCTCACCTCCAGAGTGCGGTCTCCGTCGTGCAGATAAAGCGGCTCGCGGTGATCCAGATAAATGCGATCCACTTCCTGATCAATGCGCAGCGCGCCTTGCTGGCTTTGCATTCTGCCGCTGAGCTGGTCCAGATAACGAGCCTCTGCCAGTCCCTCCACGCGCACCTGAGTGATGTCGCTGACCGGCAGATAGCTGTGCAGTGCCTGGCTTAGCGACTGCGCTGTCTGACCGGTGTTGCACGTGGTCAGCGCCATGTGCAGTGTCGCACCGAGAGACACCTCGAAGCTCAGCGCCCAGCTCTCATCAGGCAAGGCGCTACGGATGGCCGCCGCCGGCAGGCTGAAGCGCAGCCGCACGCCGTGCTGGTCCGTGTCGGCTTGGTCCAGTTGCCAGAGGTTACGCCGCGCAATGCCATGCGCGGGCCCGGATCGGGCACTGCCAAACCACGGCCAGCACAGCGGTACTCCACCGCGCAGCACGCCGCCGGGGGCCTGCGTGTCAACCGGGCTCATCCACAGTAGATCAGATTGTCCGGCCGGAATGCAGGACACCAGGTGCGCGCCCTCCAATGCAATCAACGCCCGCACCGCAGGATGCTCGATCTGCAGGAACGCCTTGCCGGCGCTGTTGTGCGTTAGCACAAGCTCGTCTGGCAATTGCTGGTTGGTTTGCATAGTCCCTCCCGATCAAACTCGTGACTGATAAATCCTTTTTTTCGGCGCCGTAGGCTCTGTGAGCACGGACCCTAGGAATATTACGCTCGCCATCGCAGATATGACATCATGTTGCGCGCCAGCCGCTTGGTGCTGGCGCTATCTAATTTCACTTAACGTCGCCAGGGGTGTCCGTCAGGACTGAGAACACGTTGATTCCGGTCAACCCAAACCCTGGAACCTGATCCGGATCATACCGGCGGAGGAAGTGCGACATGCTGTACCTGTCCGTGGCAGCCCTGGCTGCCGTGTTGTTGCTGTTTGTCTGGATTGGCCTGCGCGCGCGCTCGACGCAGGCGGGTCTCGACGACTTTGTCACTGCTCGCAATTCGCAAAGCGCCCGTGCCATCGGCCTGTCCTTTTTGGCCTCGGGCATGGGCGGCTGGATTCTATTCGCGCCGCCAGAAGTCGGGGCGCTGGTGGGCCCGCTGGCGTTGGGCGGTTACGCGTTGGGCGCTGCCCTACCCTTTGTGCTGTTTGCGCTATTGGGGCCGGCCATTCGCCGAGCCTTGCCGCAGGGCCGCAGCATCGGCGAGTTTGCCGAGCACTGTTATGGTCCGGCGGTGCGTCGCTGGGTTGGGCTGATTTCACTGCTGTACATGAGCTGTTTTCTAATCGCCGAGCTGACCGCGATCGGCGCTATTACCGGCATGCTGTCCGACGTTAACGGCAACCTGGTGGTGGTAGGCGTTGCCGTTGCGACCCTGCTCTACACCGCTTGGGGAGGTTTACGCGCGAGCATGACCACCGACCGCTGGCAGGCCTGGCTGCTGCTCGGGCTATTAGCGCTGGTCGGCGCGGTCGCCCTGCAGCGTGTGCCTGAGGCCACCGCCAGCGCGGCATTACCCGGCATTTCTGCTGGTGCTGCCCTGGGCGTGGCCCTGACTCTGGTAATTGCAGTCACTGCAGCCAACCTGTTTCACCAGGGCTACTGGCAGCGCGTATGGGCTGCCGAGAGCGATGCTGCGTTAGGTCGTGGTGCGCTACTTGGCGGTTTGGCGACCATTCTGGTGGTCGCGGTGGTGGGTGGCCTGGGAATCATCACGGTCATGAGCGGCGCAGATGTCGGCTCGCCGCCAATTCCCTTCTTTGCCATGCTCGGCGATGCGCCGGCCTGGCTTTCGCTGCCTGCATTGCTGCTGGCCCTGACCTTGGTAGCCTCCTCCGTCGATACCCTGCAAAACGCGATTGCGTCGCTGCTGGTGACGGAAAAACGTGGCCTGTCGCTGACAACGGCGCGCTGGCTGACGGTAGCGCTGATGGTGCCGGTGGTGCTGATCGCGCTAGAGGGCATGTCGGTCCTGCGGCTGTTTTTGATCGCCGACCTGCTGTGCGCTACGGCGGTGGTGCCTGTGCTGCTCGGATTATGGCGACGCATGTCGGCGCCGGTGGCTATCGCCGGGGCGTTGGCAGGCCTGCTTGGCGCCGTCCTGCCGGGCTGGGTAGCCAGCGGCAGCCTGCTGCAAGGGCTAGAGCTGGCCAGTTTTCCGAATACCGTGCCTACGCTGGCGCCGTTCGCTGGCGCGCTGCTGGCGTCTTCGTTTGTCAGTCTGGTCGGCGCCCTGCTATGGCGCCCCCGTTTGGCGACACCGTCCTGAGTATGTTGCCGGCTACCCGCCCGGGTAGCCGGTCCAGAGTCTGATGGCTCTGTCATGTCGTGAATCAGTCACTTTGGCGTCAAATGCATAACCTTTGTCGTCATTGCACCAGTGCGCAATGCTGCGCTGCAGGCAGTCTATAGTCACTGAGATAACACGTCAGACAATAAGAGAGCCAAAAATGACGAACGAGCACTTCGATGTATTGGTCATCGGTGCCGGCCTGTCCGGTATCGGCACGGCCGTTCACCTCACCCAGAACTGCCCCGACAAGCACTTCGCTATTCTCGAGCGCCGTCAGCAAGTAGGCGGCACTTGGGATCTGTTTCGCTACCCAGGCATCCGCTCGGACTCGGATATGTTCAGCTTCGGTTTCGCGTTCCGCCCCTGGAATGACCTGAAAACCCTGGCCGACGGCGAGTCGATCCGTCAGTACATCGGCGATACCGCGCGCGAGTACGGTATCGACGAAAAAATCCGCTTTGGCATCGAAACCGAGCAGGTGCAGTGGTGCAGCGCCCAGCAGCAGTGGGTGATCAGCGCCCGTGACCTGCAAAGCGGCCAGGCGCGGCATTTCAGTTGTGACTTCTTGATCAGTTGCACCGGTTATTACGACCACAAGGCCGGCTATCTGCCTGAGTTTCCGGGCGTGGAGCGATTCCAGGGTCAATGCATTCATCCGCAGCAGTGGCCTGAGAACCTGGATTACCGGGGCAAGAAGGTGGTGGTTATCGGTAGCGGTGCCACAGCGGTCACCCTGGTGCCGGCGATGGCTGCCGAGGCTGGACATATCACGATGTTGCAGCGCTCCCCTTCCTACATCATGACGGTGCCCGCCCACGACCGGATTACCGAAGTCATGTGCAAGTTTGTGCCCAACAACTGGGTTTACAAGCTGTCGCGCCGTCGCAACATCGCCATTCAGCGCTGGATATTCAAAGCAGCCAAACGCTGGCCGCAAGGCACCCGCCGCTTTCTGCTCAAGAAGGTTGCCCAGCAGTTGGATGATCCCGCACAAATGAAGCACTTCACGCCGACCTACATGCCTTGGGACCAGCGCCTGTGCGCCGTGCCCGACGGGGACCTGTTCAGCGCCATCAACAGTGGCAAGGCGTCGGTGGTTACCGATCAGATTGAAACCTTCACCGAGACAGGGATTCGCCTCACCTCCGGGCAGGAACTGAACGCGGATATCATCATCACCGCAACCGGTCTGCAGCTGCAGGTATTGGGTGGCACCCAACTGCAGATGGACGGCAAGCCGCTCGATGTAAACCAGCGCATGACCTACAAGGGCGTCATGCTGCAGGACGTACCCAATATGGCCTGGATCTTTGGGTATACCAACGCGCCCTGGACGCTCAAGTCCGATATTGCCGCCCAATGGGTATGCCGGTTGCTGAACCACATGCGCGCCGCGGGTGTGCAGGTTGCAACGCCACGCGACCGGGACGGCAACCTGATCGCCGATGAGTCCATGATGGGCGCCCTGCAGTCGGGTTACGTACAACGTGGCAATGCCGTGTTGCCACGCCAAGGGCGCGCCGCCCCCTGGCGTTTGCTCAACGCCTATGAGCAAGACAAGGACATGCTGCTGCAAGAGCCCATCGAGGACGACTTGCTCGAGTTGACGGAAAAGGCCAGCCAGCGGCAAGCCAGCACCCCGCGCAATGTGCGCGCTGCCTGACCGGAGACATGCCATGAGTAGTCAACTTAACCGCCTCACTGTACTGGGCGCTGGCGTGCTGGGTGGGCAGATTGCCTGGCACAGCGCTTACATGGGCAAGCACGTGGTGGTGTATGACCTGTTCGAGGATTCGCTTGGACGCTGCAAGGTTGCGCACGAGCAGTACGCCGAGATTTACCTCGCGGATCTGGGCGCCAGCGAGCAGCAGATGGAGCAAACTCGGCAACGCTTGCGCTACAGCTCCGAGCTGGCTGATGCGGTCGCGCAGGCTGATCTGGTGATTGAGGCAGTGCCTGAAATACCCGAGGTCAAGACCGAGGTCTACCGCGAGATGGCCGCGCTCTTGCAGCCGCACTGTCTGATTGCCACCAATTCATCCACGTTGTTGCCAAGCCAGTTTGCCGACGCCACCGGACGCCCCGCACAGTACTGTGCGCTGCATTTTGCCAACCTGATCTGGGCAATGAACGTGGCCGAGATAATGGCCCATGCTGATACCAGCGAGCACACCTTACGCAGCATCGCTGCCTTCGCGATTGAGATCGGCATGGTGCCGATTCCGATCCAGAAGCCGCAAAACGGCTATGTCATCAACTCGCTGCTGGTGCCCTTGCTGGGCGCAGCACAAAGCCTGGTTACCAATGGTGTGTCTACGCCGGAAATGGTGGATCGCACCTACATGATCACCAATCGAGGTGTGGCTCTGGGGCCCTTCGGCATAATGGACGTTATTGGCATGAAAACCTGTTACGACGTGCTCAGCTACTGGGGCCAACAGAACAGGGACGAGCAGACGCTAAAGAACGCTGCCTACATCAAGGAGCACATGATTGATCAGGGCAAAATGGGGCTGCAAACAGGCAGTGGATATTACAGCTACCCCAATCCGGCCTATGCTGCCCCGGACTTTCTCGCCACGCCTGGGCTTGATGCGGTCGACGAAATCGTTCGCCTGACGCTGCCGCGTAAAGACTAACCGCCACGCTGCGGGCTGGTGGCTCAGCCCGTTTCGGCTTGGCTTTGCGCTTGGGCGTCTGCCGGGTCTGCCAGCCACATTAGCAACAGCGCGCAGGCCGGCATCAGGCCGCCTAACACTGAAGCAGCCAGCCAGCCGCCGCTGACGTAGGCCCAGGCCCCCGCCGCCGAGCCCAGTGCGCCACCAACAAAGAAGGTTGCCATGTAGATGGCGTTCAAGCGGCTGCGCTCGGCTTCACCCAATGCGTAAATCAGCCGTTGGCCTAACACCACATTGCCGGATACACCCAGGTCCAGCAGCACTGCCGCGAGTACCAGCAGCGCCAGCGACAAGCCGGAACCTGGAGCGCTGAGGTGCGTAATAGCGAACGCTATGATCACTGACAGCATCGCGGCAATGGTGGCGGGTCGCGTCAGGCCGTGGTCTGCCAGTCGCCCAGCAATCGGCGCGGAAACGGCGCCTGCTACACCTGCCAATGCGAAGAGTGCGATACCTGATTGCGACAAGTGAAACTGCGGGCCCGCCAGCAACAGCGGCGTGGTAGTCCAGAACACGCTGAAGGCACCAAACATCATGGCCTGGTAGAAGGCGCGGCGTTGTAAGACCGGTGTGCTGATTGCCAGCCGCCCCATTGAACGCAACAGCGCCAGATAGCCCATGCTGGCGGTAGGTACTCGCCGTGGCAGCACGCGCCGCATTACCAATACCAACACCACCATCACGATGGCGGACAACGCAAACACCCAGCGCCATGAACCCAGCATATCGGTAATCATGCTTGACACTGGGCGCGCCAGCATAATGCCAAACATTAGACCGCCCATTACGTTACCCACCACCCTGCCCCGGTAAGCCGGGCTCGCCAGGTGCGCCGACAGCGGCACAATGATCTGTACCGCCACCGCGCCAACGCCGATGACCAGCGAACACAGCAAAAAACTGACTGCCGATGCAGACAGCGCGGTGCCAAGCAGTGCCAGGGCCAGTAACAGCACCATTGCGCTAATCAGTGCACGGTTTTCCAGGCGATCGGCCAGCGGAACAATCAGCAGCAACCCGATGACGTAGCCAATCTGCGTCAGGGTAACGATCAAGCCGCTCGCCTGCGGGTCTATACCCAGCGACGCGCTGATGGGCCCAACCAGCGGCTGAGCGTAGTAAAGGTTTGCCACTATCACGCCGCAGCAGGTGGCAAGAAAGAACATCAGCCCGGTGGCAATGCCACGGCTGCCCGATACCAGCATGGTGGCTCCAGCAATCAGATTCGAGAAGGCGACCATGCTACGCGGGTTTGTTCGTGTAATGTCGAACTTTGTCTGCGGCCGCGGTGAAAACACTGTTGCGTAAAACGCACCTATGGGTTCATTAATGCCAGCACGCTGGTACGCTGCTCGTCGCTCAAACCCTGCTGCTGCATCGCTTTGGATAGCGCGCCGTAAGCGCTTGTAAGGGCCGCCGACAGGCTACTCAGCTCAGTGCGCAGTAGATCCATTTGCGCGGCACGATCCTCATCGCTCAAGCCGGGCTGGCGGGCCAACTCGGCCATCTCCTGCTGCAAGGCGGTGACTTGTAGCTTCAGCTCGCGAATGTGCTTGAGCAACTGCTTGATCAGGTCCGGCAGGTCGCTCTCGTCCACGTCTTTGCTGTCGGCCGTCTGCTGCGAGCGCTCTGCACGAGCGGATAACGACACCCTGACGCTGTCGGCGATGGCTGGGTTGCCGCGCTCCACCGAGGGCCGGGTGTCGGCGGGTGCGGCTGTTGACTGCACGCCAGGCCGAGGCCAAGTGAGATTAAGATCGCCGATACGCATGGTGCGCCCTTCGCGGGGATAGATACCTGCCTATATCGGTCGGTGATCTCGGGGCTTTAGCCGCATTGGCCTTTGACCCGGCTGGACAGCTTCCCTATATTGAGCGCCGCCGCTCGTGCGGCATCGTTCTCGGGGCGGGGTGCAACTCCCCACCGGCGGTGATGGAGTTTGCGGTTTTTTCCGCCCTCCCAGCCCGCGAGCGCTCTGCGTTAGCAGAGGTCAGCAGATCCGGTGTGATTCCGGAGCCGACGGTGATAGTCCGGATA
>DBHE01000154.1 GCA_002296055.1 Pseudomonadaceae bacterium UBA836
CCTGGTAGCCGACCTGTTCGAGGCTATCCCTGAGTTGGAAGGTAAGCTCTAAGCCAAAGGCTAAGAGCTAGCGGCAAGCTTCAAGCCGCAAGCTGCAAGAAAACCCCGGACTCGCGAGAGCCGGGGTTTTTCTTTGCTTAGCCACAAGCGGTAAGAGAGCCACGGCCTGGCACGCGCTGGGGTGTTGCTTTGGATTTTGCTTGAAGCTTGCGGCTTGCAGCTGCCGGCCTACGGCCGGCCCTACAGCTCGAAGGCTTCGAGGCGCTTGCCGTTTTCGTCGACCTCAAGCGCCCAGCCGGCTTGGTCCCAGTCTCCCAGGACAATGCGCTCGGCGGGAGCGCCGTCGATCATCAGGTCGTGGATGGCGGGGCGGTGGGTGTGGCCGTGGATAAGGGTTTTTACGCCTTTCTCACGCATGATGTGGGCAACCGCGCCCAGGTTGACGTCGGTAATGTCGGCGGCTTTCATGCGGGTGCGGCTCTGGCTTTCGTCGCGCAGCTTGCGGCCCAGTTTGTAGCGGGTGCGTTTGGGCAGGTTGCGCAGCAGCAGGCGGCTGGCGGGGTTGCGTAGCCAGCGACGCATGCGCATGTAGTCAAGGTCGTCGGTGCAGAGGCTGTCGCCGTGCATCAGCAGCACCGGTTCGCCGTTGAGTTTGACCACCGTGGGGTCGTTCAGCAGCGTGCAGCCGGCGGCGCGGCAAAAGCGTCGGCCGAGCAGAAAGTCCCGATTACCGTGCATCAGGTAGACGCGGGTACCTTGAGAACTCAGGTGGGCGAGGGCGCCAACAACCTCGCGCCCCAGATCGTCGATGGTGTCATCGCCAAGCCACACCTCGAAAAAGTCGCCGAGGATATACAGTTCGTCAAAGTCAGGGGCGCGGGTTTGCAGCAGACGCAAAAACGCCCGGGTGATATCCGGGCGTTTGGCTTCCAGATGCAGATCCGAGATAAACAGATAGCGCATCGGGATAACGGGCTCAGTCGACCAGTTCGGCGCGCTCGATGATCACGTCCTCGGCCGGCACGTCCTGATGGCCGGAGCGGGAGGTAGTGCGCACGCCCTTGATCTTCTCGACCACGTCCATGCCATCAGTCACTTGACCGAACACAGCATAACCCCAGCCGTGCATGGTGGGGGCAGAGAAGTTCAGGAAGTCGTTGTCAGCTACGTTGATAAAGAACTGCGCGCTGGCAGAGTGCGGATCAGGTGTACGGGCCATGGCGACGGTGCCGACCTTGTTGCTGACGCCGTTGTCGGCTTCGTTCTTGATCGGGTCGCGGGTGTCTTTCTGCTGCATGCCGGGAGCAAAGCCGCCGCCCTGAATCATGAAATTGCTGATAACGCGGTGGAAAATGGTGCCGTCGTAGTGGCCGTCACGCACATACTGCTTGAAGTTCTCGACGGTCACCGGGGCCTTGTCGGCAAAGAGTTCCAGGGTGATGACGCCGTAGTTGGTATGCAGTTTGACCATGGGGTAATCCTCAGACAGTCGGGCAATTAGGGTGAGATGCCAGCTGCATTGCTGCATTCAGGCACCTGCAAGTTTCGGGTATGATACGGGTTTTGGCCATGATGGCCTAGGGATGCGCCGACTATTGCAATGGCGGCGCTGTCCCGAGTGATCCCTGATGCGAAAAACATCACCTGAGCGAGTTTTGCCGACCTTATGAACAAGCCCGACGCTACCCCTCCGAGTCACTTCCTGCGCCAGATCGTTCAAGCGGATCTGGACAGTGGCAAGCACAACAGCATTGTCACGCGTTTTCCGCCGGAGCCCAACGGCTACCTGCATATCGGGCACGCCAAGTCGATCTGTCTGAACTTTGGCCTGGCCAAGGAATTTGGTGGTGTCTGCAATCTGCGTTTTGATGACACCAACCCGGCCAA
Organism: Pseudomonadaceae bacterium UBA836; assembly: GCA_002296055.1. Classification (GTDB taxonomy): domain Bacteria; phylum Pseudomonadota; class Gammaproteobacteria; order Pseudomonadales; family Pseudomonadaceae; genus Halopseudomonas. Next base: position 1,888 of record DBHE01000154.1, read on the forward strand.
GGAAGAGCAGGAGTACATCGACGCCATCAAGGCTGACGTGGAATGGCTGGGCTTTGAGTGGGGTGGTGAGGTGCGTTATGCCTCTGATTACTTCGACCAGCTGCATGCCTGGGCCATTGAACTGATCAAGGCCGGTAAGGCCTATGTGTGCGATCTGACCCCCGAGCAAGCGCGTGAATACCGCGGCAGCCTGACTGAAGCCGGCAAAAACAGCCCCTTCCGTGAGCGTAGCGTTGACGAGAACCTGGATCAGTTCCAGCGCATGACCGCGGGTGAGTTCGCCGATGGCGCCAAGGTGCTGCGCGCCAAGATCGATATGGCCGCGCCGAACATGAACCTGCGTGACCCAATCATCTACCGTATCCGCCATGCCCATCACCATCAGACCGGTGACAAGTGGTGCGTGTATCCGAGCTATGACTTCACCCACGGCCAGTCCGATGCCCTTGAAGGCATTACCCACTCAATCTGCACGCTGGAGTTTGAGGACCACCGCCCGCTGTATGAGTGGTTTCTGGCTAATCTGCCGGTGCCTGCGCAGCCGCGTCAGTACGAGTTTGCCCGTCTGAACCTGAACTACACCGTCACCAGCAAGCGCAAGCTCAAGCAACTGGTCGATGAAAAGCACGTTGACGGCTGGGATGACCCGCGTATGTCTACGCTCAGCGCCTTCCGTCGTCGTGGCTACACGCCGGCTGCCATTCGCGAGTTTTGCGAGCGCATCGGTGTGACCCGGTCTGACGGTGTGGTTGATATGGGCGTGCTCGAATTCTGTATCCGCGACGACCTGGATGCCAATGCACCGCGCGCCATGTGCGTACTCAAGCCGCTGAAAGTGACCATCACCAACTACCCGGAAGGTCAGACCGAAGAGCTGCGTCTGCCGCGTCACCCCAAGCAGGACATGGGCGAGCGCGTACTGCCGTTTGAGCGTGAGATTTACATCGACCGTGAGGACTACATGGTCGATCCGCCGAAGGGCTACAAGCGCCTGGTGCCGGGCGGTGAAGTACGTTTGCGTGGCAGCTACGTGATTCGCGCGGATGAAGCGATCACCGACGCTGACGGCAACATCGTCGAGCTGCTGTGCAGCTATGACCCGGACACCCTGGGCAAGAACCCGGAAGGCCGCAAGGTCAAGGGTGTGATTCACTGGGTGCCGGCGAGCAGCAGCGTTGAGTGTGAGGTGCGACTGTACGATCGCCTGTTCAACACCGCCAATCCGGATAAGGGCGAAGAGGGCACCACCTTCCTCGACAACATCAACCCGGAGTCCCTGCAGGTGCTGAGCGGCTGCCGCGCCGAGCCGTCGCTGGCTGAGGCAACGCTGGATGACCGCTTCCAGTTCGAGCGTGAAGGCTACTTCTGCGTCGACTCGCGCGATTCCAAGGTCGGTGCAATGGTCTTCAACCGCACCGTTACTCTGCGCGACTCCTGGGGGGGCTGATGGCGCTCGCACTTTACAACACCCTGAGCAAGACCAAGGAAACCTTTAAGCCGCTGGTTGGCAATCAGGTACGGATGTATGTCTGCGGCATGACGGTCTATGACTTCTGCCACATTGGCCACGCGCGGGTGATGGTTGCGTTCGACGTGGTGGCGCGCTGGTTCCGCCATCGCGGCTATGACCTGACCTACGTGCGCAATATCACCGACATTGACGACAAGATCATCAAGCGCGCCAACGAAAATGGTGAAAGCTTCGAGCAGCTGACCGAACGCATGATCGCGGCGATGCACGAAGACGAGGCGCGCCTGAACGTGCTGCGTCCTGATCAGGAGCCGCGTGCCAGTCAGCATATCGAGGGTATGTTCTCGATGATTCAGACGCTGATCGACAAAGGCTATGCCTACGCGCCGGGTAACGGCGACGTGTATTACCGTGTCGGCAAATTCGAAGGCTACGGCAAGCTATCCCGTCGCAAGATCGAAGATCTGAAAATCGGCGCGCGCATCGAGGTGGACGAAGCCAAGCAGGACCCGCTGGATTTTGTGCTGTGGAAAGCCGCCAAGCCGGGTGAGCCGAGCTGGACGTCGCCCTGGGGTGAAGGTCGCCCTGGCTGGCATATCGAGTGCTCGGTTATGTCCACCTGCTGCCTGGGTAACACCTTCGATATCCATGGCGGTGGCCCGGATCTGGTATTCCCGCACCACGAGAACGAGATCGCCCAGAGCGAAGCAGCCACCGGCGAGCAGTACGCTGCAGCCTGGATGCACGCCGGTGCGGTGCGCGTTGATGGCGAGAAAATGTCCAAGAGTCTGGGCAACTTTTTCACCATTCGTGAGGTGTTGGAAAAGTACCATCCGGAAGTGGTGCGCTACCTGCTGGTCTCCAGCCACTACCGCAGCGCCATCAACTACTCCGAAGACAACCTCAAGGAAGCCAAGGGTGCGCTGGAGCGCTTCTATATTGCGCTAAAGGGCTTGCCTGATGCAGCGCCGGCTGGCGGCGAGGCCTTTGCTGAGCGCTTTGCTGCGGCCATGGATGATGACTTCAATAGCCCAGAGGCGTGCGCCGTACTGTTTGAAATGGTGCGTGAAGTGAATCGCCTGAAAGAGTCCGACCTTGCTGCAGCGGCTGGCCTGGCGGCGCATCTGCGCCAGCTCGCCGAGGTGTTGGGCGTATTGCAGCTGGATGCGGACGCCTTCTTGCAGGCAGGTGCTGCCGGTAAGGTCGACGCTGCAGAGGTGGAAGCGTTGATCGCAGCACGATTGCAGGCCCGTGCCGATAAGAATTGGGCCGAATCCGACCGTATTCGCGATCAGCTGACCGCCATGGGTGTGGTGCTGGAAGACGGCAAGGGCGGCACGACCTGGCGGTTGGCGGAATAATGCCGCATAACATGACCGACCTCCGGGGCCGCGTGGCCCTGGTGACCGGTGCCGGTAGTGCCGATGGTATCGGCTTCGCCATCGCGAAGATGTTCCACGCAGTGGGCGCTACCGTGGTCTTGACGTCAACCACCAATCGCATTTTTCAGCGCCAGAACGAGCTGGACCCGGAGCGCAGTCGGAGTCTCGCTGTGGTCGCGGATCTGACTCACCCCGAGCAGGCTGCCCAGCTTGTTGAGCAGATCATGGGGCAGTTTGGGCGTATCGATATTCTGGTCAACAACGCCGGTATGTCCCAGTCAGGCATTGAAGAGCCGATTGGTGATTTGTTTCACCGTATGGCCTTTGATCACTGGCAGCGCGAAATCGACTTGAACCTCAATACCTGTGTGCATGTGAGTCAGCCGGTGCTGCAGCATATGCTGGCGGCAGGTTTTGGCCGGGTGATCAACATCGCCTCGGTCACCGGGCCGTTGGTGACCTTCCCGGGCACCGCAGGCTACAGCGCCGCCAAGTCGGCCATGGTCGGTTTGACGCGCTCCATCGCCCATGAGGTGGCGGGGCAGGGTATTACGGTCAACGCCATCGCGCCGGGTTGGATTCACACCCCCTCCAGTTTGCCTGCTGAGCTGGAAGCCGGGCGACACACGCCGGTTGGCCGCCCTGGTCGGCCGGATGAAGTAGCACGGGTTGCGTTGTTTTTAGCTAGCGAAGGCTGCAGCTACATGACGGGGCAGATGCTGGTGGTGGACGGCGGTAATTCGTTGCAGGAAATCAAAGGTTAGCCCGCTGCAGCGCAGCGGGCTAACACGGTTACCACGTTGATCAATACCAGATATCGGAGTTGATCTTGTCTTTCAGTTCAGGGTAATCGTCGGCGCGGAAGACGGGTTCCACCCCGGTTTTACGCTGGGCCAGATAGTCTTTGGTCAGCTTGGCTACGGTGCCTGACAGCAACAGGATGCCGATAAGGTTGATAGTGGCCATCAGCCCCATCGAGGCATCAGCAGCGTTGAAGACGGTGCCAACCGCCTGATACGCCCCCCAGACCACCATTGCCAATGCCGCGCAGCGCAGGCACAGCATGCCAACTTTGCCGCCCAGGCCGAGAAAGATCATGGCGTTTTCGGCGTAGGAATAGTTGGCCACAATGGATGTAAAGGCAAAAAACAGGATGGCGAAGGCGATGAAGTAGCGTCCGGCGTCGCCGATATGCGCCTCCATAGCCAATTGTGTCAGCTGGGTGCCAGTCACGCCGTTGCCCGGCTCCAGTACGCCCGAGAGCAGAATCATCACCGCGGTAGCGGTGCAGATTACCAGGGTGTCAATAAATACCCCGGTGGCCTGCACAAAGCCCTGGGATGACGGGTGGTGTGGGTTGGGTGTGGCGGTTGCCGCGACGTTGGGCGCCGAGCCCATGCCAGCCTCGTTGGAAAATAGGCCCCGCTTTATGCCATTGAGCATGGCTGCCGTCACCGAGCCGGCGACACCGCCTGCGGCTTCCTCAAGACCAAAAGCACTCCTGACGATGGTTGCCAGTACGCCAGGCACCTCGCTGTAGTTCATGGCCAGTACTACCAGGGCCATCAATACATAGGCGGCCGCCATAAAGGGCACGACAAACTCGGCGAAGCGCGCAATGGAGCGCAGGCCGCCGAAGATGACGATGCCGGCAAGTACCGCCAGGGCAACGCCAACCATCAGCTTGTTGAAACCGAATGCGCCTTCCATGGCGTCGGCGATCGAGTTGGCCTGTACCGCGTTGAAAACCAGGCCAAAGGAAATGATCAGGCAGACCGAGAAAATGCTGCCGGCCCAGGGAGCCTTCAGGCCCTTGGACAGATAGAACGCCGGCCCGCCGCGGTACTGGCCGGCGCCGTCGCGCACCTTATACAGCTGAGCGAGGGTGCTTTCAGCATAGGCTGTTGCCATGCCGACCAGCGCTACCATCCACATCCAGAAAATCGCACCGGCGCCGCCCAGGTAGAGCGCTACCGCCACACCTGCGAGGTTACCCGTGCCGACCCGGGACGCCAGGCTGGTACATAAAGCCTGGAAGGGCGAAATGCCGGACTTGTCGCTTTGGCGTGCCCCCATAACCGAGCGAATCATTTCGCCAAAGTGCAAAAACTGTAGAGCGCCGAGGCGGATGGTAAAGAAGATACCAACCGCCAGCAGGCCGTAGATCAGCACATAACCCCAGAAAATTGTGTTTAAAGCGTCTATCACCGCATTCATGGCGTCCCCCAAGGATCAATGTCACAACGTTGAAACAGATTGTTACCACTCACTGTAGCGGCCCTGCGCTGAGCCGCCAGTAATGCCAATCTGAGAATGGGTATTGTCAAATTAAAGAAAAGGGCAGAGGATAGGTTGGTCACAGCGATGCACGATGCAACACCGATAACAACAGCGCACAGCAAACGAGGTGAGTCATGACTGCAGTAACGCCCCCGGCACTGAGTATTCAGCCACGTCGTATCGACTTTGATCTGCCCGATCCGTTGCCTCGCCACTGGCACGGCGGTGATCCATTCAAAACCCATTTCTTTAACGCCATGTCGCTGCTGTTTCCCGATGGCGAGCGTTTTTTCATCGACTCTGTCAGGTATTTTCGTGACCAGGTCAGCGATCCCGAGCAGCAGGCGTTGATTCGGGGGTTTATCGGGCAGGAAGGGCACCACAGTCGGGAGCACATCGAATACAACAACCGCCTGCAGGCTCTTGGCTATGATGTGGAAGCGCTGACTAAACCGGTGCGGCGACGCATCGCCTACGCAAACAAGCACCTGTCGCCTCAGCGGCGGCTCGCCGGTACGGTGGCGATGGAGCATTTCACCGCCATCATGGCAGACGCTGTCTTGCGCGAGCTGCGGTGGTTTGAGGGTGCTAGTGACTCCATGCGACGCATCTGGCGCTGGCATGCGCTGGAGGAGACTGAGCACAAGGCGGTCGCTTTTGACCTTTATATGCAGGTATGTGGCGACCGCAAGCTACTGCGCCAGGCCATGCGTTATTCGACCTGGTTTTTCTTGCGCGATGTCACTCGCGGTATGTGGCACATGCTGCGTAAGGACGGTCGCTTGATGGACATGCGCCTGTGGTATCAGGGCATGCGCTGGCTGTGGGGGCGGGGCGGGTTTTTCTCCAGCCTGATGGTGGCCTACCGGGACTTCTACCGCGAGGATTTTCACCCTTGGCAGCACGACAACGAAAAACTGATGCGTGAATGTCAGCGCGAGTTTGATGCGGCAAACACCCTTGTACCGCGTTGAGTCATTGCCCGTTTCCTCTGGCGCTCAGGCCGGCAGTAGAGGCATTGCGCTGCATGCATGAGCGTCGGTGGAGGGCATCTGGGGTTGGTTAATACTGCCCTAACAAAATCCTGAATCGTCTCGTTACGAGGCGACGGCGGCTGGCCTGTCGTGTATCCTTGCGCGCAATCTCTTGTGAGGAGTCACCATGCCAATACAATTACACATCGCAAAAGAAACCCGACCCCACGAAAAACGCGTGGCGTTGGTGCCGGCGGTCGTTGCCAAGCTGCAGAAGCTCGGCATCGAGCCGCATCTGGAAGCCGGAGCCGGTGAAGCGGCCCGTATTCCCGATGCGGATTTCACTGCCGCTGGCGCTTCGGTAGGTGCCGCACCGGCGGATACCCGTCTGTTCTTCCGGGTACAGCCACCGAGCGTTGCAGATATTCAAGCCATGCCGGAAGGGTCGATCCTGTGCAGCTTTATCTACGCACAGCGCGAGCCTGAAGTCGTCAAGGCGCTGCGTGATCGCCGTATCACCTGTTTCGCCATGGAGCTGATTCCGCGCATCACGCGTGCCCAGGCCATGGACGCGCTGTCCTCGCAAGCGGCACTGGCAGGCTATTACGCCGCGCTGCTGGCCGCCACTCACCTCAACCGTATTCTGCCGATGATGACCACGGCGGTTGGTTCGCTGCGTCCGGCCAAGATTCTGGTCATGGGTGCGGGCGTTGCTGGCCTGCAGGCTCTGGCTACCGGCAAGCGTCTGGGCGCCATGATTGAAGGCTACGACGTTCGCCCTGAAGTACGTGAGCAGGTGCAGTCGGTTGGCGGCAAGTTTGTCGATACCGGCGTGTCTGCAGTCGGCGAAGGCGGCTACGCTCGCGAATTGACCGAAGAAGAGCAGCAGCAGGTCCAAGCAGTCCTGACCCGCCATGTGCAGCAGGCTGACGCGATCATCACCACGGCGTCCATCCCCGGCAAGCCAAGCCCCAAGATTCTGACCGAAGAGCAGATCATGGGCATGAAGAGCGGCTCGGTGATCATCGATCTGGCAGCCGAGGGCGGTGGTAACACGCCTCTGACTCAGCCTGGCGAAACCGTTGAAGTCGGTCCGGCAACCATCGTTGCGCCACTGAATATCGCCAGCCACCTGGCTGAGCACGCCTCCGAGCTGTATGCCCGCAACCTGCTGGCCCTGGTCGGCCTGATGGTGCAGGAAGGCGAGCTAACACTGGATTGGGAAGATGAAGTGCTGGCCCGTTCAGTGCTGACCCACGACGGCGAGATCCGCAACGATGCAGCGCGCGCTGCTGTTGAAGAGCAGGCTTGAGGATTTAAAAAATGGATATGAGTGTCACTATCACAGGCTTTGTTGCCCTGTATATCTTCCTGCTGGCAGCCTTTGCCGGCTATGAAATCATCGGCCGTGTACCGGCCATT
>DBHE01000066.1 GCA_002296055.1 Pseudomonadaceae bacterium UBA836
TATCTGGCTGGCCGCATGCCGCGCAAGCTGTACGCCTCGGCGTCTTCGCCGCTGGACGGCACCCTGCGCTAAGCAGGCTATCCTTCTGTCAGGCGCCCTGCGGGGCGCCGCTTTATCCGACCATTACCGAGCACCCCATGTCCGATACGCCCGAACTGCCCGACAGCGCAGAGACCTCCACCCCTGATAGCCCACCGCGCCGCGCCATTCGCAGCTTCGTCATGCGCGCAGGCCGCATGACCGAGGGCCAGCAGAAAGGCATCGACCAGGGCTGGCCGCGCTTTGGCCTGACACTGGATCAGGGCATGCTTGATCTCGACGCCCTGTTTGGCCGCAGCGCGCCGCGTACGCTGGAGATCGGCTTCGGTATGGGCCACTCGCTGCTGGAAATGGCCGCTGCTGCCCCTGAGCAGGATTTTATCGGCATTGAAGTGCACCGCCCGGGCGTGGGCGCGCTGCTCAATGGCCTGCTGACTGAGGGGCTGAGCAACGTGCGAGTGTTCGACTGCGACGCCATCGAAGTGCTCAACCGCTGCATTCCAGATGGCAGCCTGGATCGTCTGCTGCTGTTCTTCCCGGACCCGTGGCATAAGAAGAAACACCACAAGCGCCGCATTGTGCAGCCGGCCTTTGCCGAGCAGGTGCGTCGCAAGCTCAAGGTGGGCGGCGTGTTTCACATGGCCACCGACTGGGAGCACTACGCCGAGCACATGCTGGAAGTGATGAACGTTGCCCCCGGTTACCGCAACCAGGCCGGTGAAGCGGGCTATGTGCCGCGCCCGGAAGAACGCCCGATCACCAAGTTCGAGCGCCGCGGTGAGCGCCTGGGCCACGGGGTGTGGGACTTGAAGTTCGAGCGAGTCGACTGATCAGCCGGTTGCCCGCGCTGTTCGCCTGACTGGATCCCCGCCTGCGCGGGGATGACGAGGAGTAGGTGGACGCGTTGGTGTAACCGCGGCCCTCTGAACGGTCCTTGAGGGCCGAGCGTTTGCTCGGCCTTGGCGTTGCATGAAGGTACGCTGGTCGAGCGGGTGTTCGACCTCTCTGGTAGGCGCTATATGCAGGTATTTAGGCGCTTCGGCACCAGGCCGATCTTTGACGCCTATATCCGCCACTCCACCCAGCCGTCATTCCCGCGCAGGCGGGAATCCAGTAGCACGGGGCAATGCAGGGCACGCCTTAGCGGCGTACCCAGACCTCAACCCGGCCATTGCGCCGCGCGCCACTTTCTCCGCCCGACGAGCCTACCGGTTTGTAGTGACCGTAGCCGATATGCCCCTGTACCGGTGACCCCATCTCACGCAGCACCTTGGCGGCGGACAGGGCGCGCAGCTCGGAGATCATTTGCGCGCGCAGTTCATGGCTCTGCTGGTCGGCAAAGCCAATCAGCATGACGTCGCGGCTGCTTTTGCCGCTCTGCGCCAGGTATTGCTGAATGCGCAGCAGGTCGCGCTTGGCCTTGTTGTCCAGGTCGGTGTGGCCCTCGTCAAAGCGGATGTTGACCGACAGCCGTTGATAGTTGGCGGTCAGGCGCTTGAGGCTGTCGGGTACGCTGTCGTCCATCACCGGGTCCACGGCGAAGGGCGTTTGTGAAAAGAAGCCCGACTCGGCCACCAGCGCCTGGCCGGCCTCGCTTTGGGCAAAGGCGACAAACTCCTGTGCCAGCGGCTCGCCACCGGTGCCCGGGGTGTACAGGTAGAGGCGCCGCGACAGCGGGTAATCCTCAGTAGCTACGGTTAGCTTGCTGGGCTTGAGCGCCGGCGCTTCGCCATCAGCAATGGCCAGCAGCTTGGCACTGCGTACCGAGGCAAAGCCGGCAAAGCCGATGCCGCCCGGGTTGGCGGTCACGTCGTCAGACAGCTGGTCATTCGACTCATAGCGACGTGCACTCTCGCTCAGACTGTAGCGCCCGGCCAGTACCAGTTCCTTGAAGGTGTCCCAGGTGCCTGATTGCTCATCCCGGGCGTAGATATCAATCGCCCGGTCCGGCCCGCCAACTTCTGCCCAGTTGCTGATCTCGCCGGCAAAGATGCGCGCCAGGGTGTCGATGTTCAACTGCTCCACCGGGTTGGACGGGTGCACCAGAATCGCCAGGCCGTCGATGGCGATGATGTGCTCGCTCTCGCCGCTGAGCAGGTCGGCCCGGCTGGCCATGGCTTGGGCCTCGCTGCCCTTGACCCGTCTTGAGGCGGCCCAGACATCTGCCTGCCCTGCGGCCAGTGCACTGTAGCCGGTGCTGGAGCCGTGGGCTGCCACCAGCACGGTCAGCGGTTGGCCGCCTTGCTGGGTGCTCAAGATGGTCTCGTTGGCGGTGCCGGTACCCGCGCTGGTTACCGGCTGGCCGCTCAGCTGCTGCAGAAACTGTGTCATCAGCATCGGTGCCAGGGTTGCGCCGATGGTGTTGGAGCCATGTACCTCCAAGGCGTGAGCGGATACCAGCCCGGGCAGCAGCGCCACGGCCAGGCACAGGGAGCGGCAAAGGGAGTACATATCACACCTCGTTAATCTGACGGCTCTATATCGGGGCTGACAGAGTGCGACAGGGAGGTGACAACAAGATGACAGCCTGATGATGAATCGGCTGTCAGGGCGCCTCAGTCGCCGACAAGGGGTTGCCGAAACGCTGGATGTATTCCCGGCCGATCGCCTGCGAGCCGACATAGTTCAGATGGTTGTCGTCTCGATAGAGCGGGGTGCCGTTCAACACGGTTTGGCAGCGCTGCTGATCACACAGCACCTGGCGTGGGTCAATCCAGCGAATAGCCGGGAAGCGCTGCTGCGCAGCCTCTTTGAAGCGCAGGAAGTTGGCCTGCTTCTGCTTAGCCTCAAGAGCGCTGATCGAGCAGTCGTCCACGTTTTTCAGCGCGCAGCCAGCGTGCGCCGCGGAGGGTAACTCGGGCGGGTCTTCGAGTACTATCACGCTGTGGCCCTGGGCCTGCAGCCAGGCCAGGGTGTCCAGGAAATAGCCCTGGAAAGCGGGGGTGTGCAGGTAAGCATTCCACCAGGCGTTGACGAACACCGTCAGCGGCCGCTCTTGCAGATAGTCCGCCAGCGCGGCGTTACGCGCCTGCTTCTCCGGGTCGAGCATCGCCTCGGCGTTGTGCTCTGGGCTGATAAACGGGGTCGAGGCCATGGTCACCGCCAGCATGGCGTAGTCATCGCCAATCAATTGCTCGACAAACCCCAGCATGGCAAGGGCATGTGAGTCGCCAATCAGGATGCTGTCAGGCTGGTCATCGGCGGGCGCGGCGCCGAACAGGCAGGCGTCTGTCTTATCAAAGTTGCTTGGGCTGCTGTCGAAGCAGTCCTCGTACAGGTCGGACGTGTGGCTCTGGACAATGATGCGATACAGCGCGCGACGCTCCTCCGGAATGCGGAAGCTCAGGTCATCGGCAATGCGAATGGTCGACTGGATGGCCCAGATGAACAGCGCGGGCAGCAGAAGCAGTAGCAGAAAGGACTTCTTGAAACTCCATGGCCGGTGTCGGTAGCGGTTTTCCACATAGCGGAAGCTCAGCCATGACAAGACCAGCACCCCGCCGATCAGCAGCAGTCGGTTGAGCCAGGTCAGCTCGATCAGCTGGTAGTGCATTAAGGCGACCGGCGGCCAGTGCCATAGGTACAGCGAGTAGGACAACCCGCCGAGAAACACCATGACCGGCAGGCTCAGCAGCCGCGCAGTCAGCGTGCCCTGCTGATGCAGCCCGGCGTAGATCACCAGCGCTGCGCCCAGCGTCGGCCACAGAGCGTTGTAGCCAGGAAAGTGATCGCTGGCGGTCAGGGTAGTGGCAGTAAGGCAGATCAGCGCCAACCCCAGCGCGGCAATCCATTGCGCGGCGCGGTGCCCCAGCGCCGGCAATTGGCGGCTGAACAGCGCAACGCCAGTGCCCAGCATAAATTCGAACAAGCGCGCGGGTAGCAGGTAATAAGCGGCGGTAGGGTGCGTGGCGGCCAGGTACACCGAGAGGGCAAAGGCGATAACCAGCGCCGCCGCAAACGGCCAATGCGCGCTCCGTCCTTTGCCGAAACGGTAGGCCAGATACAGGGCGAGCGGCCAGAGCAGGTAGAACTGCTCCTCAACCGCCAGCGACCAGGTATGCAATAGCGACAGCGACCGGCTTTCCGGAGCAAAGTACTGGCTCAGCTCCTGGAAATAGTAAAAGTTGCTCACCCCGCCCAGCGAAGACAGCCAGCTCTTGGCAAAGATGTAGTAATCCTCGCCGAGGTAGAACGGCGAGATCACCACAAAGGTAACGGTGGAAACTAGTAGAAACGCCGGCACCAGGCGGCGCAGGCGGCGAGCGTAAAAGTCGGCAAAACGGAAATCGTCATTGGCCAGGCGCCGCTGCAGCAGCTGGGTAATCACAAAGCCTGAAATGACAAAAAACACATCCACGCCAATAAAGCCGCCGCTGAAACCAGGGGTGGCATAGTGGTACAGGATAACCAGGATAACGGCGAGCGCCCTGAGTCCCTCAATGTCGGCTCGATAGCCTGGTGCGATCTGCAAAACACTACTCCGCGGGGTCAGCCACGGGAGAGTACAAGAGCCAGGAGCCTGCCGGCAAGCAAGCATGGGGCCGGTGTTGGTCCTAGGGAGGGATGCCGCGCCGCAATGGCAGGGGACGCAGATGAGACGAGTGCGCCAGGGGGCAGAAATCCCCATGGTCGTGCGGATTAGCGGCGACTGGAGGCATGGCACCGTTGAATCCTCATAACCGTGGGGATTTTTATCGGTACCTCACCCGCCCGCCACCTATCCACCCCACCAATACCCCCACATACGCCTCGGTAACTCAACTGGTTGCCGTGACCGACCAGTTCTACACTGGGCCGCATTTGCACAAACAGGAAGAGCCCAGATGACTTACGAAACCCTCGATTACCAGGTGGAGGACGGTGTCCTCACGCTGACGTTGAACCGTCCTGACCGCATGAACGCCTTCAACGGCCAGATGCGGCGTGAGCTGATTGCGGCTTTTGATGCCGCCGATGCCGATGATGCGGTACGGGTTGTCATCATGACCGGCGCGGGCCGTGCGTTCTGTGCCGGTGCGGATCTGGAGAAGGGCGGTGATACCTTCAACCGCCACAAGCGTCAGGATCAGCCCGAGGGTGATGACTTGCGTGATGGCGGCGGCACTGTGTCGCTGCGACTCTACGAGTGCACCAAGCCGGTCATCGTTGCCTTCAATGGCGCGGCCGTGGGTGTGGGCGTGACCATGAGCCTGCCGGCGGATATTCGCATGGCCTCGACCAATGCCAAGTTTGGCTTTGTGTTTGCCCGCCGCGGTATCACCATGGAAGCCTGCTCCAGCTGGTTCCTGCCGCGTCT
>DBHE01000102.1 GCA_002296055.1 Pseudomonadaceae bacterium UBA836
CTCCAGCTGGTTCCTGCCGCGTCTTGTCGGCCCGATGCAGGCGGCTGAGTGGGTTTACACCGGTCGCGTATTCAGCGCCGAAGAAGCCCTCAAGGGCGGCCTGCTGCGCAGTGTTCACGAGCCGGATGAGCTGCTGCCGGCGGCGCGCGAACTGGCCCGTGAAATTGCCGACAACACCTCCGCCATGTCTGCCGCGCTGAACCGTCAGCTGCTGTGGCGCATGATGGCGGCGGATCATCCGATGGAAGCGCACATTGTGGATTCCCGTGCGATTGCCTTTATGGGTGAGTCTGAGGACGCGAAAGAGGGTGTCAGCTCCTTCCTGGAGAAGCGTGCGCCGGAGTTCAAGCTGCGTCCGAGCACGGACAAACCGGCGTTCTATCCTTGGTGGGAGGAGCGCAAGTTCCGCTGACAGATCGCTGAGAAACTACCTGCGTTGGCATTACTGCGTTAAAAGCCGCCGGAAAATGCTCATTTACTGCTTGTAAACTGCGCTTTTCCGGCGACTTTTGCCTTGTACTGCCTGCCTCGGCAACGTTTCTCAACGATCTGCTGTTCGAGCGTGAGAGTTGGCGCGCTGCTGACTGAATCCGACGCCCGCGCACGTTCTGTGTGTGGGCGTTTCAGTGTTAGGCTTTGGCTTTTTCTACCCAATGGGAGCTGTTGCCATGAGCCGTCACTTTGAATCTGCCCCGGGCCTGTGTGAGAACCGCGATGCGGCCACCGAGGGCTTTGTCTTCAACCAGACCATGCTGCGCATCAAGAACCCTGAGGCGACGCTGGATTTCTATACCCGTGTTATGGGTATGACGCTGGTGAAGAAGCTGGATTTTCCGGCGGGCAAGTTCAGCCTGTACTTTCTGGCGGCGGTCGACAGCAATGCGCTGGACACCTGGTCAGACGACCCGGTTGAACGCACCCACCAGACCTTCGGCCGCCCGGCCATGCTGGAGCTGACCCATAACTGGGGTACCGAAGACGACCCTGAATTCAGCTACCACAACGGTAACGAAGACCCACGCGGCTTTGGCCATATTGGCTTTGCTGTGCCGGACCTGGAAGCAGCCTGCGCGCGTTTTGAAGAGCTGGGTGTGTCTTTTGTGAAGCGTCCACAGGACGGCAAGATGCACAATATCGCCTTTATCCGTGACCCGGACGGGTATTGGATTGAGATCTTTGCGCCGGGTGGTATGGCCTGAGGGGAGCGTTAAAAGCTACCTGCGTTGCCATCGCTGCGTTAAAAACCAGCTCGGCATGCTCGTTTACAGCTCGTAAACTCCGCTGCCTCGCTGGTTTTTGCCTTGCGCTGCCTGCCTCGGCAACGCTTTTACCTGCCCCCGCCCTTGCTGCGGCCCTGCAGGCGTCAGGGGAAGTGCGCGCCCTCTAGCGTGCCCTGCTGGGTGCGCTCGTCGTACTCGCGGTCATCAGCGGCAAGCTTTTCCTGCAGGCGGCGGCCGGTAGCGTTGGCGCTGGCTTGCAGCTGGTCGCAGGAGTTGGCTGGCGGCAGGGCCATAATGGCCCGTTCTATGTCTCTGGCGCTGTTCAGTGCCAACTCAACATGCCCTTCCTGATGGGCCTGCAATGCCAGCAGATAGGCGTCCCATTGCCGCTGCACGCTGGCCGGGCGCTGCGGGTCGGGCAGCAGGCGCGGCTGGTGCAGGGTCACGCTGACCTCGGTTTGCACGTCGGTAATACGGCACTGACCGGGCGTTGACTCCCAGTTGAAGCGCCAGTTGACCCGGTTGGCGCTGTGCTGGCGTTGGCGGTTGAGGCTGGCGCGGATGGTATCGACGCTGGCGCCGCTGACATCAAAGCTTTGCACCTGATTCTGCAGCTTTGGCTCGGCGTGGCTGGTGCCGGCAATCAGCAGCGGGCTAAGCAGTAGCGGCAACAGCAATCGGCGGCGCATCAGATCGGGTCCATCAGGCGCTCAAGGGCAGCGCGGCAGCGGTTGGGGATGGGGAAGGCGGTGTTGCTGGTGCGGTCCACAAACACATGGACGAAGCGACCGGCGGCGCAGGCCTCTTCACGATCTTGCTTGAATACGGCCAGTTCGTAATGCACCGAGCTGCTGCCCAGGCGCGCCACCTTGACGCCGATCTCGATGGCATCGGGGAAGGCAATGGGGGCGAAGTAGTCACAATTGGAGCTGACCACAAAGGCGACCTGGTCGCCGTCGTGGATGTCCAGCCCGCCCTCGGCGATCAGCCAGCTGTTTACCGCGCTGTCGAAGTAGCTGTAGTAGGTCACGTTGTTGACGTGGCCGTAGATGTCGTTGTCGTGCCAGCGGGTGGTGATGGCGTGCAGGTAGTGGTAATCGCTGCGCGTGGGCTTGCTTGTACTCATGAATACTCCGCTTGCGGCTCAGTAGGCCAGGTTGTAGATCGCCAGCGCGTCGGCTTCGGTGACTTCGCGCGGGTTGTTGACCAGCAGACGCTGCTGCAGCATGGCGTCCTTGGCCAGCATTTCCAATGCGTCCTTGGGCACGCCGGCATCGCGCAGGCGGCTGGGCAGGCCGCAGCGTGGGCTGAGGTCGCCCAGGGCGCGCACCAGCTGTTCGGTCAGGCTGTCGGCATCGCCCGGCACCAGATCGGGGCCAACGATCAGCGGCGCCAGTTCGGCGTATAGCGGCGCGGCAGCCGGCGCGTTGAACTCGATCACGGTCGGCAGCACCAGCGCGTTCGAGAGCCCGTGCGGGATGTGGTAGTGGCCGCCCAGCGGGTAAGCCAGTGCGTGGACGGCGGCGACCGGGGCGTTGGCAAAGGCCTGACCAGCCAGCAGGGCGCCAAGCAGCATGGCCTGACGGGCTTCGCGGTTCTGACCGTCCTGCACCACGGCATCCAGATTGCCGGCCAGCAGGCGCAGGGCTTCGCGGGCGAGCATGTCGGACAGCGGGTTCTTCTTCAGCTTGCTGGTGTAGGCCTCGATGGCGTGCACCATGGCGTCGATGCCGGTGGCGGCGGTCACGTGGAACGGCAGGCCCAGGGTCAGGTCGGCATCCAGCAGTGCCAGGTCGGGCAGCAGAATCGGGGAGACGACGCCCATCTTGGTCGTCGCGCCGGTGGTGATGATCGCGATTTGGGTCACCTCCGAGCCGGTGCCTGCGGTGGTCGGCACCTGAATCAGCGGCAAGCGCTGACCGCGGGCGTTGCCCACGCCGTAAATGTCTTGCAGGGTCTGCGCGCAGTCGGGGTGGGCGAGCAGGGCGACCAGCTTGGCCACGTCCATCGAGCTGCCGCCACCAAAGCCGATGATCAGCTCTGCCTGCATGGCTTTGGCCTGCTCAACGGCGGCCAGCACCACGGACTCCGGCGGATCCGCTTCTACTTGATCGAATACTTCGGCGGCAACCTGCGCCTTGGCCAGGGTCGGCAGCACGTCATTGAGCAGGCCGATCTTGGTGATGCCGGGGTCGGTAACGATAAGCACGCGGTGGGCATCGCGCAGCTTGCACAGCTCGCCCAGTTGGGCGGCGGAGCCGGACTCGCAGAGAATCTGCGCGGTGGTAGCAAAGCTGAAGGGATTCATCGGGCCTCCGGGGTGGGTGTGCCTGTTTAATGAGACAATTCTGCGGACTGGCCGTTCATGCGGCAAGGTCTATTGATGCTACGCATGGTAACTCACAGCTGGCTTGTTGGCTTGGTGGCGGCCTAAAGGAACATTTCCAGCAAATCGTTAAGAAACAGCCGGCCGCGCTCGGTCGGGCGCAGTTGCTGTTGCCAGGGCTCCAGCAGACCCTTGGCTTCGGCTTGCTTGAGGGTGGCAACGATGTTGTCTAGCGACTGACCGGTGCGCTCGGCGTACCAGGCGCTGGGCACGCCATCGACCAGGCGCAGGGCGTTCATCAGAAAGTCGAAGGGCAGCTCGTCGCTATCCAGCGTCTTGCTGCCGGCCAGATAGGCTTTCTCTGGGTTGAGGTAGTCCTTGGGCAGG
>DBHE01000075.1 GCA_002296055.1 Pseudomonadaceae bacterium UBA836
GCATCTGCTGCGTATCCCCGAGGACGACCTTGAGCAGCAGATGGAAACCCTGCGCTACTTCAAGCGCGCCCACGTGTTGCGCATTGCAGCCTCCGAGATTGCTGGCACCTTGCCGCTGATGAAGGTGAGCGATTACCTGACCTGGGTTGCCGAAGCGATCCTGCAGCAGGTGCTGCTGCTGGCCTGGCGCGAAATGGTCGCGCGCCATGGTCGACCGGCACGGCCCGACGGCTCACGCTGCGAGCTGGACTTTATCGTAGTGGGCTACGGCAAGGTGGGCGGCATCGAGCTTGGGCATGGCTCGGATCTTGACCTGGTGTTCATTCACGATGGTGACCCGCAGCGCGATACCGATGGCGACAAGCCGATCGAAGGCAGCAAGTTCTTCACCAGGCTGGGGCAGCGCATCATTCATATGCTCAACACGCAAACGGTCTCCGGTGCGCTTTACGAGGTCGACATGCGCCTGCGCCCCTCGGGGGACTCCGGTCTGCTGGTCAGCTCGCTGGCCTCCTTCTCGCGTTACCAGCGCGACGAGGCCTGGACCTGGGAGCATCAGGCGCTGGTGCGTGCTAGGGCGCTGGTGGGTTGTCAGCAATTGGCTGCCCGCTTTGATGCCCTGCGTGCCCAGGTATTGGGGCGTGAGCGTGATGAGCAGGCGTTGGCGCGCGAGGTGGGCGACATGCGCCAGAAGATGCGCGACAACCTGGGCACCTCGGTCACCCGGGCCGGCAGCACGGCGGACGCCTTTACTGCCGCCCAGCTGTTTGATCTCAAGCAGGACCTAGGTGGTATCGTCGACATCGAATTTATGGTGCAATATGCGGTTCTGGCCTGGTCGTGCCGGTACCCCGAATTACTGCGCTACACAGATAACATCAGGATTCTTGATGAGCTGCAAAACGCCGGTCTGATCGCCGGTGAGGATGTCAGCGGCCTGCAGGAGGCTTACAAGGCCTACCGGGCTGCAGCTCATCGCCTGGCTCTACAGAATCAGCCGGGCAAAGTAAGCGGCGACCAGTTTCATGACTTCCGACACGGGGTCATCAAGCTCTGGCAGCAGGTGCTGCCTCCTCAGCAGCCAACCACCGAACATCAGGGGTGATTGGCGCGGGCGCGCTCAGGCAGAACCCAAGAACGCATGACTGATTGAATAGATACGTATGGAGCTGGCTGCTATGTCGATGGCCGATCGTGATGGTCTAATCTGGTTTGACGGAGAAATGATTCCCTGGCGCGAGGCCAATGTGCACGTGCTGACTCACTCGCTGCACTACGGCATGGGCGTATTCGAAGGCGTGCGCGCCTACAACACCCCGGATGGCACCGCCATTTTCCGCCTGGATGCGCACACGGATCGCCTGTTCGATTCCGCTCACATCATGGGTATGAAAATTCCCTTCACCAAAGAGCAGCTGAACGAAGCTCAGCGCGCTGTGGTACGTGAGAACAAGCTGGAAACCGCCTACATCCGCCCGCTGGTGTTCTACGGATCTGAAGGCATGGGTATCCGTGCTGACAACCTGAAAGTGCACGTTGTTATCGCAGCATGGCACTGGGGTGCGTACATGGGCGAAGAAGCACTGGAGCGCGGCATCAAGATCCGCACCAGCTCTTTCACCCGTCACCACGTCAACATCACCATGACCCGTGCAAAGGCCAGCGGTGCCTACATGAACTCCATGCTGGCGCTGCAGGAAGCGGTATCCGCCGGTGCTGATGAAGCGCTGCTGCTGGACCCGGAAGGCTACGTTGCCGAGGGTTCCGGCGAGAACGTCTTTATCGTCAAGAACGGCACTATCTACACGCCGGAAGTGACTGCCTGCCTGAACGGCATCACCCGCGCGACTGTGCTGGCGCTGGCGTCCAAGTTCGACATTCCGGTGGTTGAGAAGCGCATCACCCGTGACGAGGTCTACATCGCTGATGAAGCCTTCTTCACCGGTACTGCCGCTGAAGTAACTCCGATCCGCGAGCTGGACGGCCGTCAGATCGGCGCCGGCCGCCGTGGCCCGATCACCGAGAAACTGCAAAAGGCGTACTTCGATCTGGTTACCGGCCAGACCGCAGAACACGCCGAGTGGCGGACGCTGGTAGGTTGATAGCCTCAAGCGGCAAGCTTCAAGCGGCAAGCAGTCGTGCGCCGTGCGGGGTTTGTCGCTTGCAGCTTGAAGCTGGAAGCTTATGAACATCCTAATTATCGGTCCCAGCTGGGTCGGCGACATGGTGATGGCGCAAACGCTGTTCACCTGCCTGAAGCAGCGACACGGTGATGACTGCATGATCGATGTGCTGGCGCCCGACTGGAGCCGGCCAATCCTTGAACGCATGCCTGAGGTTCGTCAGGCCCTGAGTTTTCCCTTGGGGCATGGCGCGCTGGAGCTGCGCACCCGGCGCGAGATAGGCCGTGGCCTGCGCGGCCAATACGATCAGGCTATCCTGCTGCCCAATTCCCTTAAGTCGGCATTGGTACCCTTTTTTGCCGATATTCCCTTGCGTACTGGCTGGCGTGGCGAAATGCGCTACGGCCTGCTGAACGACGTGCGCAAGCTCGACAAGCAAGCCTATCCGCTGATGATCGAGCGCTTTATGGCGCTGGCCTATGAGCCGGGTATTGAACTGCCCAAGCCTTATCCACGCCCGGCGCTACAGATCGACCCTGCCTCGCGCGAGCAGGCCTTGCAGCATTTTGGCCTGGAGCTGGATCGTCCGGTGCTGGCCCTCTGTCCGGGCGCCGAGTTTGGCGAGGCCAAGCGCTGGCCGTCCGAGCACTACGCGGCGGTGGCCGATGCGCATATCCGTCAGGGCTGGCAGGTCTGGTTGTTTGGCTCGAAGAAGGACCACGCGGTGGCCGAGCAGATTCGCGGTCGCCTGATTCCGGGCTTGCGCGAGGAGGCGAGCAACCTCTGCGGTGATACCAGCCTGGCTCAGGCCATTGACCTGCTGTCTTGCGCCGATGCGGTGGTCAGCAATGACTCGGGGCTGATGCACGTAGCCTCTGCGCTCAATCGTCCGCTGGTCGCGGTCTACGGTTCTACCTCGCCCGGCTTTACGCCGCCGCTGGCTGACCGGGTAGAGACCTTGCAGCTGGGGCTTGATTGCAGCCCTTGTTTCGACCGCACCTGCCGCTTTGGGCACTACAACTGCCTGCGTGATCTGATGCCCGCGCAGGTCAATGCGGCGCTGGACCGGCTGGTCGGCAACCCGCTGTCTGATCCTCAGGACAACTGAAGCGCATGCGCGTTCTGCTGATCAAGACGTCCTCCCTGGGGGACGTCATTCATACCCTTCCGGCGCTGACCGATGCGGCACGTGCCATTCCCGGCATCCGTTTTGATTGGGTGGTGGAGGAGGGCTTTGCCGAGATCCCGTCCTGGCACCCGGCCGTGGATGCTGTTATTCCCGTTGCTATCCGGCGCTGGCGCAAGAAGCCGCTGCAGGCGGTGCGCAGCGGCGAGTGGGGCAACTTCAAGCGCCGCCTGCGCGATACCCAATACGACCTGGTGATTGACGCCCAGGGGCTGCTCAAGAGCGCCTGGCTGACCCGCTACGCGCGCGCCGAGGTGGTCGGCCTGGACAAGAGCTCAGCGCGAGAGCCGCTGGCCGCTCGGTTCTATCAACGCCGGCTGGCGGTTGCCTGGGGGCAGCACGCGGTGGAGCGCACTCGCCAGCTGTTCGGTCAGGCGCTGGGCTATACGCCAGCCGAAGGGCTGGGCGATTACGGGCTGGATCGCGGTGCGCTGGGCGCCGAGTCGGCAACCACGCCGTATGTAGTGCTGCTGCACGGCACCACCTGGGTCACAAAGCACTGGCCTGAGCTGTACTGGCGCCAGTTGGCTGAGCAATTGGTCGCTGCGGGTGTCGAGGTGCGTTTGCCCTGGGGCAGCCTGGATGAGCAGGCCCGTGCTCTGCGCATTGCCGAAGGGCTCGAAGGTGCCGTCGTTCTGCCGCGCCTGCCGCTGCGCGACGTTGCCCGGCAATTGGCGGGTGCCAGCGCCTGTGTGGCCGTTGATACCGGGCTGGGGCATCTGGCTGCGGCGCTGGATGTGCCTACGCTATCGCTGTTCGGTCCGACTAACCCTGGCTTTACCGGTGCTTACGGCGCGGTGCAGCAGCATCTGGCCAGCGACTTTGCCTGCGCGCCCTGTTTGCGCAAGCAGTGCAGCTATCAGCCTACCCCCGAAGATGCTCGCCGGTTCGACCTGACCCGCGAGCAGCCGCTATGCTTTACCCGTCTGAACCCGGATCGGGTCATGCAGCAATTGCAGTCGTTGCTGCCCAATAAGAGAGTTGTCTGATGCAGCTGGCATTTGTGCTCTACAAATATTTCCCCTTCGGCGGGCTGCAGCGTGATTTCATGCGCATCGCTTTGGTCTGTCAGGCGCGTGGCCATGCGGTTCGTGTTTATACGCGAAGCTGGGAGGGCGATGTCCCGGCGGGTTTCGAGGTGGTTGAGGTGCCGGTCAAGGCGCTTAGCAACCATCGGCGCAATGAGAAGTTCAGCCACTGGGTTAAGGCAGACTTGGCCAAGCGGCCAGTTGATCGCGTTGTAGGGTTTAACAAGATGCCTGGGCTGGATGTGTATTACGCCGCCGACCCCTGTTTTGTCGACAAGGCGCAGACCCAACGCAGCCCGCTGTACCGGCTTTTTAACCGCTACCGACATTACGCGGCCTATGAAAAGGCTGTCTTCTCGCCCGCGGTAAGTACTCAAATATTGATGATCTCCGAGCTGCAGCAGCCGTTATTCACCAAGCACTATAAAACCCCATTGGATCGTTTCCATCTGCTGCCGCCGGGTATCGCTCCGGACCGGCGAGCACCTGCCAACGCCGCCGAGATTCGCGCCGCGTTTCGCGCCGAGTTTGACTTGGCTGAGGATGAGCTGCTGTTGGTACAGATCGGCTCGGGTTTTGTCACCAAGGGGCTCGATCGCTCTATTCGCGCCCTGGCCGCGCTACCCGCGGCGCTGCGAGAGCGCACGTGCTTGATGGTGGTCGGTCAGGATGATGCCAGTGCATTCCAGCGTATTGCAGGCTCGCTGGGGGTGGGTGATCGGGTTGTGTTTATGGCGGGGCGCAGCGATGTACCACGCTTTTTGCTGGGCGCGGACCTGCTGATTCACCCGGCGTATAACGAGAACACGGGTACCGTGCTGCTCGAGGCGCTCGTTGCCGGATTGCCGGTGCTGGTTACCGACGTGTGCGGTTACGCGCACTACATCAGCGAAGCGGATTGCGGGCTGGTTGTGCCATCACCTTTCAACCAGAGCCAATTAGACAGCATGCTGGCTGATATGCTGAGTAGCCCGACCCTGCGCAAGGAGTGGCGAGACAATGCGCTGCGTTTTGCTGACCAGGCGGACCTCTATAGCCTGCCCGAACGCGCGGCTGATGTGATACTCGGGGAGAGCGCGTGAGCGAATCGCTGAAACTGTACGAACCCTTTGCCAGCCTCTGGGCCGGGCAGGATGCTTTTGTGGCGGTTGAAGCGCTGGAAGGCGAAGTGTTTCGTGAGCTGGAAGCGCGCCGTACCCTGCGCACTGTCGTGGCTGGGCGTGGATACTTCGTCAAGATTCACCGCGGCGTGGGCTGGGGCGAGATATTCAAGAACTGGTCCACGCTCAAGCGTCCGGTGCTCGGTGCCGGCCAGGAGTGGCAGGCCATCCAGGCGTTGACCGCTGCCGGTATCGACACCATGACGGCTGTGGCGTTTGGTGAGCGTGGCAGCAATCCGGCCGCGCAGCACTCGTTTATCATTACCGAAGAGCTGGCGCCGACCATCAGTCTGGAAGACTACAGCCGAGATTGGCGCACGGCTCCGCCGTCTGCGCCGCTTAAATGGGCGTTGATTGAACGGGTAGCCAGCATGACCGCCGCGATGCATCGCGCCGGCGTCAATCATCGCGACTGCTATATCTGTCACTTTCTTTTGCATACCGACACACCGGTGAATCCGCACAACTTCAAACTGTCGATCATTGACCTGCATCGCGCCCAGATTCGAGCCCAGGTGCCACGGCGTTGGCGCGATAAAGATCTGGCCGGCCTGTATTTCTCGGCGCTGGAGATCGGGCTGACCCGGCGCGATAAGTTGCGCTTTCTGCGCAGCTACTTTGCCGACCCGCTGCGCGAGACGCTGCGCCGTGAAGCACCGCTGCTGGCGTTGCTTGAGCGCAAGGCCCAGAAACTGCAAGCACGGTTTGCCCGCAAGTACGCCCCTGGGACCGAGGTATGAAGCGCTGGACCTTGAACCCCGAGTACGCCACCGGGGAAAGCGGGCGGTTATTTGCCGATCTTGATAGTGTGTTTGCTATTGAAGGGGAATTGATCACATTCAGTCCCATCAGTAGCGTGCACAAGGTCTGGGTGGGTGATCGGCACTACTACCTCAAACGATACACGAGCAACGGCAAGGGGCTTAGGCAGTATCTTGGGCGCTGGCGGGTGCAATCGGAGTGGCAAAACCTGCTGCGTTTCCACGCGTGGGGCATACCCTCCGTCAAGGTGGTAGCTTTTGGCTTGGAGCGACAGGCAGGGCGCTTTATGCGCGGTGCGTTGATCACGGAAGATTTACCTGCCACCCGTGACTTGGCCGACTTGGCCGCTAATGCCGACGAACGACTAAAAAATCGGCTGTGGGTCACGCATGTCTCGCTACAGGTCGCGCGCGCTGCCCGTATGATGCACGACCAGGGGTTTACCCATAATGATCTTAAGTGGCGCAACTTGCTGGTGGATGGGCAGCCGTTGGCCAGTGTTTATTTGATTGACTGTCCGGGCGGCAGTTTCTGGTGGGGGCCGATGCTGCGCTATCGCATCATCAAGGACCTGGCTTGCCTCGACAAACTGGCCAAACGTCACCTCAGCCGCGCAAGGCGGCTGGCTTTCTACAAGATGTATCTGGGCAAGGCTCGCCTGGATGGCGAAGATCGCAAGCAGTTACGTGCGATCCTCGCGTTTTTCGAGGGACGAGAATGACTCCCAAGCCCTTTATTGCTGTCAATGCCCACGAGGTGCTGCAGCGTCATGGACTCGACTCACTGGACGCATTACTGTCGCTGCAGCTGGACGCTGTGGACGCCCCGAACACTGGCAGGGGAGGCTGGAGCAGTGTCCACCGTCTAGAGCTGGAGGATGCCAACGGTACACCTCAGCGCTTCTACCTCAAACGCCAAGAAAACCACTGCACACGCACGTTAAGCCGGCCTCTGGGTGAGCCGACCTTTGCACGGGAGTTTCGCGCGATCCAGCGGTATGCCCGCGAGGGTATTCCCGCCTTGGAGGCTGCTTTTTTTGCTGAGCGGCGCGTTGAAGGCCGTGCTCAAGCCGTTCTGATGACGCGCGCGCTGGATGAGTATGCGCCGCTGGATGAGTGGTTTGAGCGCTGGGGCCGGCTTGCAGCTGTGGATATCCGCATGCTCATTCGCTCGGCTGCGGCGTTGGTCCGTGCACTGCACAATGCCAACCTCATCCATAACAGCCTGTATCCCAAGCACCTGTTTCTCAAGCTGCACACCGATGGTGCGGGTGCTCGGCTTATCGATCTGGAGACAACCCGCCGTGCTCTCTTTGGCCAGCGCGACTACATTAGAGATCTTGAGACGCTGCATCGCCGCAGTGCGGAGCCTAGCCGCAGTCAACGCTTGCGCTTCATACTGGCCTATCTGGGCAAGGCTCGTGTGGACGCCGAGGCGCGCAGTTTTATCAATCGTCTTTTGCAGCGCACTGCTAGCAAGGGGGGCGCATGAGTCTGTTGGCTGAATTACGTGCATCTGGCCGGCAGCCACCTTTGCCCTGCGAGTTCGAGTTACCCCAAGGTCACGTGCACGTGTTGCGCTGGCTGCGGGTTTTACCCGGCAAGCGCCTTGTCGCAGAAGTGGATTGCGCGGGTCAGCCGGGCTTGTTGAAGCTGTTCATCGCCGGGGGCGCAGAGCGCCACTGTCAGCGCGAGGTTGAAGGGCTTGTTGCTCTTGAGGCCCAAGACGTTGCCACCCCGGCGTTGTATGGCCATGGAGCCATGCCTGACGGTATTCATTTTGTGTTGACCGCCTACCTGGACGGTGCCCGTAGTTTGCAGCAGCAGTGGGAGCTACTCGATAGTCGTGCGGCGGGTGATAGCGCAGCCATGACTCTGCTCGGTCGGGCGCTGGCGTTGATCGCCGACATGCATCGTAAAGGCCTGGTGCAGACCGACCTGCATTTAGGTAACTTCCTGCTACAAGAACAGCAACTTTATGTGATTGACGGTGACGCCGTACAGGCGCTGTCAGCCGGCCAGCCCCTTAGCGCTGAACAGGTCGAAGACAATCTGGCGATATTTCTAGCTCAGCTGGATCCCGAATGGGACGCACTGGGTGAGCTGCTGTTGGTCGACTACCTGCAGCACAACCCGCTTGCGCTCAACCCGGACAGGTTGGCGCGGCAGGTGACGCAGGTGCGCCAGCGTCGCTTGAACGACTACCTCAGCAAGACCTTGCGAGACTGTACGGCGTTCGCGGTGCGCCGCACCTGGCGGCGCTTTTGCGTGGTGGTGCGTGAGGAACTGGACAGTTTGAGTGGACTGCTGGCCCGCCCGGACGAGGCCTTTGATGATCAGCCCCTGCTAAAGGATGGTGGCAGTAGCACCGTCGCGCGCTTCACTCAGCAGGGGCGCGAGCTGGTGATCAAACGCTACAACATTAAAAGCGTGGCCCACTGGTTCAAGCGCTTCTGGCGGCCCAGCCGAGCGTGGCACTCCTGGCTGGCCGCGCATCGCCTGCAATTTCTTGGTATTGCCACCCCGGCGCCGCTTGCGATGATCGAACAACGCTTTGGCCCGCTGCGGCATCGTGCCTGGCTGATTACTGATTATTGCGCGGGCGTCGACCTGTTGCAGCATCTGGGAGTGGATGGCCAGGTTGTCCCTTCGCCGCAAACGGCGGACGCTATGCTGACCCTGTTTGGGCAATTGGTGCAGGCCCGTATTAGTCACGGGGACCTGAAGGCCACCAATCTGCTCTGGTACCAAGGGCGCGTATCGCTGATCGACCTGGACGCAATGAAAGAGCATCGCAGTGACCGCAGCTGGCAGTTGGCCTGGCAGCGCGACCGCCAACGCTTTATTCGTAACTGGCCACAGGGAAGCCCGCTTGCCGCATGGCTCGACGAGCGAATGCCTCACGCAACATCAATTTCTGGCTGATCGCTGTCTTTGAGTTTGTGCGGACGGATTTATGGAACGGTCCAGCAATGTTGGCCAACCGGATAGCCTGGCGACGGATGCCGAGGACGGCAGGGAGTGACTTTTGACAGTTAATAACGTTGTCTATTTTTCCAAAATGTTTCAGGCGGTACCGCACTTGGCCCAGGTTGCGCGGGCGCTGCCTGGCACTTTCGTGTCTAACCGCACTTCGACGTTACGCGCTTTTGAACGCCTGTATCCGGATTTGGACGTGTCTCGTTACTCCAAACGATTCGGCTTTTTGGTGCGAGGAAACAGGCTGCTGAAGGAAGCGGAGGCAATTGTGACGGGCTCGCCCTATGGCGAATTCCTCAAGCCGTATAGTGCAAAAAAGGGCACTGTCTTTCATGGTACGTACATGATGCTTAGCAAAGAGGCACTGTTACGCAACAGTCACTTTGACCTCTTGTGTGTTATCGGGCCGCGCATGAAGGCCATGCTTGAGCGCTTTCCCGAAGCTGCAAAACTCAATATCGTCGACACTGGCTTTCTGCCATTTTGCGAGTATCCGGAACGCTCTTCGCAGCAGCGTGCAGCAGTGCTACAGCGGTTAGGACTGGATCCGCAGCGCCAGACAGTGCTTTACACCTCAAGCCGGCGGGGGTTTGGTTCCTGGCAGCGAGCAGCGGAGCAGTTGGTGAATACTGCAGCGCCGCAATTCAATTTGATCCTGCGTCCTCATCCAAGCCAGTCGCTGACCTCTCGCCGCGCTGATAGGGACAGCTTCAAACGGGTGCGCGCGCTGATTCAGAAACGTGGAAACGCTTTCTTGGATTTGAGCGAGTGCGCCTTGTCGGAGGTGCTTTCGGTGTCAGATCTGGTGGTCTCTGATGCCAACTCGCCCAGCGAGGAGGCGTTGTTCTATGATATTCCGCAGTTGATGATAGAAACCCCGGAGTGCTCGCGAGACGTCATACGCCAGATTGGCGAACGCGAAGCCATGCATCCCGACGACCTGTCGCAGTTGCTTACCCTGTATGATTGCGGTCCTAAGCTGTATATCGGTGATCAGTCGCCGGATTTTTCAACTGTACTGGACCGTGCCATGGCCGATCAGGCTGCTTACGCTGCCCAGCGCGAAGCCTACTTCGCTTGGGTTTTTGGCTCTCGTGATCGTATGGCCAACGAGCGGGTTGCTCGTGCCATCCAAACGCATCTGCTCTGAAGGGGATCCCCATGCTGACCAACAAGACCATTTTAATCACCGGCGGCACTGGCTCGTTCGGCAACACCTTTGTCCCCATGACGCTGGAGCGCTTCAACCCGAAGAAGATCATCATCTTCTCCCGTGATGAAATGAAGCAATGGGATATGGCGAAGAAGTATGAAGGCGACCCGCGCCTGCGTTTCTTTATCGGCGATGTGCGCGACAAAGACCGCCTGTACCGGGCGCTGGATGGCGTGGACTATGTGGTCCATGCCGCTGCAACCAAGATTGTGCCGACCGCCGAGTACAACCCGTTTGAGTGCGTTAAAACCAACATCAACGGCGCGATGAACCTGATCGACGCCTGTATCGACAAGGGCGTCAAAGGTGTTGTCGCTCTGTCCACCGATAAGGCCAGCTCGCCGATCAACCTGTACGGCGCGACCAAGCTTGCGTCCGACAAGATGTTTGTTGCCGGCAACTCCTACTCGGGCGAGCACGGCACCCGTTTTTCCGTGGTTCGCTACGGTAATGTCATGGGCTCGCGCGGTTCGGTCATTCCGTTCTTCATGTCGATCAAGGACAAGGGGGTGCTGCCGATCACCGATGAGCGCATGACGCGCTTCATGATCTCCCTGGAAGAAGGCGTTGAGCTGGTCTGGCATGCCTTTGCCGACATGGAAGGGGGCGAGATCTACGTGAAGAAGATCCCTTCGATGAAAGTGACCGATCTGGCGCGGGTGGTTGCGCCGGATGCCCGTCAGGAGGTTATCGGTATTCGCCCTGGCGAGAAGCTGCACGAGCAGATGATCAGCGCTGAAGATGCTTACTACACCTACGAGTATCCCGAGCACTTCAAGATTCTGCCGACCATCCACGAGTGGGCTACCTGCCCCAAGCGGATCAAGGATGGCAAGAAGGTGCCTGAGGGCTTTGTCTACGCCAGTGACAACAACAGCGAGTGGATGACCGACGCTCAGTTGCAGGAGTGGATCGACGTTAACCGAGAAAAGATCGGGAGTATCTGATAGATGATCCCCTACGGACGCCAGGAGATCAGCGAGCAGGATATCGAGGCAGTGGTTGCTGTCCTGCGCTCGGACTTTCTGACGCAGGGCCCCATGGTGCCGCAGTTTGAGCAGGCTCTGGCCAGCAAGGTCGGTGCGACTCACGCGGTGGCGGTCAACAGTGCGACCTCGGCGCTGCATATTGCCTGTCTGGCGCTGGAGCTGGGGCAGGGCGATTGGCTTTGGACCTCTCCGGTGACCTTTGTGGCATCGGCCAACTGCGCTCTTTACTGTGGCGCGCAGGTGGACTTTGTCGACATTGATCCGCGTACCTATAACCTGTGTCCGGTGGCCCTTGAGCACAAGCTGATTGAGGCCGAGAAGCAGGGGCGGCTGCCCAAGGTAGTGGTGGCGGTGCACCTGTGCGGCCAGCCCTGCGACATGCAGGCCATTGGCACGCTGGCCAAACGCTTCGACTTTGCCGTGATCGAGGATGCCTCGCACGCCATTGGTGGGCGCTACCAGGGTGACTATGTGGGTAGCGGTCGCTTCAGCGACATCACTATTTTCAGCTTTCATCCGGTGAAAATCATCACTACCGCCGAAGGCGGCATGGCGGTCACCAATGATGAAACGCTGGCGGCGCGCATGGCGCTGTACCGCAGTCACGGTATTACCCGTGATCCGTCGCTGATGGTCGGTGAGTCTGATGGCCCCTGGTATTACCAGCAGATCGAGCTGGGTTTCAATTACCGCATGACCGAGCTGCAGGCGGCGCTGGGTGTCAGCCAGCTGGCTCGGCTGGATGACTTTGTTGCTCGCCGCCACGCGCTCGCTCGCCGTTATGACGAGCAGCTGGCGGCGCTGCCCGTCACCTGTCCCTGGCAACACGCCGACAGTTACTCCGGCCTTCATCTGTACCCAATCCGACTGCAGCTGGAGAAGATTACCTTGAGCCATCGTGAGGTGTTCGAGCAACTACGTGAGCGTGGTATCGGGGTAAATCTGCACTACATTCCGGTACATACCCAGCCGTATTACGCGGCCATGGGCTTTGCTGCCGACGATTTTCCGCAGTCGATGGCGTATTACCGAGAAGCCATCAGTTTGCCGATGTACCACTCCCTGACTGAAGCGCAGCAGGATGAGGTGGTCGCGACCCTGGCCGAGGTCTGCCATGGCTGAACTCGCCACCGAACGTGTCTACCTGCGCCCGTTGAGTGCACAAGATGCCACCCAGACCTATGCGGACTGGATGAATGATCCGCAGGTCAACCAGTACCTCGAGACTCGCCACAGCCCGCAGAGCGTTGAAAGCTGTCGCGCGTTTATCGAACAGTGCAACGCGGATCCGGCCAGCCATTTGTTCGGCATCTTCCTGCGACAGGGCGATCGACACGTGGGCAACGTCAAGTTGGGCTTCGTCAACAGCCACTACCAGCGCGGTCAGGTCAGCCTTTTTATTGGCGACAAGGCATGTTGGGGGCAGGGACTGTCCAGTGAGGTCGTGCGTTTGATTACGGCCTATGGGTTTGATTCGCTGGGTTTGCACCGGCTGGAGGCTGGTTGCTACGAGGATAATCTGGCGTCGCTGCGTATCTTCCTCAAGGCCGGTTACACGGTGGAGGGTTTCATGCGTGAGCATGTCACCCTGAACGGTCGACGTATGGGCTGTTTCTGGCTCGGGAAACTGCACAATGAGCACGCGTGAAGTAACTGGCAAGCTGGCACTGGGTACTGTTCAGTTCGGCCTGCCCTATGGCATTGCCAACCAGCAGGGCCAGGTGAGTGTCGAGGAGGTAGGGCAGATTCTCGAGCGCGCGCGTGAGGCCGGGGTTGATACCCTGGATACGGCGATTGCTTACGGTGAGAGCGAGCGTGTGCTGGGCGAGTTTGATCTGAGCAGCTTTAAGGTGGTGACCAAGCTGTCGGCCATCCCCGATGCCTGCGACGACGTATCTGGCTGGGTGGAATGCCAATTGGCCGAGTCACTTGCTCGGCTCGGGCTGCAGCGCGTTGATGCGGTGTTGTTACACCGTCCGGCGCAGCTGCTGGAGCCGCAGGGTGATGCGCTCTACGCTGCGCTGCTGGGGCTGCGTGAGCAGGGCCTGGCGGGGCGTATCGGAGCATCGGTCTATGATGGCGAAGAGCTGGAGCGACTGTGCCAGCGTTTTGCGCTGGATCTGGTGCAGGCACCCTACAACATTGTTGATCACCGTCTTGATGAGTCCGGTTGGTTGCAGCGCCTGTCTCAGCAGGGTACCGCACTTCATGTGCGTTCGATTTTCCTGCAGGGGTTGCTGTTGATGAACCGCGAGCAACGTCCTGCCAGCTTTGAGCGCTGGCAGTCACTCTGGCACTGCTGGGACAGCTGGCTGGAAGAACACCAGCTGTCGCCGCTGCAAGCCACCCTGCGTTACGCGCTCAACCAGCCGCTTATCGAGCGTGTGGTGGTGGGTGTAGATAGCGCGCAGCAGTGGCAGCAGATACTTCAGGCGGCCGCAGGCAACTGCCCGCCGGTACCCGCCGAGCTCGGCACTACCGACCCGGCATTGCTTAACCCCGCACTGTGGAAAACAGCATGAAAACCGTTGCAATCGTCCAGGCTCGCATGGGCTCGACCCGCCTGCCCGACAAGGTAATGAAGCCCATCGGCGGCGTGCCCATGATCGAGCTGCTGCTGACGCGCCTGGCGCGTGCCCGCGAGCTTGATCAGATTGTCGTCGCGACCTCGGTGGATGCGCGTAACGAGCCGCTGGCTGACTGTGTACGTCGGCTCGGTTTTGCCTGTGTTCAGGGCGACGAACAGGATGTCATGGCGCGTTATCTGCAGGCCGCCAGAGCACACCAGGCTGACGTCGTCGTGCGTATCACGGGTGATTGTCCGCTGGTTGACCCTGAATTGGTCGATCACATGGTCAGGGGCTATCGCGCTGCAGGCGTGGATTATTACAGTAACGTTGCTCCGCCGAGCTATCCGGACGGGCTGGATATCGAGGTGTTCAGCTTGCGTGCGTTGGAGCAGGCCAGTGAGCAAACGGATGCGGCTTTTGATCACGAGCACGTGACACCTTACCTGCGCGAGTCGGGGCACTTTCGCGTGGGCGCAGAGCAGAATGAACAGGACCTGTCCGGCTGGCGCTGGACCGTGGATGAGCCGGCGGATCTGGAGGTGATTCGCCGCGTGTTCGCGCACTTTGCGCCGGACATTCACTTCAGCTGGCAGCAGGTCAAGGCATTGCAGGAGAACAGCCCGGCGCTGTTCACAGACAACCAAACGCTGATACGTAACGAGGGGGCCACCATGGGCACCGGTCAGAAATTGTGGAAACGCGCCAAACAGGTCATTCCTGGCGGCAATATGCTGCTGTCCAAGCGCGCAGAGATGTTCCTGCCCGAGCAGTGGCCGGCTTATTTCAGCAAGGCCAAGGG
>DBHE01000085.1 GCA_002296055.1 Pseudomonadaceae bacterium UBA836
CTCGCCGTAAAAGGCGAAAGGCGGGTTCCACTACAGCAGCAAGCCAAATCTTTTGCACGCCGCTCGACACAAGCACCCTAGCACGGCAGTAATCTACCCAAACACCGTAACCGTCTGCCGACTGATCGCCACCAGTTCACCAGCCGGATTCCAGATCATCGCCGAGCAGTGACCGTAGCCGTCACGAGCATGCTCGATAGTGGCCTTATACAACAGCCAACCATCCGCCCCCACCGGCGGCTGGGGCTGAACAAACTCGATGGTCCAGGTCAGGGAACTGGCCGGTGCCCGCTCTTTCAGATGCGGCAGTACGGCTGGCGGCCACACATCGACCAGGCCGACCAGGTGCACCTCGTCAAAGTGATCGAACTGCTCATCAAAGCGCATCCAGCCACCCATTTCGCGCTTGCGGCTGTTAGTGCAGGGATAATCACCGAAGGTCCAGCGGGTGTCGAAGTAACGCAAGAAATTGGGCATCACACCCTCGACAAAGGGAGTACGCTGGCACCCGTCAGGCGCAGGCGCGCTGGGCGCCGGCTCAGCCGCCACATCCACGCTGGAGGGCCGCCCCGCGCCAAAGCTGCCTTGCACGATGCACATGGTCTGGCCATTTTGCACCGCGCGGCCCAGCACCTGGGTCACAGCGCGCCCTTCACGCAGGATCTCGGCTTCTACCTGCACCGGCTCACCCGGCTGCACTGGGCCGACAAAGGTAATCGCCAGTGAGCGCACCGGTCGCGGCTCGCTCAGACTAGCCCGCATCCCACGCAGTACCAGGGCAGCGACCAATCCGCCATACCCGGCGCGGCCCTGGGCCCACTCTGGCGGAATGGTCAGACTGCGGTCAGGGGATTGGTCAAAGGCGGCAAGCAGAGCAGCAAAATTCATGGTCGTTTTCCAGGCAATCAAACAAAGCCGACCATTATAAGCGATCTCAGGAGCCTGTTGCCGTTTCGTTCACCCGTCAGCGCGGCGCCTTATGCTGCAAGCGCAAGCCACAAAGCCAACCCAGAGCAAGCCAGGCCGGGGGCATGTCCGGCCAGTCTGCTGCGCCAATATCCAACAGCTCAAAGCCGGGCTCGCCAGCTCGCGCCATCAGCCTCTCGTACCACCAGACCAGGTAGAACCCATTACCAGTCGCGTGCTGACCAGCCAGTTGCGCCCGCAGGCGCATGGGTAGCGAGGCAAACAGCAGTTCATCCAACGCGCTGAAGATACGCTGCTCATTCTCCAGGTAAGCAGCCTGGGCGGCGGGTTGCAGACCCATTTGCGCCGCCAGAATGACCAGTTGGGCCGCGTAGTCGCGGTGTGTGGTCAAGGGGTTGAGCTGGCTGCGCCAATCCAGCTGGGCGCGCTCGATGGCTTCCAGCAGGGTATTGGCGCCCGCGCTAGGTGCATCCAGTAACGCCGCCAGCCAACGGCGCTGAAAACCCGGCAACCGTGCTATCCACACCAGCAGTTCCGCGCTGCTCGAGCCAGCTTGCGGCTGCCAGTTTACGGCTTCCTGTTCGCTCAGCTCGGCTACCCGCTGCATGCGCCGCTGCCAGCTGGCCGGCAGCAACTGCTCTCGCAATGCGTCCCAGCGTGCGCCCAGTTGCGACTGTTTTTCCGCCAGCCAGCGCTCAGCCAGCCAACGCCGTCTCGACTTATAGGCGCCCATCGTTCAGTTGCCCCAGTCGTTCTTTCATCATACGAATAATGCCCTTGTTATCCTCAACCAGCATCTGCGCCTCAGCTACCGGCACCGCGCGGCACAAGTCCAACGTAAAGTGCCCCAGCCGCGAGCTGTACAAACCAATCCCAACGCCCTGCCCCACCCGTGCCGCCAGCTTTTCCAGCAAGCCCGACAACAGCGAATCGCTGAGCGCACTGACCGCCACTTCGGTGCCACCGGCCAAAGCGATATTACGCAACACATGACGTGCCAGCCGCCAGCGACTAAGGCGGCCAATCGGCAGTCCGTAGCACACCGCCACCCGTTGCATCAGACGAATATTGCGCCACACCACCAGCAGCAGGTCGACCGCAACCCATGGGCTGGACGCCACCAGTACGCCGGTACTGACCGACTCCTGGCGAATGATTTGCCGGGCGCGCTGATCGATTGGC
Source organism: Pseudomonadaceae bacterium UBA836 (assembly GCA_002296055.1). GTDB lineage: Bacteria > Pseudomonadota > Gammaproteobacteria > Pseudomonadales > Pseudomonadaceae > Halopseudomonas. Next base: position 2,110 of record DBHE01000085.1, read on the forward strand.
TGATAAAACTGCAGATTCAGCCGCTGACTGATCTCACGCGCGTCGTGAGAGCCATCCAGATCGGCGCAGGCACGGGCCAATAGCGGGGCAAGCGGGCTGTCCGCGTAGACACCCTGCAGGCGATCCAGCCAGTCTTCCGCTACCCGCTGGCCGGGCTCACGCAACGCCTGCTGCATTTCGCCACGCAGCTGCTCCAGCTCACTCAAGCGATGGCGCTGGCGCCGCAGATCGCGCCAGGCCAGCAGCCCGGTGCCAGCTAACGCGGTACCCACAGCGCCCACCAGCCCACCCCACAGGGGTTGCCATTGCCAGGCCTGCCACGTCCACTCGCCCCACTGCAGCGCAGCGCCCCCCAAAGCAACACCCAAACCCAGCCCCCACAGCCGGCGCGGCCAGCGACTCGGTGGTGGCGCATTGAGTGTGGAGGGCAACTCAGGTACGTCCTGGGCTTGCTCGCCGGGCAAGGTATCGGCGGCGCCCAGCAGCTCGGTACGACGAGTCGGGTCTTCAGCGGCGTTCTGCCAGGTATCAAGAATCCGGGTCTTTTGGTCACTACTCACGGCTCGGCTCCTTCAATCAACCAGGCAATCAGGTCGTCCATGCGGTAGTGCGGGAAGGGCTCGCTACGATGTAGCCCTGGCGGCGGACGCAGCGGCAGCAGATCAGGGCTGCTGACTTGCAGTGACTGCGGCAGGTGCGCAGGGATGTCACCAGGCCGATAACGCACCCACCCCTCTTCACCCTGCAGCCCAGCCACCAGCGCCTCGCCTTCCTGCCGCGTTGCGCGAATCGCCGATAGCGGCAGGCCTCGCACCTCAACACCGCCATGCCGCACATCAGCTAGTCGATCAACCATCAGGTCCTCCAGGCATTGCTGCACTGCCCGCTGCTGCTCGGGGCTGACCTTATCGACCTTGGTGGCGCAAAACGCGAGCCGGCCGATGCGCGGCCGAAAGCGGAACAAGCGGGCCAGCAAGCTGCTGCGACCATAATCAAAACTGGTGAGCACCGCCTCAAGGGCGTCGCGCAGGTCGGTCAGCGCTGCCTCACCGGCGTCCATAGGGCCAAGCATATCAACCAGCAGAATCTGCTGATCAAGATGCCGAAAGTGCTGCTCAAAGAAGCCACGCACTACGAAATCACGGTAGTAATTAAAACGCGCCTGGCACACCGCCCACCAGCTGCCCTGCTCGCCCGCGCTGTGTCGATTGGCTTGCAGTAAGGGCACAAACTGCAGCATCTGCGGTGCGACATCGCTGCCCGGCTGCAGAAAGCGCGCCGGCTGATTGCGCGACAGGCCGGCCTCGCTGCGACAGCGTTGCAGAAACTGCCGCCACTGCTCCGTCAACTCGGCGAGCAGCGCAGGGTCCTCCGGCGCCGCCGGATCCAGATTCAACAAGGTTTCGCGCAACGGGCCAGCAAGCGAGCGACGTGGCTCGGCCTCCAACCATTGGCGCATCTGTTCACACCACTGGCCGTAGTCCAGCTGCAGTAGCGGCAAATCCAGCAACCATTCACCAGGGTAATCAAGAATCTCCAGACGCAATTGGCGAGTTGATTGCAGCTTGCGCAGCAGCCCTTGCGGTCGAAAGCGCAAATCGATCACCACCCGCGACAAGTCGCTGGTGGACTCTGGCCAGCGCGCCGGCTGGGCCGACAAAGCGCCAAGCGACTCAAGATAAGGAAAGGCACGCTCCACATCATCGCGCTGCCAGCGTACCGACTCGAGCCGGTCAAAGGGCGCACGTCGGGCTAGCAGGCCCTTGTTGTGGTTTTCCAGCTGGTTAATCAGGCTGGTGATGAAGGTGGTCTTGCCGGCCCCGCTGAGACCGGTGACGCCAATGCGCAAACGCTGCTGACCCAGGCTCTCGGCACGTTGTGCCACTTGCTTGAACCAGTTCGCAGAATTATTTGCCACGCTGCAGGCACTCCAGAAATCATTTATGGTCTATGACCAGTATTACACAACCACCCACTGCAAAGAGGCACCCTAATGGCGTATTCGGATTCCCACAGCAAGGCTATCGGCTACCTTCTCTGGATTTTCGGATTCATGGGTGCACACCGCTTCTATTACGGCAAACCCTGGACAGGCACCCTGTGGTTTTTCACCCTGGGCCTGTTTTTCATCGGCTGGATCATCGACTTGTTTCTGATCCCCAGCATGGATCGCGCCGCTGACCGCCGCTTCCGCACCGGACGAATCAACTTCAATCTCAGCTGGATCCTGCTGACCTTCCTCGGCATCTTTGGCGCCCACCGCCTGTATATGGGCAAGTGGATCACCGCCATCATCTACTTCTTCACCGGCGGCCTGCTGTTGGTCGGTGTGCTTTATGACTACTGGACCCTGAATGAGCAAATCTCGGTCGAAAACATGCGTCGCGAGTGGTAACCCTTCAGCGCAGAACACAAAAAAGCCGTCGCTAAGCGACGGCTTTTTTGTGTTCAACCCGCATTAAACCGGGTCATTGCGGGTCAGCAGTTCCTCGGGCAGGTGCTGAATATAGTCATCCTGCTGTGGCGGCATCTGCACGTGAAACCCTTGTGTCTGCAGATTCTCCAACACCTTGTGCACATCCTCCTGGGCCAGCTTGCGCTCGGGCCCCAAATCCAGGTCCAGAGCATGCTCCAGCCTGCCAATGTAGTGCACAAGCGCCTCCGGCAGCTCATCCAGCGCTTGATCCCGTAACACGTACAGGTACATGCCTTGGCGTTTACAGCTCCGATAGACCGAACAGGGCAGTGTCATTCTGTTACCTCCACCGCATTATTGGCAGCATTCAGCAGTGCCTCTCCCAACAGCTCACGCCGCCATCCGGTCAACTCGTCAGGCAGCCGATAAGGGCCATTCGGGTAGCCAGTTCGCACCATGGCTTCCAGCACCTTCTTGCGCAACATGATCTCGGGGGCGATTCCGCGGCGCTCGGCTTCGAGCTGCCCTACCTTCCTCAACCGCTTCAGCAACCGGTTGGCGGCTGCGGGCAAGGGCTCGGGCAACCGCGCTGGATAATCGGCCGGCGGCACGTTTTGGCCATCGCGGATCAATTGCAGCAGTGTCTCGCCCTCTTGCCGCACCGTACGCGGGTGCATGTCCTCAATGCGAGACAATGCCTGGGTAGTATCGGGTCGGCGCTGTGCCAGCGGGCAAAGCGTGCGTTCGCGCAGCAGACGGTTGCGCGCTACATCCCGCTCACGGGCTTCGCGCTCACGCCAGGCGGCAAGTACCTGAACAATCGCCAAATCGGCCGGCTCCAGGCGCCATGCTTGCTTGACTTGCTGGTAGGCCAGCTCCGGCTCAATCACCTGCGTGCTCGCTGCAACCTGCTCGGCGGTATCGGCCAACAGCCAGTCCGTCAGCCCTGCAGCGTCCAACCGAGGAGCCATGATCTGGTAGAGTTCCGCCAGATGCTGCGCATCGCGGGCGGCGTATTCAATTTGCGCCGAGCTCAACGGGCGTTGTAGCCAATCGGAGCGGGTTTCATCCTTTGGCAGGTCAATACGCAGCAACTCGCTGACCAACCGGGAATACCCCATTGAAAAATCCATACCTAAAAACGCCGCAGCCAGCTGGGTATCAAACAACGGTGCCGGCAGCGCGCCGCACAGGCGGGAAAACACTTCCAGATCTTCGCTGCAGGCGTGCAGCACCTTTACTACCGCCGGGTCTTGCAGCAACGTAACCAGGGGCGTCCAGTCGCGGATTTCCAACGGGTCAATCAGAAAGGCGCGCTCACCATCGCCGACCTGAATCAGGCCCGCAATCGGATAGAATGTTTCAGTGCGAACAAACTCAGTATCAACCGCAACAAACGGCAAGGTTTGCCAGTGCGCACAGCAACGAGCCAGTTCAGCGTCGTTATCAATCATCAGGGGTTTTGCCAACGGCGTAGTCATGGGCGACCTTATTTGTAAACTGCGCGCAGTATAACTGATCAGCTACCGCTCTGCCGTGCCTGACAGAGCGCTTCAAGTTTGACCGGAATCAACCGATATAACACAAAGACAACGGATACTGGCACCTGAATGAGGCCAGTCTGTCGACCGTTTCCGTTCCCATCGTGCTCTGGAGTATGCATGCGTTTTCTTCAACACCTGCCGCTGAAATACAAGTTTTGGGCAGTCAACGGTGTCGCTTTTGTCGCCACACTGGCCCTGGTTCTGGTTGCTCTTTGGGTTGAGCAGCACAGCATCGAACATCAGCGGCAGCAGCTGGCTCAGGCCATCGCGGCCAGCCCGGCCACCCAGGCCCAGGCCGAGGGCATAGAGTGGATCACTGCCCCGGGCGGACAAACCGGCAGCAATCGCTGGCTGGACGCCGGTGAACTCGGCGCACAGGCCGAGCGCTATACCGGCGCGTGGCTGGCAGGTGACGGCAAAGCGCTGGCGGTAGAGCGACAGGATTTCACCCAGTTGCTGCTGGCCAGAGCACCCTTATACGCCGCAACGGTTTTTGTGCTGATGCTGCTGGTGCTGCTGGTGTCGCAACTCCTGATCTCCTTTATCACCCGGCACATTCTGGCGTTGCGAGACGTGATGATTGCAGTGCAGAACAGCGGCGATCTGACACTGCGCGCGCAGTCCGACTCGAAGGACGAAGTAGGGTCCATGGCCCGAGCCTTCAACGCCATGCAACAGGCTCAACAGCAGGTGGTATCTTCCGTACGCCAGGCCGCGCTGGAGTTGGACCAGGGCGCTATGGCGCTTGCCGGGCTGATGAGCCAGGTACGCGATGGCATGGTTTCCCAGCAGGGAGAAACCGACCAAGTGGCGGCAGCGGTAAACGAAATGAGTGCCACCGTGCAGGACATCGCCGGCAGCACCGCGCTGTCACGCGACCAGTCCACCCAGGCCAACACCCTGGCCACCCGCGGACGTGATCAGGTGTTGCAGGTGCGCCAAACCATCACCGGTCTTGTCACCAGCATCGACCGCTGCACCGAGCACATGCACCAGCTCTCTAGCCACAGCCAAGAAATCAGCGGCGTGGTACGCGTGATTCGCGAAATTGCCGAGCAGACTAACCTGCTGGCCCTGAATGCCGCTATCGAAGCCGCGCGGGCGGGCGAGTCGGGCCGCGGGTTTGCCGTGGTCGCAGACGAAGTGCGGGCACTGGCACAACGGGTACAAAGCTCGACCGATGACATTCAGCGAATGATCGAGGCGTTGCAAAATGGCACAGAGGTGGCAGTTGAAGACATGCAGGCCAGCGCCGGTCTGACCCATGCATCGGTTGAACAGGTAGCCGACGCCGGTGAATCACTGCACGAGATTGCCGCAGCAGTCAGCCAGATCAGTGAGGGCAACAGCGAAATCGCCTCAGCGGTGGAGCAGCAAAGTCAGGTGGCCGATGCCATCACTCAAAGCGTGGTAGAGATTCGCGACGTGACCGAGCGCACCGTGGAGCAGACTGTGTCCAGCGCAGCAACCAGCGAGCAGCTGGCTCGCCTGGCGCACCAGCTGACCGAGGCAGTCAGCCGTCTGCGCAGCTGACCTGCATCGGGCGGCGCACGCCGCCCGATGCGGCTTACTGCTTATTCGAGCACAATGCGTTCTGCGTTATTGCTCAGGGTGCTGGCGCCGATCCCCTTTACCGCCGCCAGTGACTCTACCGAGCCAAAGGCGCCGTGCTCATCGCGATAGGCGACAATAGCCTCGGCCTTGGCCTCACCTACGCCTTGCAGCACTTCGGCCAGCTCAGCCGCACTGGCCGTGTTGATATTGACGGTTGGGCCCGCCCCCTCTTGCGCCCAGACGGGCGAAACCAGCAGGCAGCTCATAACCAGAGTCATTGCAGTCAGTAGTTGTCGCATCTTCACTTCCTCCATGTGATTGATTAACGCCGCACTGAAGGAACAGACTTCAGCCACTATCCCTGCGGCCTCCGAAAACTAGAATAAAAAAGGCCGCAGAGCGATACGCCCTGCGGCCTTGGTGTGACCTGACTCGCAGCTTGCTTTACAGATTATTGCTGAGCGTCAAACCCCCGCTGCAGATCAGCCTTCAGATCATCAACCTCCTCCAGCCCGATGGCCAGACGAATCAACCCGTCACGAATACCCGCTGCCGCGCGCGCCTCAGGCGTTAACCGCCCGTGGGTGGTGGTAGCCGGATGGGTAATGGTGGTCTTGGCATCGCCCAGATTTGCCGTGATCGACACCAGCCGAGTGGCATCAATAAAGCGCCATGCTGCATCGCGACCGCCCTTCACTTCAAAGCTGACGACCGCACCGAACGCCGACTGCTGCGCCTTGGCCAACGCGTGCTGCGGATGCGACGGCAGGCCGCTGTAATAGACGTGCTCCACCTCAGGCCGCTGCTCCAACCACTCGGCGATTTGCTGCGCCGCCTCACAGTGAGCACGCATGCGCAAGCGCAAGGTTTCCAGTCCCTTGAGAAAGACCCAGGCATTGAAGGGGCTAAGAGTTGGGCCCGCCGTACGCAGAAAACCAACCAGCTCCTGCATATGCTCGCGGCGCCCAACGACGACACCACCCAGGCAGCGTCCCTGCCCGTCGATGTACTTGGTTGCCGAATGCACCACAACATCTGCACCCAGTTGCAAGGGCTTTTGCAGCGCAGGTGTACAAAAACAGTTATCGACCACCAGCAGCGCACCCTGCTCGCGCGCCAACGCACCCAGCGCGCCGATATCGGCCAGCTCGGCCAACGGGTTGGAAGGCGACTCGATAAACAACATGCGGGTGTTGGGCTTAAAGGCGGCACGCCAGGCATCCAGGTCAGAAAGCGGCACATAGTCCACTTCTATGCCAAAACGCTTGAAGTACTTGTCGAACAGGCTCACGGTCGCACCAAACACCGCACGCGACACCAAAATGTGATCCCCTGCCGAACACAGGCTCATGACAGTGGCCATGATGGCCGCCATGCCCGAGGCCGTTGCTACTGCCTGCTCGCCGCCCTCAAGCTGCGCCATGCGCTCTTCAAAGGTGCGGACAGTCGGGTTCATGTAGCGCGAATAGACATTACCCTCGGCTTCGCCCGCAAAGCAGGCAGCGGCGTCGCCGGCACTGCGAAAAACGTAGCTGGATGTCAGGAACAGGGCCTCGCCATGCTCCGCTTCAGGGGTACGCCGCTGGCCAGCACGCACCGCCAGGGTGTCGAAGCCAACGCCGTCCAGATCGCTGTCCAGACGGCCGGGCTGCCATTGATCACTCATCTGAAAACCTCTGTGTGCAGCGGCAAGTGCCGCCGCTCTCAATTGTTGTGCAGGTCGATGATGGCGCTCACGCGCTCTACCGTCGACTTGGCGGCATCGTTGCGCGCCTGCTCGATGCGGTCCAGATACTGCTCATTGACGTCGCCGGTGACGTACTGACCGTCGAACACTGCGCAGTCAAAGGCGTCAATCTTGACCTTGCCACCACCCACGGCCTCTTTCAGATCATCCAGATCCTGATACAGCAGCCAGTCTGCGCCAATCAACTCGGCGACTTCTTCGGTGGTGCGCCCATGGGCAATCAGCTCGTGGGCGCTTGGCATGTCGATGCCGTAGACGTTGGGATAACGCACCGCGGGTGCCGCCGAACAGAAGTAGACCTTCTTCGCTCCGGCTTCACGCGCCATTTGAATGATCTGCTTGCAGGTGGTGCCGCGCACGATGGAGTCATCCACCAGCATCACATTCTTGCCGCGAAACTCCAGATCGATTGCGTTGAGCTTCTGGCGCACCGACTTCTTGCGTGCGGCCTGCCCCGGCATAATGAAGGTGCGGCCGATGTAGCGGTTCTTGACGAAACCCTCGCGGAATTTAACGCCCAATTGGTTGGCCAGCTCCAGCGCCGAGGTGCGGCTGGTATCGGGAATCGGGATCACCACGTCGATGTCGTGCTCGGGGCGCTCACGCTGAATTTTTTCAGCCAGTTTCTCGCCCATACGCAGGCGCGCCTTGTAGACAGATACGCCGTCCATCAGCGAGTCAGGGCGGGCCAGATAAACGTGCTCGAAAATACAAGGGGCATACTGCGGGTTCTCGGCACACTGGCGGGTGAACAGCTGACCGTCTTCAGTGATGTACACCGCTTCGCCCGGCGCCAAGTCGCGGATCAGGGTAAAGCCCAGCACGTCCAGCGCCACGCTTTCAGAGGCAATCATGTACTCGACCCCCTGGTCGGTGTGGCGCTGGCCAAACACGATCGGGCGAATGCCATGGGGGTCACGGAAGCCGACGATGCCGTATCCGGTAACCATGGCTACAGAGGCGTATCCGCCTACGCAGCGGCGATGTACCTGGCTAACCGCGGCAAACACGTCTTCCTCGGTTGGCTGCAGCTTGTTGCGCACCGCCAGCTCATGGGCAAAGACGTTGAGCAGCACCTCGGAATCCGACGTGGTGTTGACATGGCGCAGATCCGACTCGTAGATCTCGCGAGACAACCGCTCAACGTTAGTCAGGTTACCGTTGTGCGCCAGGGTAATACCGTAGGGCGAGTTGACGTAGAACGGCTGCGCCTCGGCAGAGCTGGAGCTGCCGGCGGTGGGATAACGCACATGGCCAATCCCCATATTGCCAACCAGGCGCTGCATGTGGCGCTGCTGGAAGACGTCTCGGACCAGGCCGTTGTCCTTGCGCAGAAACAGCCGACCATGCTCACAGGTCACAATGCCGGCGGCGTCCTGGCCGCGATGCTGCAGGACGGTCAAGGCATCATAGAGCGCCTGATTGACGTTCGACTTGCCCACTATGCCAACAATGCCACACATGCCTGAGTACCTTCTTGATTAGGAGGCGGTGCAGTCCGGGACACCCGGATCAGCGTCCCGCCATTTGCAGAATGAGGTTTTTCGACCAGTCCGCGACCAGCAGAAAATGCGGAATGACGACGGACTCGCGCCACCAGGTATCGGCTTCGACCGGCGCCAGACTCAGCAAGCCAACCGCCACCACCACCAGCAACGCACCACGTGCGGCGCCGAAAACCATGCCGAGAAAACGGTCAGTGCCGCTCAACCCGGTCACTTTTACCAACTGGCCAATCAAGTAGTTGATCAGCCCGCCGAGCAACAGTGTCATGACAAATAAAATGGAGCAGGCGGCAATGACGCGCAGCGACGGCGTTTCGATGTAAGGAACAAACAGCTCAGCCAGCGCACCACCAAATAACCAGGCCACCAGGCCGGCGATCACCCAGGTCAGCAGCGACAGGGCTTCCTTGACGAAACCTCTGGTCAGACTGATCAGGGCGGAAACCACAATGACGGCGACGATTGCCCAGTCAACCCAGGTCAAAGACACGATGAAATACCCTGCTCAACAAAGGCCGACATTCTAGCAGAGCTGTCCGCGCCATCGAAACAGGCAAACACCAGCGGCGGCTGCCGATTTGCCTGCCTGACCGCCGCCGGCCCCAGGCTCAGCCGCGCCCGCTTGCCGCGTCATACGCCACTACCAGCCCCTTGTTACCGCGCTTGCGCTCTAGTTCGTCGCGCAACCGATTGGCAGCCTCGCGGGTCGCCAGCGGGCCAACATACACTCGGGTAATGGACTTGCCTTGCACCGTGGCACCGTGGGTATACGCGTTGTAGCCCTGGGTACGCAGGGTCTGGCTCAAACCTTCGGCGTTGGACGCGCTGGAAAAGCTACCCAGCTGAATAACCCAGTCGCCGGCAGCAGCTGGCGTGGCAGGCGCAGGCTCGGGCGCAGCCGCGACCGGCTCGGGCTCAGCCACCGGTTCCGGTTCGACGACCGGGGCCGGGGCTGGTGCTACCGCAGCGGTTTGTGGCGCGGGCACCTGCGGGGCTGGCTCCAGCGTTTGCGGCAGTTCGGCTACCGCCGGGGTCGGCGGCAGCTCAGCGGGCAGCACCGGGGCAATGGGCTCACGGTCTAGCAGCGGCGCCTCAGGCACCTCTACTTCAACCTGCACGGTTTCATCCTGCCCCGACAACAACATCGGCAGGAAAACCACGGCGGCAACAATCAATACGACAGCACCAATAATGCGCTGCTTCAGGCGTTCATCCATCCCGCGATACCCCGGCTAATTACGATAGCCAGAGTATGGCGTCGGCGACGCAGAAAAACGACCCGAAAATGACAATTTCAGTGTCGGCAGAGGTGTCGGTCAGCGCCTGCTCCAACGCGGAAGCAATCGAAGGCGTGGTGGTGACTGTAGCGCCCTGCCGCTCAAGCGCCCGCTGCAGCTCAATAGCCGGGCGGCTACGTGGACTTGGCAATGGGGCGACATACCAGCCTTCAAACAGATCAAGCAGCGGAGCCAGCACACCTTCCAGGTCCTTGTCTGCCAGCAGACCGAAGACCGCCACCCGCCGGCGCGCACCTTGCTGCCGCAGGGACTCGGCCAGAAACGCTGCAGCATGCGGGTTATGCCCGACATCCAGCACTAGCTCACGGTGCACGCCCTGCCAGTCCAGCGCGCGTGACTCCAGTCGACCGGTGGCCGAGGCAGAGGCCAGTGCCTCACCCAAGGCCTGATCGGACATATCCAATCCAGCTGCCCAGAATGCCTGCAGTGCGACAGCAAGGTTGTCGCGCGGCAGCCGCACCGGCGGCAAGCTGAGCGCGCGAGACGCCCCTAAACCGCCCTGCCCTGTGAGACGCCATTGGCCGTCGGCAAGCACATCCAGGCTGAAATCGCGTTCGCGCTGCACCAGCGGGCAACCGAGGCGCTCAACTACCTGTACAAAGGTATCCGGCAACGCCCGCTCACCGCTGACCACCGGGCGGCCCGCTCGCAGAATACCCGCCTTCTCTGCTGCGACTGACTCGCGGGTGTTGCCAAGGTACTCCTGATGATCGATACCGATACTCGTGACCACGGCGACACTGGCATCCACAACGTTCACCGCGTCCAGCCGGCCGCCCAGACCCACTTCAAGCACCACGGCATCAAGCCCGGCGCGCTTGAACAGCCAGAGCGCCGCCAGGGTGCCAAACTCGAAATAGGTCAGGGAAATATCGCCACGCGCGGCGTCAATGGCGGCAAAGGCTGCGCACAAGCCATCATCGTCGGCCAACTGGCCATCCAGACGAACACGCTCGTTGTAACGCACCAAATGAGGCGAGGTGTAGCAGCCGGTACGCAGACCGGTATGGCGCAGAAGCGAGTCCAGCGCGGCACAGGTTGAGCCCTTGCCGTTGGTACCTGTTACCGTAAAAACCAGCGGGGCTGGCGCGAGTACGTCCAGTCGCTCGGCGACCACACGTACCCGTTCCAGCCCCATATCGATTTCGCTGGGGTGCAACCCCTCCAGCCGAACCAGCCAATCGGCCAGACTGCGTGCACTCATGTCAGGCCTCGGCAGCCTCCGCGCTGTCTGCCTTGGCCGGCGCCGGGGCGCCGGTCAGCATGGCCAGAATACCAGCCAGGCGATCACGCATCTCGCTGCGCGATACGATCATGTCGAGCGCGCCGTGCTCCAGCAGAAACTCACTGCGCTGGAACCCGGGCGGCAGTTTTTCACGTACCGTCTGCTCGATCACGCGCGGGCCGGCAAAACCGATCAGCGCATTGGGCTCGGCGACATTCAGGTCACCCAACATCGCCAAACTGGCAGAAACGCCGCCATAGACCGGGTCGGTCATAACGGAGATAAAGGGAATACCTTCTTCGCGCAGACGGGCCAGCGCAGCGCTGGTTTTGGCCATCTGCATCAACGAGAACAGCGCTTCCTGCATGCGCGCGCCGCCGGAGGCAGAAAAACAGACATAGGGGATGCGCTCTTTCAAGGCAATCTCGGCGCCACGCACAAAACGCGCACCGACGACGCTACCCATCGACCCACCCATGAAATTGAACTCAAACGCGCTGGCTACGATTGGCGAGCCCTTGAGTGCGCCCTGCATCACGATCAACGCGTCTTTCTCACCGGTTTCCTTCTGCGCAGCGGTCAGACGGTCCTTGTACTTCTTACTGTCGCGAAACTTCAGGCGGTCAACCGGCTCAAGTTCGGCGCCGATTTCCTGGCGACCCTCGGCATCAAGGAAGATGTCCAGGCGGCGACGCGCGCCAATACGCAGGTGATGACTGCACTTGGGGCAGACATCCAGATTTTTCTCCAGCTCCGGCCGGTACAGCACCGCGTCACAGGACGGGCACTTTCTCCAGAGCCCTTCGGGTACGCTGCTTTTCTGTGCTTCGGAGCGCACAATGGAGGGAATCAGTTTGTCCACCAACCAGTTGCTCATCGCCTTTCCTTCTCTGTTGTCAGCTCAGTCAACGCTGCCTGCAAGGCAGCGGACGTTGTTCAGCGGTCCATAGCGCCGCGCATATCGGCAATGATCGCCGAAATCGCCTTGCGCGCTGCGTCTGGATTGTCGGCATTGGCCGCAATCTGGTTGACCAGCACAGACCCGACTACGACGCCATCGGCCACCTCGGCAACCGCTGCGGCTGAAGCGCCATCGCGGATGCCGAAACCAACGCCAATCGGCAAGTCGGTTACCGTACGCAGCATGTCCAATTTGTTTGCTACATCGGTGACGTCCAAAGCACTGGACCCGGTCACACCTTTCAGAGAAACATAATAGACATAGCCGCTGGCCTGCTGACAAATCGAGCGCGCTCGCTCGGCCGTCGTCGTTGGCGCCAACAGGAAAATCGTATCCAGCCCACGCGCCTTAAACAGCGGCACTACGTCAGCAGCCTCTTCCGGTGGCAAATCGACGGTCAGCACACCATCAACCCCCGCCTCGGCCGCCTCTCGGGCAAATTCATCATAGCCCATGCGCTCAACCGGGTTGAGATAGCCCATCAGCACGACTGGCGTTTCGTTATCACGCTGGCGAAACTCGGCAACCATCTCCAACACCTGCCGCAGGCTGACCTCATGGGCCAGGGCGCGCTCCATTGCCAGCTGGATGACCGGGCCGTCTGCCATCGGATCGGAGAACGGGATACCCAGTTCAATAACGTCAGCGCCGGCCGCGACCAGGTCATGCATCAGCGGCAAGGTAACCGCCGGGGTAGGATCACCGGCAGTAATGTAAGGGATCAGCGCCTTGCGGCCAGCGGCCTGCAGGGCGGAAAAACGGGCTTGAATTCGGCTCATGGATAACAACTCGACTAGATGCTGATGCCGTCGATGCCGGCGACGGTGTGAATGTCCTTGTCGCCGCGACCGGACAGGTTGATCACGACAATCTGCTCAGGGCTCATGCTGGCAGCCAGCTTCATGCCGTAAGCAATGGCGTGACTGGACTCCAACGCCGGCATGATGCCTTCGACGCGGGTCAGCTCGCGGAACGCGTGCAATGCCTCATCGTCGGTGGCATCGACGTATTCGACCCGTCCGATATCCTTGAGCCAACTGTGCTCAGGGCCAACGCCCGGGTAATCAAGCCCGGCCGATACCGAGTGGGTTTCGATGATCTGACCGGCCTCATCGGACATCAGATAGGTACGGTTACCGTGCAGCACACCCGGCTGCCCCGCGCTCAACGGCGCCGCATGTTCGCCAGTGGCGATACCATGTCCGCCCGCCTCAACCCCGTACATACGCACACTTTCATCGTTCAGGAACGGGTGGAACAGACCGATGGCGTTGGAACCGCCACCGACACAGGCGACCAGTGCATCAGGCAGCCGACCGGCCTGGACCAAGCACTGCTCGCGCGCCTCGCGGCCGATCACGCACTGAAAATCACGCACCAGTTCAGGGTAAGGATGCGGGCCTGCGACGGTGCCGATGATGTAGAAGGTATCGTCGATATTGGTGACCCAGTCACGCATTGCCTCATTCATGGCATCTTTGAGCGTACGCGAGCCGGAGGTAACCGGAATGACTTCAGCGCCCAGCAGCTTCATGCGGTACACGTTCAGCGCCTGGCGGCGAACATCCTCGGCACCCATATAAACCTGGCACTTCAAGCCCAAACGCGCAGCGACCGTCGCCGTTGCCACGCCATGCTGACCGGCACCAGTCTCGGCAATCACGCGCGGCTTGCCCATATGCTTGGCCAGCAATGCCTGGCCAATGGTGTTGTTCACCTTGTGGGCGCCGGTGTGGTTGAGGTCTTCACGTTTCAGGTAGATTTGCGCGCCACCCACCTTTTGCGTCAACCGCTCGGCCAGGTACAGCGGCGATGGACGGCCAACGTAGAAAGCCAGATCCCGGTCAAACTCAGCCTGAAAAGTCGGATCATCAGAGAGCGTGCGGTACAGACGCTCCAGCTCATCCAGCGCGTCCATCAGCGTCTCGGACACAAAACGGCCACCGTAGGGGCCAAAATGTCCGCGCGCGTCGGGCACTGCGGAAAAATCGATGGGGGTGGACTCAGACACGCTTCACCTCTTGAACAAACGCGTTAATTTTTTCCAGATCCTTGATGCCCTTGGCCGCCTCAACGCCACCGCTGACGTCTACTGCCCAGGGCTGCATTTCATCAATCGCCTGCCGCACGTTGGCAGCCGTCAGGCCGCCGGCCAGCACCAGGTTCCAGCCACGCTCGCGCGGCACCAGGCGCCAGTCAAACACTTCACCAGTGCCGCCCGGCACGCCCGGCTTGTAGCTGTCGAGCAAAATACCACTGGCGCCAGGCCACTGGGCGGCCACATCCTGCAGCTGGTCAGCACTGCGCACCCGCACCGCCTTTAGATAAGGGCGAGCAAACTGGCGGCAGTACTCGTCACTCTCCTCGCCGTGAAACTGCAACACATCCAGCGGCACTTCAGCCAGCACCGCACGCACCGCGTCGGGCTCGGCATCAACAAACAGGCCAACGGTAGTCACAAACGGCGGCAAGGCCGCGACGATGCGGGCAGCCTGGCGAGCATCGACTGCCCGCGGGCTAGGTGCGTAAAACACCAGACCAATGGCATCGGCACCCGCAGCTGCCGCCGCGAGCGCATCCTGCTCACGAGTAATGCCGCATATCTTGATTCGGGTCATTGCCTGAAGGCTTGCCTGTACGGTTTCAAAGGGGATCGATGTTAGCAGATAGGGCCACAGGCGTCAGTCCAGCACATCCGGCAGCGCGGACAGAAAGTGCGGTCCCAGATAACGCGGCGGCAGCTCAAAATGCGCCGGGTAGGTCACATCGACCAGATACAGGCCGTAGGCTGGCGCAGTCAGACCGCCCTGGGCTCGGTCACGTGCTGCCAACACCTGAGCCGCCCAACCTACCGGTTGCTCGCCACAGCCGATCTGCATCAGCACACCCGCAATATTGCGCACCATGTGGTGCAAGAAGGCATTGGCGCGGATATCCAGCACGATAAAGCGGCCAAACTCAATCAGCTCAAGGTGGTGAATAGTCTTGATCGGTGATTTGGCCTGACAGCCGACCGCCCGGTAGGAGGTGAAATCATGCGTGCCCACCAGCACCTTGGCCGCCGCGCGCATGCGCTCGAGATCAAGCGGACGATAGTTCCAGGTCACTTCGTGAGCGAGGTGGGCCGGTCGTATCGGGTCGTTGTAGATCACGTAGCGATAGCGCCGCGCTTCGGCGGAAAAACGTGCGTGAAAGTCCTGACCGATAGGCATGACCCAACTGAGCGAAATGTCCGGCGGCAGATTAGCGTTGGCACCGTGGATCCAGTTACGCGGCGAACGCACTGCATCACTGTCGAAATGAATCACCTGGCAGGACGCGTGCACACCAGCATCCGTGCGGCCGGCGCAGAATATCTGGACTGGGTGGTTGGCGACCCGGCTGAGGGCTTTTTCAACCGCCTCCTGCACACTGGGCACACCTTTCTGCTGTCGCTGCCAGCCACGATAGGCACTGCCGCGGTATTCCACGCAAGCGGCGACCCTGGAAACAACAGCGGCCGCCCCGGGGGCGGCCGCTTGGGTTACTGCGTCGTCTGCCATCAGTCAGTCAGGCGCTCCATCATGCTGCGCGCTTCCTGCTGCTGCTGCTCAGTACCTTCCTCAACAACCTCATTGAGAATGTCGCGAGCCCCTTCCTGGTCACCCATGTCGATATAGGCGCGGGCCAAGTCGAGTTTGGTGGCACATTCGTCGGTACCCGACAGGAAATCAAACTCATCGTCTTCGTCCAGAGAATCGCCCACTGCTTCCTCCGTAGCACTGTCAATCGGGGTGAGATCAGCGTCGCTGAGTTCGGGCAGCTCGAAGGAATCCAGGCCCTCACTCGTCTCATCTACTGCGGGCAGCTCCAGGTCATCCAGGGCGTCAGTGGGCGACAGTTCAGCGTCCAACGAAGCCAGGTCAGTGTCTGACAGCTCCAGTGGCTCCTCAGCCGCTGGTTCACTCTCAACCTTGGCAGGCTCGTCCATCGACTCAAACTCGGCGATCAGGTTATCGGCGTCGAGCTCCTCAGTCATGGACAGATCAAAGTCGCTATCCAGCGCTGCGCTCTGCGGTGCTTCCGGAGACTCAGGCAGGTCAAGGCTGTCTGTGTCCAGCTCAAAGTCAGACAGATCAAACTCGTCGGCACTCCCAGAGGCCAACGGCGCGGGTTCTACCGGCTCAGTCACGGTGGTTTCTGCGACCGGCTCGTCCAGATCAAAGTCCAGATCAAAGCCGTCGTCGCTGCTGGTGCTTGCTTCTGCCGGCTGCTCTACCGGCGACTCAGCCAGGACATCTTCCATCGGGACCGCCGCCTCGGACTCGCTGGCGTCATCACCCAGATCGAACTCGCTGAAGTCAAAATCCATGTCTTCTTCGACAGGCGCCGGATCAGCTGACGGCTCAGGCGACAGCAGCAGCTCGTCATCATCCTCCAGCACGACAGCCGCGACGCCCGCCGCAGCGGCAGCCATCAGCGGGAAGCGCGCATCCAGCTCGGCAATGCGATCGGTCTGGTTACCCTGGGCCTCCAGCACTGCACGCTGCTCACGATAGCCCTCAGCGTTTTCCAGCAGACCTTCGACTTCCATTAGCTTCAGACGCAGATCGCTACGCTCAGGGTCGGCCGCAATGGCGTCCACCAGCACGTCGCGGGCTTCCTGCGGCTTGCCATAAGCGAGCAGTGCGTCCGCTTCAACCAGCGGATCAGACGCCAGGCTCAGATCATCCTGATCATCATCAATACCAGCCAGTGCGACGTTGAAGTCATCAGACTCCTGGGTATCCAGTTCCGACTTGTCGTCGGCGGCGTTGGCGATGAAGTTATCGGCCATTTCAGCTTCGCGTCGTGCATTGCGACGCGACAGCGACATCAATACCAGCAGCAGCAGCAAAATCGCGACGACACCACCACCGATCAACACCATCTGGTTCTGCATCAAACCTTGCAGCACAGAGGCAGGATCCTTCGGAGCAGCTGCAGGTTCTGCGGGCGGGGTTGGCTGCTCTGGCTCAACCTGCTCAGGCGCCGCAGGCACCTCGGCAGCAGGCGTTGCCACAGGAGCTTCGCTAGCATCGGCCTCGGCCTCGGCCTCGGCTTCTGCATCTGCCACCACCTGCTCGTCGCTCAGCGCATCGCCCGGTTCAACCTCGGTCGCAGTGTCAGCGTCGCCTGCATCAGCAAGATCTTCCGGTGCATCCGCTGGAGTGTCGCTGTCGGCCTCAGCAGCAGTGGCATCGAGAGCTGCGGCTTGCTCCTCACTGTCAACGATATCTTGCAAGTCAGCCTGCGGCTCGGGCGTCAGCTCGGTGTTATCACCACCGTCAGCGACCTGCTCCTGCAAGGCGGCCAGCTGAGCATCCTTAAGCTCCAGCAGCCGCTGCAGGGTCTCAACCTGGCCTTGCACATCGCCAAGGCGGTCATTCAACTCGGCCTTTTCGCGCTCGGCAGAATCCAGCTGTTCCTTGGTGCGATCAAGAGCATCACGCAGTTGGGCTTCTTCAGCACCATTACCGGCGGCAGCGTCACCGCCACCGTCGGCTGCATTGTCATCAGCGCCTGACACCAGGCGCAGCGAGTCTTCTCCGCTGACCGCCTCGGGCGCCGCGCCTGCGCTCTCACGGGGGCGAGCGTCCAACTGCGGCGCACTTGCCTCGGCCGCAGCCGGAGCACGGCCTTCACGCCAGGCACGGTTTTGCGCGGCCACTTCGGCCACAGCTTCACTGTTACTGCGACGGCTGGCCTGCTCGGCAGACGGCATGGTCAGCGTCTGTCCAGCCTTGAGCTGGTTAATGTTGCCGTTGCTGAAAGCCCCGGGGTTGAGGTCCTGGATGGCCAGCATGGTCTGATGGACACTGGCGCCCTGAGGGCGATTGCTCAGTGCCAGATCCCACAGTGTGTCCGAACGACTAGTGCGCACTTGACCGTCATTGGCTGGCGCCGGCGTGCGGCTGCTAGTGCTTTGCGTAGCGGGTGCTGACACCGCAGCGGCAGACGCCATGCCCGCCGCACTGGGTTGCGCAGGGGCAACACGCGGCGCCGGCATGGCACCGCTGCTGGACGGCGCACGCACCGAGCTGCTGCTTATGACGGGGGTGGGCTGGTATAGCGGCGGATCAAGCAGGACGGTAAATTCGCGCAGTACCTTGCCAGAAGGCCAACGCACTTCCATCAGGAAGTTAAGAAAGGGTTCGCTAACCGGACGGCTGGAGGTAACGCGGATGACCGAGCGGCCATTGGGTTTAACGATGGGCTGAAACTTGAGATCCGTCAGAAAAAACGTGCGATCAATGCCGGCTCGCCCGAACTCATCGGGCGAAGCCAGTGCAGTGCGAATTTCTTCGCTAGAGAGGTCGCGGACTTGAACCAGATCGATTTCCGCTTCCAGCGGCTGGTTCAGTGACGATTGCAGATGGATATCGCCTACCCCCAACGCGTGAACCATTCCGGACGACATCACGGCACTTGCTGCGGCGACAGCGATAACCAATTTGCGAACCATAGCGAAAATCCTTTGCTTTTATCGTTTTTTCACGCTTCGACGTACCTGTTGCGACAAACCGGCCACTTGTTCTATCTCCCCACCCGGTCTGTGCCTTGCGCAGTCACGACGGCCAAACGGTTTCAGTTCCTGCAAACCTAACCTGCTTGATACAAAAACACTAGCAAGTATCGATTACAAATAGCCTTTTATCAACAAGTCAGCAACCATCAGACTGTTAAGTGCGACACCTTTACGCAAATTATCAGACACAATCCACAAATGGGTAGTGTTCGCCTGGTTTGCGTCCTGCCGCACGCGCCCAACCCACACCTGATCGGAGCCTGTGGCGTCGGTCACCGGCGTCGGATAGCCACCCGCTTCAGCCTTGTCCAATACCTTGATACCCTTGGCTCGGCGCAGCACGTTGATCACCCGCTGGCTGTCCAACGGCTCGGCGGTAGTCACCTGCATCATCTGCGCAGTGCCGTAAAACAGCGGCACCATGACGCAGTTGGCAAACACCGGCAGCGACGGCAGACCCAGCACTTCAGTGATACCGGCCACCAGGTCACGCTCTTCGCGACTGGCGCCCGCCTCGTCCAGATCACTGACGCAAGGCTGCAAGTTGAAGGCAGACTGCTTGGCCAGCGCACCGCCCTTTTCGATCGGCTGCCCGTTGAGCAGTCGGCCTGTTTCCATTGCCAGCCCCTCAACTGCCGACTTGCTGTGGGTCGACATGGATTGATAGGTCGCCACACTGACGCGCTGCACCGGCGACATGCCATCCAGCGCTTTTAGCACCAGCGCGCTCTGCAGCACCTGACTGTCCGGACAGGCGACCACCCGTCGCTGCACAGCATCAGCCAGTACCTGCGGATTGACCTCGGCAACAACCGTGGCGCCCTGGCCAGTCAACAGCCCGGTGGTATCGACCACCATTGCGCCAGCTTCACGAATAGCGCCGATATATTGCAGGCCAAAATCGCGATCGCCGGCCACAATGGCCAGCTTGACGCTGGCAAAGTCGAAGCTGCTCAGCGCCTCTACCCGCACACTCTGGCCATTGATCATGCGGCGCTCACCCGCCTCATCATCCACGTCCACCAGGCGCACCTGACCAAAGGGGTAGCTGTGCTCTTCCAGCACGTTGACCAGCATGTCACCAACCAGGCTACTGACCCCTACAATTGCTATATCCGCTACGTTGCTCATTGCCCTGCCCTGCATATTCATGTTGCGCAAATACAAAGGGCACCCCGCCACCGGCGGGATGCCCTGTTTACCATCGGCCCTGCGGCCCTCAGCCTTCCTGCAAAATCCTCAGCATGCGGCGCAGCGGCTCGGCCGCGCCCCACAGCAGCTGGTCACCCACGGTGAAGGCGGACAGATACTGCGAGCCCATGTTGAGCTTGCGCAGGCGACCAACCGGCACACTCAGAGTGCCAGTCACGGCAGTCGGCGTCAGGCCGGCCAGGGTGTCTTCCTTAGTATTGGGGATCACCTTCGACCACGGGTTGTGCTCGGCCAGCAGCGACTCGATGTCAGCCAGCGGCACATCCTTGTTCAGCTTGATGGTCAGCGCCTGGCTGTGGCAACGCATGGCGCCAATGCGCACGCAAATGCCATCAACCGGGATCGGCCGGCCGCTGCGACCAATGATCTTGTTTGTCTCGGCCTGCGCCTTCCACTCTTCACGGCTCTGACCGCTGGGGAGTTGCTTGTCGATCCAGGGGATCAGGCTGCCGGCCAGCGGCACGCCGAAGTGCTCCGCCGGGAAGCTATCGTCACGCAGGGTGGCGGCCACGGTACGGTCGATGTCCAAAATAGCACTGGCCGGGTCGGCCAGTTGATCAGCGACCGAGGCGTTGATGGCGCCCATCTGGCCAATCAGCTCGCGCATGTTCTGGGCGCCTGCACCGCTGGCTGCCTGATAGGTCATGGCGCTCATCCACTCAACCAGCCCCTGCTCGAACAGGCCACCCAGGCCCATCAGCATCAGGCTGACAGTGCAGTTGCCGCCAACGAAGGTTTTCACACCATCACGCAGCGCCTGATCGATGTTGCGACGGTTAACCGGGTCCAGGACGATGACTGCTTCATCTTCCATGCGCAGCGTCGACGCCGCATCGATCCAATAGCCGTTCCAACCCTCGGCACGCAGCTTGGGATACACCTCTTTGGTGTAATCGCCACCCTGGCAGGTAATGATGACGTCCATCGGCTTGAGAGCTTCAAGGTCAAAAGCGTCCTTGAGCGCAGGAATATCCTTACCAATATCCGGACCTTTGCCACCTACGTTAGAGGTGGTGAAAAACACCGGATCGATATCGGCAAAGTCATTCTCATCGCGCATGCGTTGCATCAGCACAGAGCCGACCATGCCACGCCAACCAACCAAACCAACTTGCTTCATAACAACAACCCCCGTGGGGTAACAGATTCAAAGACACATACGCCCGGCCGAAGCCGGGCGCAAATGGATAATCGGACAGATTACAGGTTTTTCAGGGCCGCGACCACGGCATCACCCATTTCCGCGGTGCCAACCTGACGGCAGCCGGCGGACTGGATGTCACCTGTGCGCAAGCCCTGATCCAGCACCTGGCTGACCGCCTGCTCGATCGCATCGGCGGCAGCAACCTGACCAAAGCTATAACGCAGCATCATCGAAACAGACAGAATGGTCGCCAGCGGGTTGGCGATACCTTTGCCAGCGATATCCGGCGCGCTGCCGTGACAGGGCTCATACATACCCTTGTTGTTCACGTCCAGCGAGGCAGACGGCAGCATGCCGATAGAGCCGGTCAGCATAGAGGCCTGATCAGACAGAATGTCGCCAAACATGTTGTCGGTGACGATCACGTCAAACTGCTTGGGCGCACGGACCAACTGCATGGCCGCGTTGTCGACGTACATGTGCGACAGCTCAACTTCCGGGTAGTCCTTGGCCACTTCTTCGACCACTTCACGCCACAGCTGGCTGGAGGCCAGAACGTTGGCCTTGTCGACCGAGCAGAGCTTCTTGTTACGCACCATCGCCATGTCAAAGCCGACCTTGGCAATGCGGCGCACTTCGCTCTCGCTGTAGGGCAGCGTATCAAAAGCCATGCGCTCACCGTTTTCCAGCGTGGTGCGCTCGCGCGGCTTGCCGAAGTAGATACCGCCAGTCAGCTCTCGCACGATCAGGATATCCAGACCGGAGACAACTTCCGGCTTGAGCGTGGACGCCTCAGCCAGTTGCGGATACAGAATTGCCGGACGCAGATTGCCGAACAGGCCCAGCTCAGAGCGAATTTTCAGCAGACCGCGCTCAGGGCGCAGCGCCGGATCAATGGTGTCCCACTTGGGGCCGCCAACGGCGCCCAGCAACACAGCATCGGCAGCGCGAGCACGCTCCAGGGTTTCGTCCGCCAGCGGCGAGCCGTAACGGTCGTAGGCCGCGCCACCCAAATCATCGAAGCTCAACTCATAACCCAGACCAAACTTGTCATTGGCCAGATTCAGCACCTTGACGGCCTCGGCCATGATCTCAGGACCAATGCCGTCACCCGGCAGAATCAAAATCTGTTTGCTCATTACATTCCTCGTGATGTGCATGCGCAGGGCCAGGCCCCGCGCCAAATAAAAAGCGCCTCAGGCCTCGCGGAACAGCCAGGGCTGCCGTTGGCGATGACCGCCTTCGAAGGCGCTGATGGCGTCGCTGTCCTGCAGCGTCAGACCAATATCGTCCAGGCCATTGAGCAGGCAATGCTTGCGGAAGGCATCCACTTCAAACGCGTATTGCTTACCGTCCGGACGCGTTACCGTTTGCGCAGCCAGATCGACGGTCAGCTGATAGCCTTCGGTCGCTTCACACTGGGCAAACAGCTCATCGAGGTCTTCATCCGGCAGGATGATCGGCAGCAAACCGTTCTTAAAGCTGTTGTTGAAGAAGATGTCGGCAAAGCTCGGTGCAATCACCGCGCGGAAACCGTATTCGTCCAGCGCCCAAGGGGCGTGCTCGCGGGAAGAGCCGCAGCCAAAGTTCTCCCGCGCCAGCAGCACGCTAGCGCCCTTGTAGCGCGGAAAGTTCAGTACAAAGTCTTCGTTGATCGGGCGCGTCGAACAATCCTGATTCGGCTGGCCGACATCCAGATAGCGCCACTCATCAAACAGGTTCGGACCAAAGCCGGTGCGCTTGATCGACTTGAGAAACTGCTTGGGGATGATCTGGTCAGTGTCGACATTGGCCCGATCAAGCGGGCAAACCAGGCCAGTGTGTTGGGTAAAAGCTTTCATCGGGTGCTCCTCAGACCTGCATCAATTCACGGACGTCAATAAAGTGACCGGCGACTGCGGCAGCAGCAGCCATGGCCGGGCTGACCAGATGGGTACGACCACCGTTGCCCTGACGACCCTCAAAGTTGCGGTTGGAGGTAGAGGCGCAATGCTCGCCACTTTCCAGGCGGTCCGGATTCATCGCCAGACACATGGAACAACCCGGCTCACGCCACTCAAAACCAGCTTCGACAAAAATCTTGTCCAGACCTTCCTGCTCGGCCTGCGCCTTGACCAGACCGGAGCCCGGCACCACCAGCGCCTGTTTCACGGTCGCAGCTACCTTACGGCCTTTGGCAACAGCAGCCGCTGCGCGCAGGTCTTCAATGCGCGAGTTGGTGCAGGAGCCGATAAACACGCGGTCCAGCTTGATATCGGTGATCGGCTGATTGGCCGTCAGGCCCATGTATTTGAGGGCGCGTACGATGGAGCCACGCTTGACGGCATCAGCTTCAACCTCTGGATCAGGCACGTTCTGATCAACTGCCAGCACCATCTCGGGAGACGTACCCCAGCTGACCTGCGGCTTGATATCTTCAGCGCGCAACTCGATCACGGTGTCAAAGTGCGCATCGGCGTCAGACACCAGATCTTTCCAGGCTTCGACAGCACGCTCCCAATCCGCACCCTGCGGTGCAAACGGGCGACCTTTGACGTAATCGATGGTCTTCTCGTCAACCGCGACCATACCAACCCGCGCACCCGCCTCAATAGCCATGTTGCACAGGGTCATGCGGCCTTCAACCGACAGCTCGCGAATCGCGCTGCCAGCAAACTCCATGGCGTGGCCGTTGCCACCAGCGGTGCCAATCTTGCCGATGACAGCCAGGACGATGTCTTTGGCGGTCACGCCGAAAGGCAACTGGCCTTCAACACGCACCTGCATGTTTTTCATCTTTTTGGCGACCAGGCACTGGGTAGCCAGCACATGCTCAACCTCGGAGGTGCCGATCCCGTGTGCCAGCGCACCGAAGGCGCCGTGGGTGGAGGTGTGCGAATCGCCGCAAACCACCGTCATGCCCGGCAAGGTAGCGCCCTGCTCCGGGCCAACCACGTGCACGATACCCTGGCGCACATCGTTCATCTTGAATTCGAGGATGCCAAAGGCGTCGCAGTTCTCGTCCAGGGTTTTAACCTGAATGCGTGAGACCTCATCAGCGATAGCATCCAGACCGCCCTGACGCTCAGCCTTGGTGGTCGGTACGTTGTGATCCGGCGTGGCGATATTGGCATCGATACGCCATGGCTTGCGGCCAGCCAGACGCAGCCCTTCAAATGCCTGCGGCGAGGTCACTTCATGGAGGATGTGACGATCGATATAGATCAACGCAGAACCGTCATCCCGTTCTTTTACGAGATGGTTGTCCCACAATTTGTCGTACAGCGTTTTTGCAGACATGGGTAACTCCTGGCATCAGACTCTGGCCACCGTCCCCTGCGGATACAGGCCCTGCGGCGGCTCTTCTAGGGGGACAGAATAAATTTTGCCCAAAGATAAAACAAAGGAATAATATTCATAAAACAGATAACCACATGGAATGCGAGATGGATACAGCAAATCTGCAAGCCTTTTTGGCTGTAGCCGACACCGGCTCGTTCTCGCGGGCGGCCGAGCAGCTGCACTTGACCCAACCAGCAGTCAGCAAACGCATTGCCATGCTGGAGCAGCAGCTTGATGCGCGCCTGTTTGATCGCATCGGCCGACACGTCTCGTTGACCGAGGCCGGCCTTGCCCTGCAACCAAGAGCACAACAGGTGCTCAGCCTGATGAATGATACGCGCCGCGCCCTGAGCAATCTATCAAGCGAGGTGTCCGGCCGTCTGAGTATCGCCACCAGCCACCACATCGGCCTGCATCGCCTGCCACCGGTGCTGCGCGAATTCACCCGCCGCCACCCGCAGGTGTCCTTCGATATCCAGTTTCTCGATTCAGAGGTCGCCTACGACAAGGTGCTGCATGGCGAAATCGAACTGGCCGTGATTACCCTGGCGCCGGAGGTGGCAGCGCCGGTAATGAGCGAGCTGATCTGGGATGATCCGCTGGACTTTGTCATCGCCCCGGAGCACCCGCTTGCCCAACAGCGCAATCTGAAACTGTCCCAACTGGCGAGTTACCCAGCGGTGTTTCCAGGCACCAACACCTTTACCCACAAAGTGGTCAGCGACCTGTTCGAGCAGTATCACGTTCAGCCGCAGATCAGCATGAGCACCAACTATATGGAAACCATCAAAATGATGGTGTCTATCGGCCTGGCCTGGAGTGTGCTGCCGCGCAGCATGCTTGACGCCCAGGTCAGCGTGCTCGACCTGCCAGACACCCGGCTGGAGCGTCGCCTGGGTTGCATCTGGCATAGCGGACGCACCCAATCCAACGCTGCGCGGGCACTGATCGAGCTACTGCGCGCAGCACGCGCCAGCGAGCAGCAAGGCAGCTGACCACTCGGCTGGCCGACCGACGGCACCGCCTCGTCACCTTGTTGAGCCGCCCACCAGCGACTAAGGTTAGTAGGTAAGCGCTGACCGCCAGCGTGCGCCCTAGTGCGTGCGTTTGGTGGGCCGGCACCGCGCAGCCAGGACAGGCAGCGTCTGCCCGCGTACAGGACGATGCCAGGTACACGGGCGCTATGATCAGCCGGTGCACTGCGCAAAAGGAAACAGCCGGGCAACGAGGTCGCCACCTGACGGGGCATTGCCTGGCAACGAGGGGTGCCGCTCAGGCGCTCATAATGGACAAGGACCTCATGCCAGGCACAACCGACGTCGCACCTCCGGACGCCAGCCGTGACGGAGACTCTTCCTTCCAGCTGCTATTTCACGGCATGCCCGGTCCTGCGCTGCTGATAGACACGCACGACGAACAGATCCTCGATCTCAACCCGGCCTTTGCCGAGGCCCTGCAATACGACCGCGAGGCCCTGCTGGGCCAAAACGCCGGGCGCTTTCCCTTCTGGGGACACCCGCGCCGCTGGCGGGCCTTGATCCGCAGCCACAGCCGACAAGGCCCGCTGCGTCAGCATCCCATAGACCTACTGCGCCGCGACGGCACCCTGCTGGGCTTTCACCTGAGCATCATCAACCTGGGGCGCAACGGCCGTGCCCGCCTGCTGATGTGCCTACAACCTCGAACCGAAACCGGCGCCGACCATAAGGCCGCACGGCGCTATCATCAGGCTTTCATGCATAGCGGCGAAGCCCAGCTGATCATCGACCTGAACAGCCGCCGGCTACTGGAGGCCAACCCGCGCTTCGAGCGCCTGACCGGGTTGCCAGCCAGCCAGCACCGTGAGCGCACCTTGGACGAGCTAGGCTTTTTGCCCCCCGACACCAGCGACTCGCTGTTTCGTCGAGTGATCGCCGAAGGGGCCCTGGAGCATGAACAGATCCGCGTGCAGCTGCCTGGCGACCGCGCCTTCGAGGTGCTGTTGTATGCACGCATCGTGCAACTCGACGGGCGCCGCTGCCTGCTGGTTACCGCCCGCGACATCACCCACCAGTTAACCCGCGACCGCGCGCTGGAAGAAAGCCGCACGCGCCTGAAAATGGCACTGGATGCCGGGCAGATGGGCATCTGGGACTGGCAAATTCGCAGCGACGCACTGCACTGCTCTGCCCGCAGCGCGGAGCTGCACGGTTACGCCGCCAACGACTGGGACGGCTCGTCCAGCCATTTTCTGCGCGGTGTTCTGTCCGAGGACCGCCGCGCCATCCGCCGCGCCTTCGTCGCCATCTGCCGCGGCGGACAACCGCGCTACCGGCTCACCTACCGAGTGCTCGCCGGCCAGCAACAGCGCTGGCTGCAAGCCACGGCCACATTGCACCTCGATGAGCACGGCCGGCCTGCACGCATGGTCGGCACACTGATGGACATCAGCGATCAGCGCCGCAACCAGACCGCCCTGGTGGAGAGCGAAGCTAAATTCGCCATGTTGTTTCAGAACGCCCCAGACCCCTATTGCCTGGTCCACAGCCAGAGCCAGCGCATCATCGAGGTTAACCAGAGCTTCGCTCGTACCTTTGGCTACCCCGCCGCCAGCCTGATCGGCCGCACCCCCGAAGATATCGGCCTGTGGAGCCAGCACCCGGCTCACCAAAACCTGCAGATGGCGGCCCGTGGCGAGCGAGAACTGCGCGATTGCGCGGAAACCTTCGCCACCGACAGCGGCCGCTTGCTGCTGTGTGAGGTCGCCACCACTCGCCTGCGCATCAATCACCAGCAATGCGTGCTGTTCAGCTTCCGCGACATCACCGCTCGTACCCAGGCAGAATCGGCGCTACGCGCCTCCGAGGACAAGTTTGCCCGCGCCTTTAAAGGCAGCCCCGACTCGATCAGCATCAGTGAACTGAAAACTGGTCGTTACCTGGAGGTTAACGACGGTTTTTGCCGCCTCAGCGGCTACAAGGCAAGCGAAGCCATCGGCCGCACCGCCCTGGAACTCAACCTGTGGAGCGACCCCGCCGAGCGTGACGAGCTGGTACAACTGATGGCGCAGCATGGCAGCGTTCACCATCGGGAGATGCGCATGCGCGCCCGCGACGGCCAGCAGCTAATGGTCGCAGTGTCCGCCCAGCCGCTCACCCTCGACGGCCTTGACTGCATGCTGCTGACGGTGCGCGATATCACCGAGCAAAAACGCATCGAAGCACGCGTCAAACACCTGGCCTACCACGACGCCCTGACCAACCTGCCCAACCGCCTGCTGCTCAGTGACCGGCTGAGCCAACTCAATGCGCTGTACCAGCGGCACGCCCTGCGCGGCGCGCTGCTGTTCTTTGACCTGGACCATTTCAAGCACATCAACGACTCCCTTGGCCATTCCTGCGGCGACGCCGTACTGCAGGAGGTGACCCGTCGCCTACTCAGCCGGGTGCGAGCCGAGGACACGGTGTCACGTCTGGGTGGTGACGAGTTCGTTGTCCTGCTCAGCGGCTTCAACAGCAGCGATGCGGTGCTGGCGCAGGAGGTCGAGCGCGCCGCTCGCGAACTGCTGGTTGCCATCTCGGCCCCCATGCAGATCGAAGGACACACCCTGCAGCTGAGCGCCAGCATCGGCATCGCGCTGATTCCCGATCATGGCGACAGCGCAGAGGACCTGCTCAAACGGGCTGATATCGCGCTGTATCGCGTCAAGGAACGTGGCCGCGACGGCATCGCGTTCTTCGAGCAATCGATGCAGGTGGCCGCCAGCGAGCGCCTGGCCATTGAGTCCGAGCTGCGTCGCGCCATCAGCGAGGGACAATTCTGCCTCTACTACCAGCCGCAGTTCGACTACCGCAGCCGTCGCATTCAAGGCGCCGAATCACTGCTGCGCTGGAACCACCCCAAGCGCGGGCTGATTGGGCCCGGCGCCTTTATGGATGTGCTGGAGCAAAGCAGCCTGATTCTGGAAGCCGGCCGCCAAATCCTCAATCAGGCCTGCGCCTTTATCTCGCGGCTGCTGGACCAGGGCTTGATCGACCCGCAGTTCAGTCTCAGCGTCAACATCAGCCCGCGCCAGTTCCGTCACGCCAGCTTTGTCGACGACGTGCTGGGCGCCATCAACGAGTACCAGGTGCCTACCAGCTGCCTGAATCTAGAGATCACCGAAGGCATCGTCATCGAGAACATCAACGACACCATCGACAAGATGAATGTGTTGCGGGGCCACGGCGTGCACTTCGCCATCGACGACTTCGGCACCGGCTACTCGTCGCTCACTTACCTCAAGCGTCTGCCGGTCGATTTGCTGAAAATAGATCAGTCTTTTGTCAACGAGTGCACCCATAACGCCAATGATGCCGAGATTATCCGGGCCATCATCGCCATTGCCTCGAGCCTGCATCTGGGGCTGATCGCCGAGGGGGTTGAAGAGCAGGCACAACTGCACTTTTTGCACAGCCAGGGCTGCGAGCAGTTCCAGGGTTACCTGTTTGGCCGCCCCATGGACGCCGAGCAGTTCAGCCTGCTTCTGAGCAACCCGCCGGACTACGATCAGCTGTAACGACAGCGCTGATGAGTTACCCGCGCCCTCCGGTATTCATTAGCGCTTGCTGATTCGCCAACCGGATCACAAAGCCGCACGGAGCGGCAGGTGCAGCGGAACCGCCCGCACACTTTTCTGTCCATAGATGCATGGACCGCAGCAGCGTGCTGCGGCATCAGGTCATAGACAGAAAAGGAGTAATCATCATGAACAAGTCTATGTTGACGGGTATTCTGGTGGGTGCCGCCGTCGCCACGGCAGGCGGGGCAATTGCCGGTTACACCGCCTTTGCGGATAAAACCCCTACCGAGGCTGAAGTTCTTGATGTCGCCGAAATCAAGGAAACCCAGCGCACTCCGCGTGAGGTTTGCAACGACGTGGCGGTCACCCGCCAGAAGCCGGTTCAGGACCAGAACCGCATCCTCGGCACCATCGCCGGGGCGGTGGTTGGTGGCGCCCTGGGTAACCAAGTGGGCGGCGGTAGCGGCAAGAAGATCGCAACCGTAGCCGGCGCCGCAGCAGGTGGCTACGCTGGTAACCGCGTGCAGGAAAACATGCAGAACAACAGTACCTACACCACCACCGAGCGCCGCTGCGAGACCGTTTACGACAGCCACGAAGAAGTGGTTGGCTACAACGTCAAATACCGTATCGGTGAAGAGACCGGTAGTGTGCGCATGAACCACGACCCGGGCAGCAGCATCCCGCTGCGCGACGGTCAGCTGGTGCTGAGCAGCAACTGATCAAGTAGGCGAAACAGAAAAAGCCGTGACGCGAAAGCGCCGCGGCTTTTTTTATGCTGATGAAAACGCGAACTGGAGCGCCAGCCCTAAAAACTCATCTGCGCGGCCAAAACACCTCATCTCCGCGCCAAACGACGTCATCTCCGCGCAGGCGGAGATCCAGGTCTCTACCAGCCCCCCCGACTACTCCAACGCCTCCGCGCTCTCCCGACATAACTCCAACCAGCGCTCCACACCCGCGCTGCGAAACTTCTGCCGGTGCAGGGCAAAGTAAAAGCGGCGGTGAAAGTTACGTTGCGGCACCGGCAGCGGCACCAGTCGTCCCCGGTTGAAGGCATCCACCAGGGTAATCTCGGACAGGCAACCCAGCCCCAACCCAGCCTCTACCGCGCGCTTGATCGCCTCGGTGTGCTGCAGCTCCAGCTTGATATCCAGCGTGGACAACAGCCCATGCATGGCCCAATCGAAGTGTTGCCGTGTGCCGGAGCCAGGCTCGCGAACCACCCAGGCAGCGCTCAACAGATCCTCATCAGACAACCAGGGCTTGCCGGCCAGCGGGTGGTCTGGCGCGCAGAACACCACCAGTTCGTCATCGCGCCAATGCACCATATCCAGGTCTGGGTGACGACTTTCCCCTTCGATCAGCCCAAGATCCAGCTCAAAGTTGGCCACCTTGCGCACGATGGCCTCGGTGTTGCCCACCTCCAGCTCGACACGGGCGCCCTCTTGCTCACCCATGTAGCGCGCCATGATTTCTACAGCCAGGTAGTTACCGATGCTCAGGGTGGCGCCAACCCTCAGGTGTCCAGTGCCCTGATGCCGGGCCAATGCACCTTCGAGGTTACGCGCCTGTTCCAGCAACGCCTGGGCCCGGGGACGGATACTTTCACCCAGGGCGTTGAGTTGCAGACGCTTGCCCACCCGATCAAACAACTGCACATCGAACTGGCTTTCCAGGTCCTTTAGCGCGCTGCTGGCCGCGGACTGCGACATCGAGAGGCTGGCGGCAGCTCGCGTCAGGTTTTCGTAATGCGCCGTGGCCAGGAAAATCTCCAGTTGGCGCAAGGTGTATTTCATAATCGATTTTACCGAATAGCTATATAAGAATAATTCTCTTTAACACAAAAGCGTACCGCGCGTAGACTTGCCACCCAAGAGATGTTCACTTCTGGAGGCGTCATGGCAGGTTTCAACACCGAAAAGGTACTCAGCGTGCACCACTGGACAGATACCCTGTTCAGCTTCAAGCTCACCCGTGATCCGGGTTTCCGTTTCAAGAACGGACACTTCATCATGATTGGCTTGGAAGTGGAAGGTCGCCCGCTGATGCGTGCCTACAGTATCGCCAGCCCCAACCACGAAGATACCCTGGAGTTCTTCAGCATCAAGGTCCAGGACGGCCCGCTGACCTCGCGCCTGCAGAACATTCAGGTAGGCGATCAGATCATGATCAGCCGCAAGCCCACCGGCACTCTGGTGCTGGATCACCTGATTCCCGGCCGCAACCTGTATCTGCTGAGCACCGGCACCGGCCTTGCGCCCTTTATCAGCATCATCCAGGACCCGGAAACCTACGAGCAGTACGACAAGGTAATCCTCACCCACGGTTGCCGCAACGTACGCGACTTGGCCTATGAAGAGCTGATTACCGAGACTTTGCCGAACAACGAATTCTTCGGCGATCTGGTGCGTGAAAAGCTGATCTACTACCCCACCGTCACCCGCGAGCCGTTCCGCAACGAAGGCCGCCTGACGGCTCTGATGAGCAACGGCAAGCTGTTTGAAGATATCGGTCTGCCCAAGTTCGACCTGGAGCAGGACCGCTTCATGCTCTGCGGCAGCCCGAGCATGCTGAAAGATTGCTGCGAAATCCTCGACGCCCACGGCTTCCAGGAAGCTCGCCACGGCGACCAGGGTCACTACGTGATCGAGCGCGCCTTCGTCGAGAAGTAATCAGTTGGCGCAACAAAAAGCCCCCGGTGCTCGCGCACCGGGGGCTTTTTCTATACCTTCCCGCCCCGTGGCCCCGCCACAAACCAGATAATCAGCCCCAGCAACGGTAGCAACACGACCAGCAGAATCCACAACAGCTTGGCGCCCATACTGGCGTTGCTTTGCAGGATATTGATGATCGCCCAGATATCGGCGATCAGAATCAGCAGACCAATCAGCCCGCCACCCGTATTGAAATTCATAGCGCCCCCTTTTTTTGTGTGTCGCCACAGTATAGGAGGCACTTGCCGATTGCGCTGTCAGACCTCCAGCGGCACCAGGTTTACCAACGCACACTCGGCAACCGGCGCATACGCCAGCGCCTCGGCAGTGTCGGCGGTATCTTCCCAACTACATGCCTCACCGGGCGTTGGCAACATACATTGCGGCAAGCCCGCCGGCAGCCGCAGACGATCGCCGGCGCGCAGAGCAATCAGCAGCACCGCCTCCTCACCCTGCAGGCACAGGCGCACGCGCCCCCGCTCAATACGGCGTTCCAGCGCACCGCAGGTGAACACCTCCGAGGCATCAACCCGCTCCTCCGGCTGCTCGTAGGCCGGTGCGCCCCGGCGTTCGTGGCGCTGCTGCTCGCCCACTGCAGGCGGCACATCAGCCGCCATCAGCATCAGGCCTGCCGCCGCCAGCTCCGTCTGGATATCCTGCTCGTGAGTCAGTACTCGGCGCGGACAGAACAGATCATCCGCACTATAGACTGCCAGTATGCTCATCCAGCCCCCTTGGTTGATTGGTCACGCAAGCGCATCAGCAACAACAGCATGCCGCCGAAGGCTGCCAGTGCGGCAGCTGCGAAGGTTAGCGTGGGGCCAAGGCCCGCCCAGGCGTAACCAGAGCACAGCGCGCCTAGCGCCCCACCAACACCCGCCAGCGTGGCATAAAGTGCCTGCCCCTGCCCCTGATACCTTTCGCCAAAACGTTGCTGCACCAGATGGATTGAAGCCACATGGAACGCGCCGAACGTTGCCGCGTGCAGTACCTGCGCAAACAGCAGCACCGCCAGATTGTCAGCCAACTGCCCCAACAGCAACCAACGCAGCGCCGCCAGGCCGAAACTCACCACCAACAGCTGCCGCAGAGTGACCCAGGCCAGCAGTCGATGCATAAACACAAACAACACAATTTCGGCCAGCACACCGAGCGCCCAGAGCATGCCGATCAGCCCGCGGCTGTAGCCAAGCGCCTCCAGGTGGATGCTGAGGAAGGTGTAATACGGGCCGTGCGATAACTGCATCAGTGCTACCGCCACAAAGAACGCGGGCACACCCGGCTGACGTAGGCGGCGCATAAAGCCGTCCCCGGGCACGGCCGCAGTTGCCGTTTGCCTCGGCGGCTGTGGCACCAGCGCGCTGCACAACACAATCAGCAGCATGATGCCGAACATTGCCAGCGGATAGACTCCCATACCAAGGCGCTGCAGCAGCAGGCCCAGCAGCACCACGGTGAGAATAAAACCGACCGAGCCCCACAGCCGCAGCTGGCTGTAGCGTGCCGATTGGGCGCCAAGGTGAGCCAGTGTGATGGCTTCAAACTGCGGTAGCACGGCATGCCAGAAAAAGCTGTGCAGCGCCATGATTGCTGCCAGCCACCAGTAGTCCTGACGCAGAAAGATGCCTGCAAAAAACACGGCTGTGAGCAGCGCGCCCACCCGCACAATCAGCAACCGCTGTCCTGTGGCATCGCCCAGCCAACCCCACAGATTGGGCGCGATACAGCGCATCAGCATGGGAATGGCCACCAGCTCACCGATGCGCGCCGGCGCAAAGCCCAGTGACTCGAAATACAGGGACAAAAAAGGCGCCACACCGCCCAACAGGGCAAAGTAGGCGAAATAGAAACCGGACAGCCGCCAATATGGCAGCTGCCCCGCGGTCAGGCCGCTCATGCCGGCGGCCGGCTTACAGCTGCCCCAGTACCGGGGTGCTGACCTTGACGTCGGCGTTCTGTGCCCGGTGACGCAGCAGATGATCCAGCAGCACCAGCGCCATCATCGCCTCGGCAATCGGTGTTGCACGAATGCCTACACAAGGGTCGTGACGGCCCTTGGTGATAACGTCCACCGGCTCGCCATTCACGTCGATGGAGCGGCCGGGGGTGGTGATACTGGACGTAGGCTTGAGCGCCAGGCTGGCGACAATCGGCTGACCGGACGAGATACCACCGAGTACACCACCGGCCTGATTGCTGACAAAGCCTTGCGGCGTCAGCTCGTCACGGTGCTCGGTACCGCGCTGGGCGACAGAGGCAAAGCCGGCGCCAATCTCAACGCCCTTGACGGCGTTGATGCTCATCAGCGCATAGGCCAGCTCGGCATCCAGGCGGTCGAAAATTGGCTCGCCCAGCCCCGGCGGCACACCCTCGGCAACCACGGTGATCTTGGCACCCACTGAGTCCTGATCACGGCGCAGCTGGTCCATGTAGGCTTCCAGTTCAGCGATCTTGTCCGGATCGGCGCTGAAGAACGCATTATCGTTCACGCCCTCCCAGCTTTTGAACGGAATCTCGATCGGCCCCAGCTGGCTCATGTAACCACGCACCTGGATGCCCTGGGTGGCCAGGTATTTCTTGGCAATCGCGCCGGCAGCAACGCGCATGGCGGTTTCCCGCGCGGAGGAGCGGCCGCCGCCACGGTAGTCGCGCACGCCGTACTTGTGGTGGTAGGTGTAGTCGGCATGGGCCGGGCGGAACAGATCCTTGATCGCCGAATAGTCCTTGGACTTTTGATCGGTATTGCGAATCAGCAAGCCAATCGGGCAGCCGGTGGTCACCCCTTCAAACACCCCGGACAGAATCTCGACCTCATCGGCCTCCTGACGCTGGGTGGTGTGGCGGCTGGTGCCAGGCTTGCGACGGTCCAGATCACGCTGCAGGTCTTCGCTCGACAGCGGCAGACCGGGCGGGCAGCCATCAACAATGGCGACCAGCGCCGGGCCGTGACTTTCGCCAGCCGTGGTAACAGTGAAGAGGGTACCGAGCGTGTTTCCAGACATACCAAGAACCTGAGCTAAACGTGGGCAGTGCGGCAGTATACCCGCTGGCCGTTAACGGTGACAGTCTGCGGCCCGGCGGGTAGGCTACGCCCTCCTCTTTAACGCCGGAGCCACCATGAGCGAGCTGCTGCCGCTATTACTACCCGACAATCTGGCTCCGCACTGGGCGCTGATACTGATCCTGGCCGCCGCCCTCACCTCTGCCGTGACCGCCGCGATGGGCGCTGGCGGCGGTGTCATGCTGCTGGCGATCATGGCGCTGGTCATGCCGGCCGCCGCGATTATCCCCGTGCACGGCATGGTGCAGCTGGGGTCCAACGCCAACCGCGCGCTGATGACCTGGCGCCACATCAACCTGCGGGTAATCGCCTGGTTTGCGCCGGGCGTGGTGCTCGGCGCACTGGCAGCCAGTCTGCTACTGGTGCGCCTGCCGCTGGCGGTGGTGCAGCTAAGCATTGCGCTGTTTATCCTGCTGCTGTGCTGGGGCCCGGCCATCCCCAAGGTCGCCACCGGCCCGATAGGCACCCTGCTCGCCTCAGTGATTACCAGCTTTCTGAGCTTGTTTGTCGGCGCCACCGGGCCGTTGGTCGCCGCTTTCATCAAGCAGCAGCAAGAACACCAGCGGTTGCAGACAGTCGCCACCTTTGCCGCCGCCATGAGCCTGCAGCACCTGCCCAAAGCCTTTGCGTTTAGCGCCGCAGGGTTTATCTTCCATGATTGGCTCGCCTTGATGGCTGCCATGATCGCCGCCGGCGCGCTCGGCACCTGGCTGGGCCTGCACCTGCTCAAGCGCATGAGTGATCGGCATTTTGGACGACTGTTCAACCTGACACTCAGCCTGCTGGCCGCCCGCCTGATATGGGAGGTTCTGAGCAGCGGTTGGTGACATTCATTACAGATAACCGTCACCCGGCCGATACAGGCTGGAGAGGTGCATAAGCA
Organism: Pseudomonadaceae bacterium UBA836; assembly: GCA_002296055.1. Taxonomy (GTDB): domain Bacteria; phylum Pseudomonadota; class Gammaproteobacteria; order Pseudomonadales; family Pseudomonadaceae; genus Halopseudomonas. The sequence continues at coordinate 37,785 of DBHE01000085.1, forward strand.
CCTGGAGTCCCGTAGCCGCGTAGTCCCAGGATGACCGCATGACCTCAACTGACGTATTGGCCGATAGCAACACCCCGGAGCAAAGCGCCCCGAGGGATCCGTTCGCCCGCGCCAAACCGTCGGATTCCTACTGGGTACAGCTCAAGCCCGTGTTCAAGGCGCGCATGCTGGTACACCCGGAGAAGCTCGCCCAGATCGCGGTCACCCAAGAGCAGGCTGGCGTGCTGGAGCTGCTGCGCCTACAGGTACGATTTGAGGGTGAGCCGCTGCCCGATGCCGGCAATCGCATGGAAGTGCTGGTGGACCACAAACGCAAGCGGGTGCGCTTCGGCCCCGTCGACAACGTGCAAATCCAGCCGGGCCAGCGCGGGCTCGGCACCTTCATGCTGGCGCAGCTGATTCACTGGTGCCAGCGCTACTGCGGTGACTACGCTGTTACGCCTATCACCTTGCGCGCCACCGACGCTGCCACTGAAGACGCCCGCAAAGCGCGCGATGCCATTCTCAGCCACGCGGGCTTTATCATCACCCCGCTGGACGCCGAAGCCGGCACTGCCCTGGCCCAGGCCAACCGGGTCAATGACCTAATTGGCAGCTGGAACACCGAGCGCATCCAGCCGCTGCAGGTCAACAACCTGCTGGCGCAACTGCGCGAGCACGAGGGGCTCAACCAGAAACAGAGCGCCCAGATCAATCAGTTGGAGTCGGCCATCGCCAGTTACAAGCGCGCCGACCTCGGCAACCGTTTCGCCATCGGTTGCCTGATCGTGTTTTCGATCTTCCAGGCGCTCATGTTGTTGTGGGTGGTGCTGCGCTAAGCGGCAAACAGCCCCTGAAAGTGGCGGCACTGCTCGGCGCTGAGGACAAACACCCCGTGCCCGCCATGACGGAACTTGACCCACTCAAAGTCCACCTCAGGCCACTCGGCCATCACGTGCACCATGCTGTTACCCACCTCAATCACCAGCACGCCGTCTTCACTCAGGTAGTCCGCCGCCTCAGCCAGCATGCGGCGCACCAGGTCCAGGCCGTCCTCCCCCGCCGCCAGGCCCATCTCCGGCTCGTGACGGTACTCATCCGGTAGCGTGTCCATATCTTCGGCATCGACATAGGGCGGGTTGCTGACAATCAGATCAAACCGCTCGCCGGCCAACCCATCAAAACCGTCAGACCAGCGTGCCTCTACCCGCTCGGCCAGCGCGTGCATGTCGATATTCTGCTCGGCCACCGCCAGCGCGTCGGCCGACAGGTCAGCCAGCACCACCTCGGCCTCCGGGAAGGCGTAGGCACAGGCTATACCAATGCAGCCGCTGCCGGTGCACAGATCCAGAATGCGCGCGGGTTCGCGCTCCAGCCATGGCTCAAAGCGCCCCTCGATCAGTTCGGCGATGGGCGAGCGCGGCACCAGCACACGGTCGTCTACCACAAAATCCAGCCCGGCAAAGCGCGCATGACCTGTGAGATAAGCCGCTGGCATGCGCAGGCGAATACGCTCTTCCAACAGCGCAACCACGGCCTCGCGCTCTTGCTCGGTTACTCGACACTGCAGGTATTCCTGCGGCGTTTCCCAGGGCAGATACAGCGCGTGCAGCACCAGCAGCCGCGCCTCATCCCAGGCATTATCGGTGCCGTGCCCAAAAAACAGCTCGGCCTGATGGAAGCGGCTGACGCCCCAGCGTACGAGATCCTGAATGCTGTGCAGTGCAGAGTGTTCGCTCATGGATAATCCTTGTTCAGTACAGGCGGCCATTCTACCTCGGCGCGCGCTGGCGACCAGCAGGCTGGCAACATCCGAGGCAACGCAGCTGGCTCATTCGCAAGCGGCTGCTGTTACACTGCGGTTTTGCACGATGGCCAGCAGCATGACACAGGATTCCTCCGACGACGATCTCGACCTTTTCCGCCAGGCCGTACAGGGCGCCAAGCGCCTAAAGCACGACCGCGCCGAGGTCGGCAAAGCGCCCCGCGACCGCGCCAACATCACTGCCAGTCGCCAACGCGCCACCCTCAAAGACAACGCCATTGTGGTGGATGGCCTGTCTGATCAGTTTGTCATTGATGTCGACCCAGAGCAGGAGCTGGCCTGGGCAGCGAACGGCGTGCAGGATGGCCAGCTGCGCAAGCTCAAGCTCGCGCAAATCCCGTTTGATGGCTCGATTGACCTGCATGGCATGAGCATCGAGCGTGCGCGCGAGCTACTCTGGGAGTTTCTGGCCGAAGCGGTGAAGCAGGAGATTCGCTGTGTGCGAGTCACCCACGGCAAGGCCCGTCGATTAGATGGCCGCAAGCCGCTGATGAAGAGTCACGTTAACACCTGGCTACGCCAGCACGACAAGGTGCTGGCCTTTAGCTCATGCGTCGCACGTCACGGCGGCACCGGCTCGGTGTATGTGCTGTTGCGGCGGACCATGCTGGAGGGGCGCGACGACTGAGCGCTATTAGTCACTCGCCGTTTTGACATCGCGCTTGAGTACCAGCACCACCAGATAGAGCAGCGAGAACGGCGGGATAAACGCCAGCACAAAGCCCAGAATCGAGCCCAGTACCGGCGTTTGCGTCTTGCGTACGCTGAGGTAAACCGACAGCCCCGTTGCCAGCACAATCCAGCCGGCCAGTACCTGCCCCAACAGCGCGATATTGATATTCATGGCGCCCCTGCTCCCTGCCTGTGCGAAAGACGCCACCCTGCCTGAACCAGCCCGGCAGCGCAAGCAGGGCGCTAGTCGGTAAAGCCTACGAAGTTGGCCACATCGGTCACTTCACGGCGCCGCGATACCACCGCATTGGCCGGGAAGCTGTCATCGGGATAGCCCATTGCAACGCAGATAATGATCACCTGATCATCCGGAATGCCAGCGTGCTCACGTACCACCGGTGAATGCATGATGCCCTGGCTGTTGACCACACAGCCCAAACCGCGTGACCAGGCCGCGTTGACCAGACCGTTAACCAGCGCGCCGCAGTCAAACTGAGCGATATCGCCCTCACGCAGATCGCGGTCGTAGGTCACCACGATAGAAACCGGCGCATCAAATTGACGAAAGCCACGCAATACCCAGTCCTGTCGCTTCTCCTTGTCGTCCCGGGCAATACCCATGGCCTCAAACAACTGCACGGCGATCTCTACCTGGCGTTGGCGATGCAAGCCTTCGTAGCTGCCGGAGTCACGGGTTTCCTTGGAGGGTTTTACCCCGGTCACCATGCGCTCGGTATTCTCGGCGCGAATGCGGTCTAGCGGCTCACCTGTCAGCACATGCAGGTGCCAGGGCTGAGAGTTCATCGACGATGGCGCGCGCGTCGCCAAGCCAATCACCTCTTCCAGCACGCTGCGCGATACCGGCTCAGGTTTGAATGCACGAATACTGCGCCGCCCCAACACCACCTCGTCGTAATTCACCACCGCTCTCCTCATTGCTGTGCGCCGACTATTGCTGAGCGCCGACGTTAGCACAGCACCCACCCGGCTTGGCGACGGTCAGCCATTGGCTATGCAGGGGTATTCAGCAGACCAAGAATGACGCACCGCAACGCTCAGCCCATCTGGTTAAACCAGATACGATTGCTAAACGGATCAACCACACCAAAGCCCTCGTCTCCCCAGGCGGCCACCTCCAGGCTGGGGCGGCAGTAGGCATACTCACGGCCCTGCAACTCGGCCAACAGAGCGCGCGCATCACTCACATTCACAAACAGCTTGCTGCCCGGCGTGCAGTCGCCAGAATGCTCGCTCAGATGCAGTACCAGACTGCCCTTGGATACCTGCATGTAAATCGGCAAACCCGGCTCAAAGCGATGTTCCCAATCTAGGGTCTGTTGCCGTTTCGTTAGCCCGCCTGCCGGAGGCCATTTTTCAGCCAGGCAAGGCGGAAGGAGCGCAGTGTGGTCGCTCCACATAAGCGACTGACAACGCAGCATGGCCGAAAAAT
>DBHE01000057.1 GCA_002296055.1 Pseudomonadaceae bacterium UBA836
CTTCAGGCCGTCGGGCACTTCGCCGTTAACGATACGCTGGGCCAACCCCTCGACGATGGCGGTCTTGCCCACACCGGGCTCGCCGATCAGTACCGGGTTGTTCTTGGTACGGCGTTGCAGCACCTGCACGGTACGGCGGATTTCGTCATCACGGCCAATCACCGGGTCCAGCTTGCCCTCTTCGGCGCGCTTGGTCAGATCAACGGTGTATTTGTCCAGCGCCTGACGGGATTCCTCGGCGTTCGGGTCATTGACGGACTCACCGCCACGCAGGTTGTTGATGGCATTTTCCAACGCTTTCTTGGATACGCCCTGGCTCAGCAGCAACTTGCCGGCACTGGTGTTCTCATCCATGGCGGCCAGCAGCACCAGCTCGCTGGAAATAAACTGATCGCCCTGCTTCTGCGCCAGGCGATCGGCCTGATTCAGCAGGCGCGCCAGCTCCTGCGACAGGCTGACGTCGCCGGTCGGGTTGCTGACTGTGGGTAAACGCTCCAGCGCCTCGCCCAAGGCGGCGCGCAGGGCGGCAATGTCAAAGCCGACCTGCATCAGCAGCGGCTTGATAGAGCCGTGCTGCTGCTCAAGCAGCGCCAGCAACAGGTGCAGCGGATCAATCTGGGCGTGGTCACGGCCGACCGCCATGGACTGGGCGTCGGACAGGGCGACCTGGAGCTTGCTGGTCATACGGTCAATGCGCATGAGTAACGGTCCTCTAATCTGTGCCCGACCACACACTCGGCGGCAGGCAAATTCATCTGTGATGACAGAGTAATAGGGACGATTATCGCGCTTTCAAGTGACCACAAAATAAATGTGGTCAATTTTTTGTCGCTTTCTAGCTGGCGACTGGCGACTCCAGCCAGATGAGCGAGGCAAAGCGTCCGGTTTGCCCATCCCGGCGGTAGGAAAAGAAGCGCCCCGCATCCGACCAGGTGCACTCATCGCCGCCGTAGACCTGACGCACACCGACATCAGCCAAGCGCTGACGGGCCAGCTGATAGAGATCGGCAAACCAATGCCCTTCACGCTCGGCCGGGGTAAAGGCGCTCGCGGCGCGGGCATCGGCCTTAATGAAGGCCTCACGCACCTCCGCCCCCACCTCAAAGGCGGCAGGACCGATAGCGGGTCCAAGCCATACCAACAGCTCACTGGCCGAGCCACCGAGACGGCGCACAGTCTGCTCCAACACGCCGTCGAGCAGTCCACGCCAGCCCGCATGGGCCGCCGCAACGCGACTGCCCTCACGATCACAGAACAGCACCGGCAGGCAGTCAGCGGTCATGATGGTACAGGCGATACCTGGCTGGTCGCTCCAGCTGGCATCCGCCTCAAGTACCTGGGTCGGGTCAGCCTTGCATACCTCGGTGCCATGCACCTGGGTCAGCCAGGCCGGCTGGCACCCCAGCACCCGTTCCAGCTCGGCGCGGTTAGCGGCAACGTGGGCCGGGTCATCACCGACATGGTCACCCAGGTTAAAACCTTTCCACACGCCCTGGCTGCAGCCGCCCCGGCGCGTGGTAATACAGGTGCGTACGTGCGCTGGCGCGGGCCATTCAGCGCTCATCCACAACATGCTCATTCGGCGATCTCACCATCCTCGCGCAGCAACGCCAGCAGATGCTGCATGTCCTCAGGTAGCGGCACCTGCCAGCTCATGTGGCGACCGTCGTCAGGGTGCTCCAGCTCAAGGCGGCGCGCGTGCAACGCCTGACGCGGAAACTCGCGCAGCTCCTTGATCAGTTCAGGGCTCGCACCCGGCGGGATACGCAGGCGCCCGCCGTAGACCGGGTCACCCACCAACGGAAAGTGGATATAGCTCATATGCACGCGGATCTGGTGGGTGCGTCCGGTTTCCAGCTTGACCTTGACGTGGGTATGAGCGCGGAAGCGGTTGATCACGCGATAGTGACTGATCGCCTGCTTACCGCCGGCCACTACCGCCATCTTCTGGCGCTGGGTGCCGTGGCGGGCAATCGGCTGGTCGACCTTGCCACCGGCCGTCATCACGCCGGTGACCACACACTCGTATTCGCGACTGACCGTGCGCGCCTGCAACTGGGCCACCAGATCAGTCTGCGACTCGATGGTTTTGGCAACCACCATCAGGCCGGTGGTGTCTTTATCTAGACGATGAACGATACCTGCACGCGGGACCTTGGCCAGCTCCGGGCAATGGTGCAGCAGCGCGTTCAGCAGCGTGCCGTCCTGGTGGCCGGCCGCCGGGTGCACCACCAGGCCCGCAGGCTTGTTGATCACCAGCAGGGCGTTGTCTTCATACAGAATATCCAGCTCAATCGCTTCAGCCTGCCATTCGCCCTGCACTTCGCGCTCGGCATCCAAGGTCAGGTTCTCACCGCCATATACGCTGTCGCGCGTGCGCTTGCGCTCGCCATCTACCAGCAGGCTGCCGTCCTTGATCCAGCCCTGCAGCCGAGAACGCGAGAAGTCCGGGAACAATTGTGCAGCAACCTGGTCAAGGCGTTGACCACCCGACTCCGGGCTGACCTGTGCGGACAAACGAATACGATCTGACATGGGGAACTCACTGGAGGGCGTGGCGCGCCGGCGACGGCCCAAATCGCTTTTTGGATTCAACCGGGCGCTGTGGTTAAATACGGCCTGTCCGGGCTCTCCGGGCAAGGCTGCAAAGGCCCCAAACTATAACAGGACGGCCGCACTGGAAACAGCGCGACTCGCCCATTCGGATGTCATGATATGTCGCTGAAACATCTGCTGCTGGTCGGCGCACTGGCACTGCTGGCCGCGTGCTCCTCCAACGCTCCGGTCATTGACGAGTCGCTCAGCGAGTCTGAGCTGTACCGCAAGGCCCAGGTAGACCTGGATGCCAAAAACTACGGCGCCGCCATCGAGACCCTGCGCGCCCTGGAAGCCCGTTACCCCTTTGGCCGTTACGCTGACCAGGCTCAGCTCGAACTGATCTACGCCTACTATCAGAACGTTGAGGCCGAAGCAGCCACCGCGTCGGCTGACCGCTTTATTCGCCTGCACCCGACCCACCCCAACGTGGATTACGCCTACTACATTCGCGGCCTGGCGTCTTTCAACCGCGACCGCGGCATTCTGGAGCGCTTTCTGCCGCTGGACATGACCCGTCGTGACCCCGGTGCAGCCCGCGACTCGTTCAACGACTTTGCCCAACTGATCAACCGTTACCCCAATAGCCAGTACGCCCCTGATGCGCGTGCGCGCATGATCTACCTGCGTAACCTGCTGGCCGCCTACGATGTCAACGTGGGTCACTACTACCTCAAGCGTGGCGCCTATCTGGCAGCCGCCAACCGTGGCCGCTATATCGTCGAGAACTTCCAGCAAACCCCAGCGGTCGGTGACGGCCTGGCGCTGATGGTCGCCGGCTACGATCGCCTGGCCATGTACGATCTGGCCGACAGCGCGCTACAGACCCTGCAGCAGAATTACCCAGAGCACCCTGCCCTGGTTGATGGCAAGTTCAAGCACCACGTAGAGCCGGCAGAAGCGGAGATGGACTGGCTGGAAGCCACCTCGGTTGGCGTGATCGACGCAGTTACAGCACCGCCGCCACGCATGGCCAAGACCCAGATGGAGCGGGAAATGGACCGCCAGTACCAGGACGCCGTAGACGCCCTGCCCCGCGAAATCCGCGTCGGCGGCCAAGAGGCCCATCGCAGCTTCTGGAACAGAATCACCTTCGGCCTGATCGACTAAGGGTCAGCCCCATAAAAAAGCCCGCCACGGCGAATGCCTGGCGGGCTTTTTTGTGGGAGCAGCTACAAGCTGCCGGCCACAGGCCGGCTGGCTAGTCCTCCATCCCCCACCCAGAAGTGATCGGATAACGACGATCACGACCAAAACCACGCTGGGTGATACGCGCGCCCACCGCTGCTTGGCGGCGTTTGTATTCGTTGAGATCAACCAGGCGGACAACACGCTTGACGACATCTTCCTCGAAGCCGGCAGCAACAATCGCGCTAGCAGACAGGTCGTGTTCAATGTACAGGCGTAGAATCTCGTCCAGCACCGGATAGGGTGGCAGCGAGTCTTCGTCTTTCTGGTCGGGCGCCAGCTCGGCGGACGGCGGGCGATCAATTACCCGCTGCGGAATAGCTGGCCCCAGGGTGTTGCGGTACTCGGCCAGACGGAAGACCAGCGTCTTGGGTACATCCTTGAGCACGTCGAAGCCGCCGGCCATGTCGCCGTACAACGTGGCGTAACCCACAGCCATCTCACTCTTGTTACCCGTCGTCAGCACCAACGCGCCAGTCTTGTTAGACAGCGCCATCAGCAGCGTGCCGCGGCAGCGCGCCTGCAGGTTTTCCTCGGTGGTATCGCGCGGCAAGCCCTCAAACACCGGCTCCAGGGTTTGCATAAACGCCTCGACCATCGGCGCAATGGGCAGCACGCGGTAGTGCACATGCATGGTGCGCGCCTGCGCTTCGGCGTCTTCCAGACTCATGCCTGAGGTGTAGTGATAAGGCATCATTACCGCCTCAACCCGCTCAGCGCCCAGCGCATCCACCGCCACGGCCAGGGTCAAGGCCGAGTCGATGCCACCGGAGAGCCCCAGCACCACGCCCTTGAAACCATTCTTGTTGACGTAGTCCCGCACGCCGGTCACCAGCGCCTGATACACACTGGCTTCCAGTTCAGGCATGGCGGCCACGGCGCCTTGACGCAGGCGCACCTGGTTGTCATCAAAATGTACGTCCACCGGGTACAAGCCTTCGGTGAATGCCTCGACGCGGCAGGCAATCTGCCCGTCGACGCCGACAGCCACCGAGCCGCCGTCAAACACCAGCTCGTCCTGCGCGCCGACCTGGTTAACGTAAACGATCGGCATGCCGCCCTCCGCGGCGCGACCAGCCAGCATCACCTCGCGCTCACGTTGTTTATCCATGTGGAAGGGCGAGGCGTTGAGATTGAGCATAAGGCGTGCGCCAGCCTCCCGCGCCTGCGCCATCGGCTGCGGATGCCAGATGTCTTCACAGACCGTGATGGCGACCGGCAGGCCGTCGATCTCCAGGGTGCAGCAATCGCTGCCTTCGGTGAAATAGCGTTTTTCGTCAAATACCCGGTAGTTGGGAAGCTGCTGCTTGGCATAGGAGGCCAGCAGGCGCCCGTCAGCTATGACCGCGGCCTTGTTGTAGCAAACCTCGCCTTCCTGCCAGGGATAGCCCACCACCAGATAAATGCCGTCGACCTCTGCACAGAGACGCTCAAGCGCGCGACTGATGCGCGCCTGCATGCTGGAACGCAGCAGCAGGTCTTCCGGTGGATAGCCACACAGCGACAGCTCGGGGAATACAATAACCCGCGCACCCAGATCGTCACGGGCGTGCCGGGCGGCCTCGATGATGCGCTGCAGATTCCCCGGGATGTCGCCCACGCGCATATTCAGCTGGGCCATCACGATGCGCAATGTCGCCGTCATGTTGCTTCTCCTGACTCAAGATGCGGCCTATTGTCCGGCAAGCGCTGCGCACCCGCAATCGCAACATGGCTTTGGCACCGCCGGGCCTTGGGCTACACTGGGGCCCCTTTATCGACACAAGCCTGCTTCATGGGACTGATCAAACTCATCATTCTTGCCCTGCTGGCGTGGTTCGCCCTGCGCCTGTGGCGCGGTCTGCAGCAACAGCAGGTGCAACAGCGCCGGCAACAAAGCGCACGCGCACAGCAGGAGCCGTCGCTGATGGTGCGGTGCGCCCAGTGCCAGATTCACCTGCCACAAGACAGCGCCCTGCGCGCCGACGACCATTGGTACTGCTGCGCGGAACACCGTGATGCACACCGACAGCGCTGAACGGATCGACTCGCAGCGCCCCCGCATTCTGCGGCTGTACAACCTCTACCGGGTGATTCTGGGCTTTGGCCTGACCCTGCTCACCAGCGCTGCGCTGCGCGAAGGCGTGCTGTCGGTGAGCGATGCCAACGTGTACGCCAAGGCCAGCTGGATCTACCTGTTTATCAATGTGCTCATCGCCCTGTCGCTGCACCGCGGCCGCCGCGACCTGCACCTGTTTATTCTCGCGGTGCTGGATATCGGCCTGCTGGGTGTGATTTTTTACGCAGCGGGCGGGATTGGCAGCGGCTTCGGTAACCTGCTGATCATCCCAGTGGCTATTGGCAACGTCCTACTGCACGGCCGCATTGGCCTGTTGCTGCCCGCACTGGCCAGCCTGGTCCTTATTTACCTGACGTTTTTCCTCAGCCTGACCCACCCCTACATCGGCCAGAGCTATCTGCAGGCTGGCGTGTTGGGCGCCATCTACTTCGCGGTGGCCATGTTCGTGCAGCGCGTCAGTCGCCGCCTCTATCTGTCTGAGGTGTTGGCTCGCGAGCAGGCCGCCAGTCTGGCCAGCATGGAGCAGCTCAACCAACTGATCATCCAGCGCATGCGCACCGGCATCCTGGTGGTAGCCGACGATCATCGCATCATCACCCGCAACGAGGCCTGCACCCAGATGTTGGGCCGCGAGTTGAGCAGCGGCGTTAAGCTTGAGCACGTCTCCCCAGAACTGGAGCAACGCTTGCGCCAGTGGCAGCGCAACCCCTCGGTCCGCGGCACCGCCTTCCACAGCCACAGCGGCGGCACCGAATTGATGGCCAACTTCAAGCCATTGGGCGAAACCAGCAAGGGCAGCATCCTGATCTTTCTGGACGACAATACCCAGGTGGCACAGCAAGCCCAACAGCTGAAACTCGCCTCGCTGGGGCGCCTGACGGCCAGCATTGCGCACGAGATTCGCAACCCGCTAGGTGCCATCAGCCACGCAGCGCAATTGCTGAACGAATCCGACCTGCTTTCGCGCCAGGATCTGCGCCTGACCGAGATCATCCAGCAGCATTCACAACGTATGAACCGGGTGATTGAGACGGTGCTTGAGCTGTCCCGCAGGCGCCCCAGTGAGCCGCAACTGGTCGACCTGGCACTGTGGACTTCCGGCTTCCTACAGGACTTTCGTGCTGCCCACCCGCTGACCGACAGCATCGACTGCGAGATTGAGAAAGAAGGAATTCTCACCCGGATAGACCCCAATCAGTTGACCCAGGTGGTCAGCAACCTGTGTCAAAACGCGTTGCGCTACAGCGGCGAACCGGGCAGCGAACGTACCATCTACCTGCGCCTGTATCTGCATCCGGACACCCAGCTGCCAATCCTGGAGATCATTGACCATGGGCCCGGCGTGCCCAGCGAGCATGTCGGCCATATCTTCGAGCCCTTCTACACCACCGAGAACAGCGGCACAGGCCTTGGTCTGTATATCTCCCGCGAGCTGTGCGAGAGCAATCAGGCCCGCCTGGAGTGCGACAGTGCACAACCTCAGGGTTGCTGCATGCGCATCACCTTTGCTCACCCCAAACGACTGGTATGATGGGCGCTCACGGACAGACAGGAGACAGGCCCGGCCCATGACCCAACCCACGGTGCTGATCATTGACGATGAACCGGACATCCTCGAGCTGCTTGAGCTGACGCTCGGGCGCATGGACCTGGTTACCCGCAGCGCCAGCAGCCTGGAACAGGCGATAGGTCTGCTGCAGAGCGAGCCCTTTGCCCTCTGCCTGACCGACATGCGTCTGCCCGACGGCGACGGCATGACCGTGGTGCGCCATATTCAGCAGCACTGCCCAGCCACGCCGGTAGCGATGATCACCGCTTACGGCAGTCTGGACACGGCGATCAACGCCCTAAAAGCCGGCGCCTTCGACTTTCTTACCAAACCGGTAGACCTGGGCCGCCTGCGCGAACTGGTGGCCGCCGCGCTGAAACTTAACCAGCCCGCCACCAGCCGCAGTCAGCCGTCCGATGAGGACCCGATTCTCGGCATCTCGCCGCCCATCGAGCGCCTGCGCAGGCAAATCGACAAGTTGGCTCGCAGCCAGGCACCGCTTTACATCAGCGGCGAATCCGGCAGCGGCAAGGAGCTGGTCGCCCGCCGCATTCACGCCCTCAGCCCAAGGGCCGAACAACCCTTTGTGCCGGTCAACTGTGGTGCCATCCCTTCTGAGCTGATGGAGAGCGAGTTCTTCGGCCATCGCAAGGGCAGCTTCACCGGTGCGGTCGCCGACAAACCCGGCCTGTTCCAGGCGGCCAATCATGGCACCCTGTTTCTTGACGAGGTGGCAGACCTGCCCATGGCCATGCAGGTAAAACTGCTGCGCGCCATTCAGGAAAAAGCTGTCCGGCCGCTTGGTAGCCAGCGCGAAGAAGCTATCGACGTGCGCCTGCTGTGTGCTACCCACAAGGATTTGGCGGCCGAGGTAGCGCAAGGGCGTTTTCGCCAGGACTTGTTTTACCGCATCAACGTTATCGAGCTGCAGGTGCCGCCTCTGCGCGAGCGTCGGGAAGATTTGCCGCTATTGATTCAGCGCATTCTGGCGCGGCTGGCCGAGCGCAACGGCATGCCGGCGCCACGGGTGACCAGCAGCGGCATGGAACGGCTACAAAGCTATCGCTTTCCCGGCAACGTGCGCGAGCTGGAAAATGCCCTGGAGCGCGCCTTCACTCTGTGCGAAAACCAGCAAATCGACGTCAGCGACCTGCACCTGAGCCCCTGCACCAGCGGCCAAGGCGATGACAACCAGGACCTCAGCCAGATTGACCACCTGGAGGACTACCTGGACAACATTGAACGTCAGGCCATAACCCAGGCATTGGAAGAGACCCGCTGGAACAAGACGGCGGCAGCGAAACGGCTCGGCCTGACCTTCCGCTCGCTGCGCTACCGACTGAAAAAGCTCGGGCTGGACGATTAGCACTAGGGAAACGCTGATCAATTCCACACGCCCCGTAGGGCGAGCAGAATCAATCAGTGCTTCCCTGGCTCAAGCGCTCATCCGGTAAGTAAGGCGCCGGATCGATGGCGGGGGCACGCCCCAGCATCAAGTCAGCCAGCAGACGACAGGAGGCTGGCGCAAGCACCAGCCCATTACGGTAGTGGCCCACATTCAGCCACAACCCCGGACGCGCACTCAGAGGTCCGATGTAGGGCACACCATCCGGCGAGCCCGGCCGCAGCCCGGCCCATTGCGCCACTGGCGCCTGATCGGCCAGATCAGGCAGTAGTGCCTCAGCACTGGCGCGCAAAGACGCGAGCGCCTGCTCAGTAGTGGCCTTATCAAAGCCGGCATGCTCCAAGGTGCTGCCAATCAGAATATGCCCGTCGCGGCGCGGTATCGCGTAGCGTCCCTGGGCCATGACAATGGACGGCAACCAGCCCGGCGCCATCCGGTACAGCAGCATCTGCCCCTTCACCGGCTCAACCGGCAGCGCCAGCGCCTCAGCGGCCAGCCAGTCGCCCCCCCAGGCGCCGGCACACAGCAACACCGCATCCCCCAACACCACGCCTGCGGCGGTGCGTACACCAACGACTCGCTCACCGTCGTGCTGCAGGCCCTCGGCTGCGCAGTGTTCATGCAGGGAAAAACCGGAGAATTGCAGCAAACGAGCGCGTAACGCCTTCATCAGCCGGGGGTTGCGTACATTCGCCAGATCAGCCTGCCACAACGCGCCGGCAAAGCCGGTGGCCAGCTGCGGCACCTGTTGATAAACAAAACCACGGTCAACCTGTTGCAACGGCCTGTCCTGCTGCGCCGCCCACTGCAGCGCCTGGCCCTGCTCATCCAGGTCAAGCCACAGCAAGCCGCAGGGATGTAATTCAGGGTCGATGCCGGTGTCGGCGAGCAGTTGGGCCGCCAGCGACCCGTAGTAGCCTTGGGACCACTGCGCCAGAGCGCTGATGGGCTGGCTGTAGCGCCAGGGGTACAACGGCGAGACGATACCGCCGCCAGCCCAGGAGGCCTCCTGCCCCAACTCACCGCGCTCCAGCAGAGTGACTCGACAGCCAGCCTGCAGCAACTCCAGCGCACTGAGACACCCCATAACACCACCACCCACTACCACTACATCCTGCATCCACCCTCCCCTTGTGCGCCCATCTGTGAACCGCGTTCTTCACTACCCTAAAAAATCAAAACTGTCCCATCTAGGGAAGCACTGATTAATTCCGCACGCGCTCTGCGAGTGCTCAAGCGTGTAGCTGCAAGGCGCGATGTGCGGCCAATAGTGGTTCTATTGGCAAGCAGCGCAACGCAGTAGATGCATGCTTGAGCGCTCGCCCTACGGGGCGTTCAGGCTGGGCCGCACTCTGCGTTGTGATTTCTCGACAGGTCTAGACATGCCTTCGAAACCACGCCTTTATTGCAGCCCAGCCTGAACGCCAGAGGGCATGCGGAATTAATCAGTGCTTCCCTGGCCGCAATTGCGACCAAAGTTGGTCTGTGCGCGAGGCCAATCACTGCAAAGCCTGCACGCTGCGCCTGTCACCCGCTCAGAGAAACCGGTATGATACGCCTTCTCTGAACTACTCCAATGGCCGATCACAATCCGCCCATTGAGCCCTGGCCGGCAATTCCACACGAAGCGCCACCCGTTACATCATCAGCCAACACTGATAACTCATGCCTGGGCGTTCGGAGCAGACAGCACACATTGCTTGACGTGCTTTCGGCGCAGCCACAAGCGACAGCCGAAGACAAGCCCGTTTGCTAGCCGCCCCGACATTGGCCGACCTGATCACTGGAGAGTTCAAACCCCTTTTTTTTTGCAAAGAGGCGACAGGTAAATGACGGCAACGAACGTGGATGTATTGCTGGTCGGTGGTGGTGTCATGAGCGCCACCCTGGGCATGTTGCTCAAGCAGCTGGATCCGGCCCTGACCATTACCCTGGTCGAACGCCTGGATCACGTAGCCCATGAAAGCACCGACGGCTGGAACAACGCAGGCACCGGACACGCCGGCTACTGCGAGCTCAACTACACCCCCGAAGATCAAAATGGCAATGTCACCATTGAGCGCGCACTGGCGATCAATGCCTCCTTTGAAGTAACCCTGCAGTTCTGGAGCTACCTGGTAGAACAGGGCATCATCCAGAATCCGTCCGACTTCATTAATGCCACTGCCCATCAAAGCTTTGTCTGGGGCGAGAAGGACGTTGCCTTCCTGCGCAAGCGGCACGAGCTGCTGAGCAATCACCACCTGTTTGCCGAGATGAAGTTCAGCGACTCCCCCGAGCAACTGCGCGAGTGGATGCCGCTGATCATGTCCAGCCGTGACACCAACCTGCCCTTCGCCGCCACTCGGGTGGAACACGGTTCGGATGTCGACTTTGGCTCGCTGACCCGCCGTATGATCGCCCACCTGCAGCAGCAGGACGGCTTTGATCTGCGCCTCAGCCACTCGGTCAAGTCGCTGCGCAAGAGCAAGCGCGGCCACTGGCGCGTGGTGGTAGAAGACGAAAAGAGCGGTAAAGACCTCGACATCAACGCCAAGTTTGTCTTCCTCGGCGCCGGCGGCGGCTCACTGCCGCTGCTGCAAAAGTCCAATATTGATGAAAGCCAGGGCTACGGCGGCTTCCCGGTCAGCGGCCAATGGCTGGTCTGCCAGGACCCCGAAGTAGTCAAGCGCCACAGCTCCAAGGTCTACGGCAAGGCACCGGTCGGTGCACCGCCGATGTCGGTCCCGCACCTGGACACCCGCATCATCAACGGCAAGCCAGCCCTGCTGTTTGGTCCGTTCGCCGGCTTCACCACCAAGTTCCTCAAGAAGGGCTCGGTGTTTGACCTGTTCTCTTCGGTCAAACCCTATAACGTGGCGCCGATGATGGCGGTTGGCCGGGACAATATGGACCTGACCAAGTACCTGATTGCCGAGTCGTTCCAGTCGCATAAGGACCGGGTCGACTCACTGCGCAACTTCTTCCCGGATGCCCAGGAGAAGAACTGGAAGCTGCAGAATGCCGGCATGCGCGTACAGATCATCAAGAAGGACGCCAAAGGCCACGGCAAACTGGAGTTTGGCACCGAGATTGTCGCAGCCAAAGACGGCACCCTGGCGGCGCTGCTGGGCGCCTCTCCTGGCGCATCCACCGCCGTCCAGGCGATGATCGACGTACTGGAACGTTGCTTCAAGGACCGCATCGCCAGCCCCGAGTGGCAGGCCCGCATGCGTGAGCTGGTGCCGTCCTACGGCCAGTCTCTGGTCAATGACGGCGCCCTGCTCAAGCAGGTGCGCGAGCGCACGCTGAGCACCCTCAAGCTGCGCTGAGGCAAGGTGCTGGGCAGGGGTTGCCGACGCAGCCCCTACTCAGCGTCTTTAAAGCGCTCTATCCTCTCCGGCGTTGGCGGGTGGGTAGACAGAAAGCGGCTCACCGTGCCCCCTTCATCACCCTCTTGCGGCGGGTCCAACCGCTGCATGATGTCGACAAAACGCGACGGCGCAATGTGCCGTGCGCGCAGCATCTCCAGGGCAAAATCGTCGGCCTCCTCCTCCATGCCACGCCGATAGGCCAGCGTCGCCAGCAAGGCAGGTACACCGCTAACAAGATCCGAGGCGGCAGAGATATCACCGGTCATCGACGCCATCACAAATACCAATAGCGACCCCTGTACCAGGTTGCGCATGCCGTGACGGTGCACCGCGTGCCCAGCCTCATGCGCCAGCACCGCCACCAACTCGTCATCGTGACGAGCCAGACTGACCATTGCATCGGTAAACACCAGGTGCCCGCCCGGTAGCGCAAAGGCGTTGGCTCCCAGCGCAGGCGCGGAGCGAAAGTGGACCTTGAGCGAGCGCTCCGGGTACTGTTCGGTCAGCCACTGCAGACTTGGCTGCATATGCGCCAGCACCGCCTGCTGTCTCGCCTCACCGAGCTGGCTGGGCTCGGCCCAGGTGCGGTCTATAGCCTCCAGGGCCTCACTGCCGGCCAGCTCCTCCAGCGACTCGGGCAGGGCTCGCGCAATCTGATCGGCTGCCCATGGCACGCCCCAGATCACACCACCAACCATCAGCGCCAGAGTCAGTAGCAACGACAGCAGGATCAGCCGCGGGCTGACCTCCAGCCGATGCAGCCAAAGCGTACCGGCAGTGGCTGCGCGTAACCCGCGCACCAGCCGCTGCACCCCGGCTACGTTCTTTGACTCCAGCACGGCCGCCTCGCCCAAGTGCAGATAGCAGCCAGCGCTGCCAACCTGCATACCCAGACGCACCTGAGACGGCGCAAACTGCAGCACCTGGCCGTCAACCAGGCGCAGACTCAAGTGTCCGTCGCTGACCCAGGCTTGAGCATCGCGCGCCTGGCTTGAGTGACCATCGAAGTAGCGGCCAGCAACCCGCTCAGCCGAATCCGAAGCCGACATCAAAGGCATCTCCCAGCTCCATGCCAACCGCACCAGCGCGCTGCGCCTCGCCGGCGATAAAGCCATCCAGATCACCCGCCACTTCCATCTCGGTGCAGGACGCGCGATAGGTCGCCATGCGCACTTTGGCCCAAGGCGTGAAGAACCCCATGGTCAGCAGAATCAACAGCGAGTTGGTGAAGAAAATCCAGAGCAGGCGGCGCTTGCCCAGGTTGGAGACAAAGCCATGCTGCTCAAGCTTCACGCCGTTAATAACCAGGTTGGTCAGGCCCGCCATCATGTAGCCAAACAACACCAGATAGGCGGCGAAGCCGAATACCACCATCAATGGCTGGTAGACCACCGAGAGCACGCCGCCAAGCAGCAGTGTCGCGACAAACATGCCAAGCATCTTGAGGAAGAACACATACACCTCGCCCACGCTCAGGTTCAGTGCGAACGCACTGCGCCCATAGCGGGCGTTGCCGGTGAGAAACTGGTGCCAACGCTGTACTGCAAACGGCACCATCAAGCCCAGCGTCAACAGGGCCAGCAACGGCCAGAGGTAAACCACCTGAACTGCCTGCCAATAGCGACCGGTGAAGTCAAAGCGAATGTTGCGATAGGCGCTATTGATGGCGTGAAACTTGAGCGAGCGGACAATGATCCAGGGCACCAGCGGGATGAAAACCACCAACAGCGCCATAGCGGCAATTGGGAAGAAGTTTGAAGCGATGGTCCAGACGATAAAGGCTGCGACCGCCACCAGGCGACCACGGAAGATAACCCAAGGATCTGCCAGATACTGGAAACTCTGCTGCTCCAGCAGCGTGTGTCCGTAGAAGTACTGCAGATTACGCACCTTGGCCCAGGGCGCGTAAAAGCCTAGGGTCACCACCATCAACAGAATGTTGACGATCCAGATGCCGAAGTACTCGCTGCCGTTACCAGTAAAAGCAAAGGGTGCCATGCGCCGCTGCGGCTGTTCACCCGGTGCCGGCCGGGGCGCAGCGCCGACAGGCGGCACCGCTGCGCCAGCCTGCGGGGCGGTCTCAGCCTGGACGGCAGCGCCTTCGGGCACCACGTCGGTGAGCAGGCCCGCCTCACGCAGACGTTGCTGATACCGTGTGGCCATGGTCTCGGAGAGGCCGGACTTTATGATCACCGGCGTGCCGGTGAGCAGGCGATCCAATTGGCGGCTACCAAACCCCAGGCGCAGCAGGTTCTCCCGCAACTGCTGCTCACTCACCGCGCTATCGCGCTCGCCTTTGCAGCTCACCTTGAATGTATCGTGCATAACTGACCTTCCGTTGCCGTTTTTGATGCTGTCCTAGCCAATGGCATAGTGCCAGACAGGTGCGCCATTCAAACAAGCACGCCAATCCGGCGCAAGCGCCCAAGGGTGGATATGTGCGCTATTGCCGAGTCACGTCCATCACCACGCCCTCGCGCACCAGCGACTCAAACGCCTGATCCAGGCGGTTCATCAGCGCCTGGGCCTGCGCATGCTGCCGCGAGACGAATAACCGCATGGGCGGCTCATCGACCACGATATGCGGTAGCGCATCGATACCCAGCGACGCCGAAGCCGAAGCAACCTGCCCTCGATAATCAAGCAAATAGTCGCCGCGCCCGCGCAGTAGCATGCGAATGGCACCGGTGTGCGAGCTGCTGGAGCGCGTCTGCAGCGCCAGCCGCGTATCTTGCAGCGTGCGCGAGACCGGCAGGCTGTAGCTGTAGTTGGTGATCAGAATAAGAGTGCGGCCCTGCAGGCTGTCGGGCCAGGTGGGCACGGGCTCGCCCGGACGGTAATACAGGTTGATAGGTACCAGCCCAAAAGTGGCATGGCTATGCAGGGTGTAGGCTTCCAGCCCAACCTGATTGTTCAGCCCCAGCCAAAGATCCAGCTCGCCGGACATCAGCCCCCGACGTACCCGTGCCACGGGCAGCAAACGCACTTCGTAGGGATAGCCGGCATGTTCCAGCAAGCGCACCATGACCTGCACCGCGTGACCGGTGGCGCGGCCCTCGGCATCGTATTCGGCGTACTCTGGATAAGGCAGCATAGCCAGACGCAGGGGGACATCCGATTGCGCCTGCGCCAAAGGCTGCCAGAACAAACCGAGCAGGCAGATGATTGCCAGGTACTTCATGGCGACTCTCTTGTTATCGTGCAAACCTGAAGGGGCGCCAGAAAAGCGCCCTGACCTCAAAAGCATAGCGCCAAATGGCCATCAGCAAGGCAAAAAAAACCCACGACCAACGTCGTGGGTTTTGGCTAGAGCGCTTTGGATCAGGCGCCGTAGACCGGCAGCCGAGCACAAATGGTCTTGACCTGCTCACGCACACGATCAACCACAGACTCATCGCCCATGTTGTCGAGGATGTCGCAGATCCAGCCGGCCAGCGCTTCGCAGTCGGCCTCAACAAAACCACGAGTGGTCACCGCCGGAGTGCCGATACGCAGACCAGAGGTCACAAAGGGCGAGCGCGGATCATTCGGTACGCTGTTCTTGTTGACCGTGATGAAGGCACGACCCAAGGCAGCGTCGGCGTCTTTGCCGGTAATGTCCTGCTTGATCAGCGACAGCAGGAACAGGTGGTTCTGAGTGCCGCCGGATACCACGTCAAAGCCGCGCTCTACAAACACCTTGGCCATGGCCTGGGCGTTCTTTACTACCTGCTGCTGGTAGGTCTTGAACTCGGGCTGCAGCGCTTCCTTGAAGCAGATCGCTTTGGCGGCAATAACGTGCTCCAGCGGGCCGCCTTGGGCGCCTGGGAAAACCGCAGAGTTCAGCTTCTTTTCGATCTCTTCGTTGGCACGCGCCAGAATCAGACCACCACGCGGACCACGCAGGGTCTTGTGGGTAGTGGTGGTCACTACATCAGCAAACGGCACCGGGTTGGGGTATACACCTGCAGCAACCAGACCAGCAACGTGAGCCATGTCCACAAACAGGTAGGCTCCGACCTTGTCGGCAATCGCACGGAAGCGGGCGAAATCCAGCACCTGGGAGTAGGCGCTGAAACCGGCAACGATCATCTTCGGCTTGTGCTCAACAGCCAGACGCTCGACTTCGTCGTAGTCGATCAGGCCCTGATCGTTGATGCCGTACTGCACCGCGTTGTACAGCTTGCCGGAGGAGGAAACCGACGCGCCGTGGGTCAGGTGACCACCGTGGGCCAGGCTCATGCCCAGGATGGTGTCGCCAGCCTGCAGCAGCGCCAGATACACGGCAGCATTAGCCTGCGAGCCCGCGTGCGGCTGCACGTTGGCGTAATCGGCACCGAACAGCTCCTTGGCGCGATCGATGGCCAGCTGTTCCACAACGTCAACGTGCTCGCAGCCACCGTAGTAACGCTTGCCCGGATAGCCCTCGGCGTACTTGTTGGTCAGTACCGAGCCCTGGGCCTGCATCACCGCCGGGCTGGTGTAGTTCTCCGAGGCAATCAGTTCGATGTGCTCTTCTTGGCGCACGGCTTCCTGCTGCATCGCAGCCCAAAGGTCAGCATCGAATGTGGCGATATCGTTGGAACGGCTAAACATGTAACGGCCCCCTGCTAGGTCGTCGATGAAAAAAGAGGCGGCAGTTTACCGCAAGCGCCGGTTTGTAGCACATGAAATGCGCTCAGCTACCGACAAATATCGCTCAATCTGCAACGCAGGCGTTCAGCCTGCGGGCTGCAGCCAGCGCTGTTCGAACTCGGCAGCGGCCACCGGGCGACCCAAGTGATAACCCTGCACCTCATCGCAGCCAAAGTCACCGATCAACTGGTATTGCTCAGCGGTCTCTACCCCCTCGGCGATGACCCGCAGATCCAGGCTGCGCCCCATGGCAACAATCGCCTCGGCCAGACGTGCGTCACGGCTGCCGGGGTGCATGCTTTGAATAAAGCCGCGGTCAATCTTCAGGGTATCTATCGGAAAGTCGCGCAGATAATTGAGCGCCGAGTAACCAGTGCCGAAATCATCAATCGCGATCTGCATGCCTCGTTGCTTGAGTTCGTCCAGGGTACGCATGGTGGCGTCGATATTGCGTAGCAGGATGCTTTCGGTCAGCTCCAATTCCAGCAACGCCGGCGCCAACCCGTGACGCTCCAGAATACCGACGATCTGACTGGCCAGCTCGCCATCGTCAAACTGAATGGCCGACAGGTTTACCGCCAGCCGCGGCACCTCATGTCCCCTCGCCTGCCAGGCGGCAGCCTGCTGGGCAGCCTCTTCCAGCACCCATTCGCCCAGGGTGCGGATCAGGCCCAGCTCCTCGGCAATTGGGATAAAGTCTGCTGGCGAGACGCTGCCGCGCTGCGGATGATGCCAGCGCAATAGCGCCTCGGCCCCCGTCAACCGGCCATCCTGGCAGCTGAACTGAGGTTGATACACCAGCTCAAAAGCCTGATCCTGCACAGCCCGGCGCAGGTCGTTTTCAAGCGCCAGGCGCTCCAGCGCGCGGCCGTTCATTTCTCGGTGATAGAACTGGAAAGTATCCTTGCCCGAGGCCTTGGCGTGGTACATGGCGGTATCGGCGTTCTTCAACAGAACACTACCCTGCTCGCCATCCTGCGGAGACAGTGCGATCCCGATACTGGCGCTGACAAAGAAGTCACGCTCTTGCAGCACAAAGGCCGGCGCCAGGGCCTGCAACACCTTCTCAGCCACGTGCATGGCCGCCGATAGCGCCACCTCCCGGTTGTTCAAACCCGTCAGCAGCATGGTGAACTCGTCGCCGCCCATGCGCGCGACCGTGTCGCTCTCGCGCACGCACCCGCGCAGGCGCTCGGCGACCTCGGTCAACACCTGGTCACCCGCAGCGTGACCAAGGCTATCGTTGATCGGCTTGAAACGATCCAGGTCCAGAAACAACACCGCTACCCAATCGCCGCGCCGTGTTGCTAGCTGCAACGCGGCCTGCAGACGGTCCTGAAACAGCGTGCGGTTGGCCAGCCCGGTGAGCACGTCGTAATACGCCAGGCTTTGAATGCGGGCCTCCGATGCCTTGCGCTCACTGATATCGACAAAGAAGCACACATAGCTGACCAGATCGCCTTCGTTATCGTGCACCGCCGTGATGCCGGCCCAGGTCGGGAAGCCCTCGCCGCCACTGCGCTGCTGCCAAAGCTCGCCTTCCCAGCGGCCATGCTCGTGCAGCGCCTGCAGAATCTCGCGGTAAAAGGCATCGCCGTGCTGACGCTGCATCAGGGTTGCCGGCAGTTGATCGATCACCTGCTCCGGGAGAAAACCGGTGATGCGCGTAAAGTTTTCGTTTACCTGCACGATGTAGCCAGCCGGGTCGGTGACCACGATAGCCCCGGTGGTGTTCTCAAATACCGTCGCAGCCATGCGTAGGCGGTTCTCGGTACGGCGCTGCTCACTGATGTCGCGAGCCAAACCCAGCAGCCCCAAAAAGCGCCCCTGGGGGCTCCACATCAGCGAAATGCGCACTTCTAGCGGACACTTGCGCCCATCTGCCTTAATGCAATCAAAGGTTGTCTGGCGGTGATACCCCTCGCGGCGTAGAACCTGAATGCGCTCGGGTGAGTGCACCTGGTCGCGCAGCTCGGCGCGGATGTCGGCCATGAAAGTATCAAAGCGTGCGTCAGCCAGCACCTCGCGGGAGGCCTTGCTGAGCATAAAGTCCGGGCTGTAACCGAGCAGGCGCTGCACCGAGGGGCTGATGTAATCTGGCCGGAAATCACTGTTGGTCGACCAGACGATGTCTGCGATGTTTTCGGTCAGCAGGCGATAGCGAGCCTCGGAGCGTTGCACCACCTCACTGGCCAGCGACTGCTGGTGAATATCACGGACAAAGCCGATCACCTGCATCACACGTCCGTCTGGCGTGCGCTTGAACACCTTGGAGCTGACACTAAACCAGCGCCAACCCAGATCACGATGGCGCCAGCGTACTTTCCACTCCAGCAGTTGCCCGTCACCCAGCGCCTGCTGCAGGCGGCGATTGACCTGCATGTATTCCAGATCGTCGGGGTGCAGTAAATGGTGCCGGTACTCCGGCCCCATCTTTTCCTCTTCTTCAGCGCTGTAACCCAGCATGCTCGCCAGCGAGCGGTTGCTGAAAACAAAGTCGCCGGAGCCCATCCACTTGGTGTCGCGGATATAGATCAGGTCGGGCAACGCACGCACCACGCCGGCCCAGAACTCGCGACTCTGACGCAATGCCAGCTCAGCTGCCCGGCGCTGACTAAGATCGGTAATGCTGAGGGTCACCGCATGCAGGCAATCGACACTGCTGGGGATGCGCATGACCATCCAGACGTAGGTGCTGCTATCACGGGTGCGCAGTGGGGTTTCCACGTCAAAGCGCTCATCACCGTTGATCAGCGCCAACAACAGCTGATAGCGCGCGCCGCCGATACGCAGGTGGCTGCCGCCGCGCAACAACCCTTGCAGCGCCGATACATCCGGCAGTCGCAGCAAATCCAGCGCGACCTGGTTGGCCTCCACCACACGCACGCCACTCATCAAATCGCTGTGGCGCTCGGGGTTGGTTTCGAGCCATGCATCCAGCTGCTCGCCGTTAAATATGCCTTCGCGCAGCAACATTTGCTTGAGTGACACCAGGTCGACGACGCAAAGCGCCATATCCACGTTCTGGAACACATCCTGATAGCGCCGCTCGGTATCCAGCATGCTGCGCAAGGATTGATCCTGCCGCTGCTGCAACTTTCTGGCAGTGCGTGATTGGCGGCCCAGCAACCAGAGCGCGCTCATCAAAACCAGCAGGCAGATCACCAGCAGGCCCGCCTTACCAAGCAGCAGCGGCGCCATACGATGGGGGTAGTAATCCGGCTCGACCACCCCCCGCACTTGCCAGAGGGTGCCGGTGACAGGGGCGCTAAAGGCGACCTGCGAGCGCTCCTCGGCCGTCATTGCCGTATTGCCCAGGTACGCCGTGCGCTCCTGCTGCTGACGCACCAGCACGCGCGCTCTACCGGTGTCTTCCAGCAACCACAGGTAGCCTTGCCCGGCACGCGATGAGACCAGGGATGACAATACCCGCTCATCCATACTCAGCACCCAGTAACGACCCGGCTGCTGGCTGGCCAGCGTCCAATACAACAGGTTGCGCTCGGCGTTGGAGTCCAGGCCGAAGGTTTCACCGCCAATCTGCAGGCGCCGAGCGGTCTGCGCCCAGGGCTCACGCATGTCATGCGGCATGCGATCCAGCTGCACCAGATGGACGCCATGCACACCGGGCAACAACTGCTGTACGGCGCGCAAGGGCGCGTCGGCCGAGCGTGATTCCAGGGCGTCGAGCAGGAAGATCAGGGCATTGGAGCTGGTCGCCAGATTGAGTGCGAGCTGGTCGGCAATCAGCCAGACCGACTCTTCTACCAGCGCCTGATGCTGACGCTGGATGCTCTGGTAATCATTGCGGGCCTGCCAGGCCAGCAGCGCCATCAGCAACAGCGCCGCTACCGCAAACATCACAACGCCCAGATGCGTGGATACGGTTGGGTCGCGGCCGACGGTATCAAGGGGCGGCAACCTGCTTTTATTGTTGTTATTCAAGGTAGTCACTTATCCGGTCGCAATTGAGCGCGTTGTCGGGTTGCATGGCGAGCCCCAGGGTTTGCCCTGAATCGCCAGTTGGGCTAGCCTTGCCACCACATTTCGCCAGCCCCGGCGAAGCCCTTCGCACATTCCCATTCAACAGGTTCTGCCACCATGGCTCAATACGTTTATAGCATGCATCGCGTCGGGAAAGTCGTCCCGCCGAAGCGTCAGATTCTCAAGGATATTTCCCTGTCCTTCTTCCCCGGCGCCAAAATCGGGGTACTCGGTCTAAACGGGGCGGGTAAATCGACACTGCTGCGCATCATGGCCGGCGTTGATACCGAAATTGAGGGCGAAGCCCGCCCGATGCCCGGCATCAAGGTCGGTTACCTGCCGCAGGAGCCGCAGCTGGATGACAGCAAGACCGTGCGCGACATTGTTGAAGAAGCGGTCAGCGAGATCAAGAACGCGCAGGCCCGCCTGGACGAAGTCTACGCTGCCTACGCCGAACCCGACGCCGATTTCGACGCGCTGGCCGCCGAGCAGGGCAAGCTGGAAGCCATTCTGCAAGCCGCCGACGGTCACAACCTGGAGCGCCAGCTGGAAGTCGCCGCCGACGCCCTGCGTCTACCGGCCTGGGATGCCAAGATCGAACACCTGTCCGGCGGTGAAAAGCGCCGTGTCGCGCTGTGCCGCCTGCTGCTGTCGGCCCCCGACATGCTGCTGCTGGACGAACCGACCAACCACTTGGACGCCGATTCTGTCGCCTGGCTGGAGCAATTCCTGCACGACTTCCCCGGTACCGTCGTGGCCATTACCCACGACCGCTACTTCCTCGACAACGTCGCCGGCTGGATTCTCGAACTGGACCGTGGCCAGGGCATCCCGTTCGAGGGCAACTACTCCCAGTGGCTGGAGTCCAAGGCCGCTCGCCTGGCCTCCGAAGCCAAGCAGGAAGCCTCTCACGCCAAGGCCATGAAGGCCGAGCTGGAATGGGTACGCCAAGGCGCCAAAGGTCGTCAGGCCAAGTCCAAGGCCCGTCTGCAACGCTTTGAAGAGCTGCAATCGCAGGAATTCCAGAAGCGCAGCGAGACCAACGAAATCTACATTCCGGCTGGCCCGCGTCTGGGCGACAAGGTCATCGAATTCAACGGCGTCACCAAGGGCTTTGGCGATCGCGTACTGATCGACAATCTGTCCTTTGCCGTACCCAAGGGTGCGATTGTCGGCGTGATCGGCGGTAACGGCGCGGGCAAATCGACCCTGTTCCGCATGATTACCGGCAAAGAGCAACCTGACAGCGGCGCCATCGACATCGGGGAAACCGTGCAGATCGCCAGTGTCGACCAGAGCCGTGACAACCTGGACGGCAACAAGACCGTGTGGGAACAGGTATCCGACGGGTTTGACCAGATCAAGGTCGGCAACTACGAAATGCCGTCGCGCGGCTACGTGGGGCGCTTCAACTTCAAGGGCTCCGACCAGCAGAAGTTCGTCAAGGACCTGTCCGGTGGTGAGCGTGGCCGTTTGCACCTGGCTCTGACCCTCAAGCAAGGCGCCAACGTACTGCTGCTCGACGAACCGTCGAACGATCTGGACGTTGAAACCCTGCGCGCACTGGAAGAAGCCCTGCTGGACTTCCCGGGTGCGGCCATCGTGATCTCGCACGATCGCTGGTTCCTCGACCGTATCGCCACCCACATTCTGGCGTATGAAGACGACTCGCAGGTGACCTTCTTCGAAGGCAACTACACCGAGTACGAAGCCGATCGCAAGAAGCGCCTGGGTGACGCCGCAGCGCAGCCACACCGTGTGCGCTACAAAAAGCTGGCCTGAGGTTGCGGGGCGTCAGCGGCTCACCTGAGCCGCTGACGCATTGCACCAAAAGAAAACACAATTACACAACATAATTTCCGCTATGCACCATTCCTGTGCACTCACCTCTCTGGTAGGTTTACACTTTTCCGCCCTGAACGTATAGAAAAGTGACCCCAGACATGACCCCGACCCTGGCTGCCTGCCTGACCGAACTGAAACTGCGCGACCCCCACCAGCCAGAATTTCACCAAGCGGCCGAAGAAGTCCTGACGACACTCTGGCCCTTCCTTGAAGCCAACCCCAAGTACCTGCGCGCCGGCATCATTGAGCGGCTGATTGAGCCAGAGCGGGTTATTCAGTTTCGCGTTTGCTGGGTCGACGACCAGGGCGTGGTGCGGGTCAATCGTGGCTACCGCGTACAGATGAACAGCGCCATCGGCCCCTACAAGGGCGGGCTGCGCTTCCACCCCTCGGTCAACCTCGGGGTACTCAAGTTTCTCGCCTTTGAACAGGTGTTCAAAAATGCACTGACCAGTCTGCCGCTGGGCGGTGGCAAGGGCGGCGCTGACTTTGACCCCAAGGGTAAAAGCGACGGCGAGATCATGCGTTTCTGCCAGGCATTTATGACCGAGCTGTCGCGCCATATTGGTGCGGATCTGGATATCCCCGCAGGGGATATTGGCGTGGGCGCCCGTGAAATCGGCTACCTCTACGGCCAATACAAACGCCTGCGCAACGAATTCACATCGGTGCTGACCGGCAAGGGCATCAGCTACGGTGGCAGCCTGATTCGCCCAGAAGCAACGGGCTATGGCTGCGTCTACTTTGCCGAACAGATGCTCAAACAGCGCGATCAAACCATCGAAGGCAAGCGTGTTGCCATCTCCGGATCAGGCAATGTCGCCCAATACGCAGCCCGGAAAGTACTCGAGCTGGACGGTCTGGTGATCTCTGTTTCCGACTCCGGCGGCACACTGTACTACCCGGATGGCATGAGCCAGACCCAGTGGGAGGCACTCATGGAACTGAAGAACGAACAGCGCGGCCGCCTGGAGTCCCTGCATGGCCAAGGTTGCGAATTTATTGTCGGCAGCCGGCCTTGGCACCTGGCCTGCGACATCGCCCTGCCCTGCGCCACCCAAAATGAGCTGGACGCAGATGACGCGCGCCAGCTCATCGACAACGGCTGCCTTGCGGTCGCCGAGGGCGCCAACATGCCAAGCACCCTGGAAGCGGTTGACCTGCTTCAGGAGAACCGCGTGCTATTTGCTCCGGGTAAGGCCGCCAACGCCGGCGGGGTCGCCGTAAGCGGGCTGGAGATGAGCCAGAACGCCATGCGCCTGCACTGGAGCGCTGGCGAGGTGGACGACAAACTGCACGGCATCATGCAGTCGATCCACGCGGCCTGCGAGCACTACGGCCGCGAGGAAGATGGCCACATTGACTATGTGAAGGGCGCCAATATTGCAGGTTTCGTCAAGGTTGCCGACGCCATGTTGGCACAGGGTGTGGTCTGAAAAAGCAGCTATAGTGAAAGCAGACCTACCACCGGGAGCCGCTCATGCACGATGACCGGCGGCGATTTAGCCGCGTGCCCTTCGACGCGCACACCCTGCTGCAGCAGGACGACTGGTGCATTGCCGCGCAACTGATCGATGTCTCCTTGCGCGGGCTGCTGGTACTACAACCCGCTGCCTGGGACACACAGCGCGCCAACGCCCCCTTCATTGCCATCATTGAGCTGGCCGAGGCCAACCAGATTCGCATGGAGGTCAACTTGGCGCACGCCGAGGAAGGCCTGCTTGGCTTCGAGTGCCTGCATATAGACCTGGACTCCATAAGTCACCTGCGCCGCCTCCTCGCCCTCAATCTGGGGGATGAAGGGCTGTTGGAGCGGGAACTGGGGGCGCTGCTCTAGGCGGCGCTAAAGCGCCGCAGTGGCAAGCTTCAAGCTGAGTGTGCCCCCACCTTCTCCACCAACTCCCCCCCTGGGTTTCGCTTGTAGCTTGCGGCTTGCGGCTTGCGGCTGTAGCAGCGGGCACACCGCTGCTATTCAAAAATCGCCGCCAACGCCTGATCCAGCCGCGTTACCGCAATCACCTGCATTCCCTTGGGCGACTCTTTCGGGGCGTTGGCCTTGGGCACAATGGCGCGGGTGAAGCCGTGTTTGGCGGCTTCTTTCAGGCGTTCCTGGCCGCTGGGTACCGGACGAATTTCACCAGACAGACCCAGCTCACCAAAGACCATCAGGTCCATCGGCAACGGCCGGTTGCGCAGGCTGGACATGACGGCGGCCAGCAGCGCCAGGTCCACAGCTGTTTCCAGCACCTTGACCCCGCCCACCACATTGACGAAGACGTCCTGATCATAGGTCGCCACACCCCCATGGCGGTGCAGTACCGCCAGCAGCATCGCCAGCCGGTTCTGGTCGAGCCCCAAGGTTACCCGCCGCGGATTGCCCAGGTGACTGGTATCGACCAGCGCCTGCACTTCAACCAGCATGGGCCGCGAGCCCTCCCAGGTCGCCATGACCACGCTGCCTGGAATCGGCGCGTCGTAGCGTGACAGGAAGATTGCCGACGGGTTGGCGACCTCTTTCAGCCCCTTGTCGGTCATGGCAAACACGCCCAGCTCATTGACCGCGCCAAAGCGGTTTTTAACGGCTCGCAGCATGCGGTAGCGACCGTCCGCCTCACCCTCGAAATACAACACGGTATCGACCATGTGCTCCAACACCCGCGGGCCCGCCAACGAGCCCTCCTTGGTCACATGCCCCACCAGAAAGATCGCCGTCCCGCTTTGCTTGGCGTAGCGCACCAGCAGCGCAGCGCTCTCGCGCACCTGAGCCACACCGCCCGGGGCCGACTGCAGCTGCTCGGTAAAAATGGTCTGAATCGAGTCCACCACCATGACCTTCGGCTGCTCGTGCCGGGCGGTGGCAACAATGCTTTCGATGCAGGTCTCGGTCATCACCTTCAGCTTGTCCTCTGGCAAGCCGAGCCGCCGCGCGCGCATCGCGACCTGCTGCTGCGACTCTTCACCGGTCACGTACAACGCAGGCATGCTTTGCGCCAGGCGACAGAGGGTCTGCAACAAAATGGTGGATTTGCCGATCCCCGGATCACCACCAATCAATACCACCGAGCCTCCGACTAGACCGCCGCCAAGCACCCGATCCAGCTCCGAGGACCCGCTGAGCTGGCGCGGGGTTTCTTCGGTAGTGACCTCGGCCAGCGTCTTGATTTGCGCCTGCTGCCCGGTCCAGTTGCTTGAGCGAGAAGTACTGCCACCGGTCGGCGTGGTGTCCACCACGGTCTCGACCATGCTGTTCCAAGCCTGACACTCGGGACACTGCCCCGCCCATTTGGAAAAAGTTGCACCGCACTCGGTGCAGCCGTATACGCGTTTTTGCTTGGCCATATCCGTCCCAACATGCTTTGCCTTCATCGTGCCATACTGGCCATCAGCGGGGCGATGACTACGTGCCGCTAAATCAGACACTTCTGTCGGCAGCGTGAACCTGCGCACTGCCGCGACCCAACGACCGGCGAGCCTATCGCCAGTCTGCAAGGATTCAACGCAATGACCAGCGAGCCACACCCACCAGCCCCTTGCCGCGCCTGCACCGAACGCCCCGCCCTGCCGTTCGAACTCAGCATGGCCTTTCAACCGATCGTCGACGTGCGCAGCCGCAGTCTGTTCGCTTGCGAAGCATTGGTGCGCGGCACCGACGGCAGCGGCGCGGCCGCTATTTTGGCACAGGTCACAGCGCAGAACCGGTATCAGTTTGATCAGGCCTGCCGCGTCAAAGCCGTTGAGCTGGCCGCTCGGCTGCAGATTCCCTGCTACGTCAGTATCAACTTCCTGCCAAACGCTGTTTACCAGCCGGCCACCTGCATACGCGCCACCCTGGAAGCGGCCAGGCTCAATAACTTTCCGCCCGAGCGGCTGCTCTTCGAGGTAACCGAGGGCGAACAGGTCACCGATCACGACCACCTCAAGGGCATTCTCAGCGAATACGCTCGGCAAGGCTTCAAAACCGCCATCGACGATTTTGGCGCCGGCTATTCGGGGCTGAACCTGCTGGCCGAGTTTCAGCCCGATATCATCAAGCTGGACATGGCGCTGCTGCGCAACATCGACAAGGACCCGGTTCGCCAAGCCATCGTGCGTGGCATTCTCGGGGTCTGCCAGGCGTTGAACATAGAAGCCATCGCTGAAGGCGTAGAAACTCCCGAGGAGCTAGCCTTCCTGCGCAGCATCGGCCTTTACCTGTTTCAAGGGTACCTGCTGGCGCGGCCAGCCTATGAACAAATCCCTGAGGTTGACTGGTCCAAGGTGCCGCATGAGTGACAAGGAACACCACCGTAAACGCAAGGCTGAGCGCGAGGCACTGCGCGAAGCTCTGCTGGAAACCCAATTTGAGCTACGCACGCTGCAGCACGGATCGGTCCTGTTGTTGATCAGCGGCAACGACTTCGCCGGCAAGGCCGAAATCATTCACAGCTTCTACGAGTGGCTGGACAATCGTTACCTCAATACCAGGGCCTTCGCACTCCCCAAAGGAGTGGAGCGCCGCATGCCACGGTTGTGGCGCTACTGGCGCACATTGCCGCCGGCGGGTGAGCTGGGGTTCTATCTCGGCTCCTGGTACCACCAACCACTGATGCGCCTGAGCCGCGGGCAGCTGAGCATTCCGCGCTTTACCACGCAAATGCAGCAAATTCTGCGCTTTGAGCGGCTGCTCAACGACGAGGGCATCACCCTGGTCAAAATCTGGCTGTACCTCGGCGATAACGAGCAGGACAGCCGTCAGCGCCGTGACCTGGCGCAACGCAAGCAGACTGTCGCCATGCGTGAATGGGGCGATTTCAGCGCCGCCGATTACGAGAAGGTACGCGAAGGCGCACGCCTGATGACCGAGCTGACCTCCACCCAGGGAGCACCCTGGATTCGCGTGCCGGCGGCGGACCCACATGAGCGCGATCAGCGCATTGGACAGATCGTGCTGGACGCAATGCAGCAACGGCTGGCCAATCCGCCCACATCAACACCGGTTTACGGCTGGCAGCCCGCGCAACGAGATTATCTGGCGCAACTCGACTACAGCCTGGCGCTGGACAAAGACGACTACCAACAGCAGCTGGAGCACTGGCAGGGGCGCCTGCGTGCGTTGATACAGCACCCACGCTTTGCCCGGCGCAACCTGCTGCTGGTGTTTGAAGGCAGCGACGCCGCTGGCAAGGGTGGCACCATCCGTCGCATCACCCAATGCCTTGACCCGCGTATTCTGCGCGTGCACGGCACCCGCGCTCCGACCGATGAGGAGCGGCGCATGCCGTACCTGTGGCGCTTCTGGCGCAGAATTCCGGCGCCCGGCAACGTTGTGGTGTTTGATCGTAGCTACTACGGCCGGGTGTTGGTCGAGCGGGTCGAAGGCTTCTGCGACGAGCCTGACTGGCAGCGCGCCTACGGCGAGATCAATGACTTCGAGCAACAGCTAAGCGACAGCGGCACGCTGATCATCAAGTTCTGGCTGGCCATCACCGAGGACGAACAGCTCAAGCGCTTCAAGGCCCGGGAAGACTCGCCGGTCAAACGCTACAAACTGACCGAAGAAGACTGGCGCAACCGCAAACGCTGGCCAGACTATGTGCAGGCGATGAACGACATGGTGGAGCACACGTCCACGCGCAACGCGCCCTGGCATTTGATCCCGGCGCAGAACAAGCGGTATGCACGCATCCAAGCCCTGCGCATCCTGTGCGAGACCCTGAACGATGCCCTGGGGCCAACCTGAGCCAGCCTGCCAAGTGCAGCGGGTGTTGGTCTGCCGGGCACAGCTCGTTATGATCGACCTACGCCACCGGGGCGCAACATAAGGAAAATCGCAATGAAGCTGCTGGACGAATTCAAGACCTTTGCAATGCGCGGCAATGTCATGGACATGGCTGTGGGTATCATCATCGGCGCCGCCTTCGGCAAGGTGGTTTCCTCCTTCGTCAACAACATCGTGATGCCACCACTGGGCATGCTGATCGGTGGCGTCAACTTCACCGACCTGTCGATTGTGCTCAAGGAAGCCGAAGGTGAAGTTGCCGAAGTCGCTATTGGTTACGGCCTGTTCATCCAGAGTGTGGTGGATTTTGTGATCATCGCTGCGGCCATTTTTGTTGCCGTCCGGGTGATGAACAGCCTGAAGAAGAAAGAAGAAGCAGCGCCTGCCGCACCGCCAGCACCGTCCAAAGAGGAAGTGCTGCTGACCGAGATCCGCGACCTGCTCAAACAGCAAACGCCGAGCTAAACCCGCGCGGGGTCGGCAGCACCGGCCCCGCCTGCTGATATACTGCACCGCCCAGCTACCACACCGCTCATCACCATGGCCCTGTGCACTACCCCCTACGGCTCGCTGCAGCTAACACGCTACCCCACCACAGGCGATCCGACCCTGTTGGCCCACGATGCAGCCGACATGTACCTGCTGCAACGCCTGAGCGAAGAGCCAGTAACGGCAAGTCCGATTCTGGTGGTCAATGACAGCTTTGGGGCGCTGGCCTGCGCCCTGGCTCTGGCCGGCCTCCAAGTGCATAGCTGGGGTGACTCATGGCTCGCCTGGCGCGCCCTTAAGGACAACCTGGAAGCCAACGGCCTGAGCAGCGATCGCGTCACCTTCTTCAACAGCGGCGACACTCCTACTGGCCCCTACCACCAGGTGCTGCTGCGCGTACCCAAGAGCCTCAGCCTGCTGCAGGACCAGCTGCAACGCCTGCGACCACAGCTGGCGAGCAATGCCCTACTGCTGGCTGGCAGCATGATCAAACACCTGCCACCGACAGCCGGCGACTTGCTGGCCGCTCACATTGGGCCTTACCAAGCTTCTTTGGGGTGGAAAAAAGCCCGCCTGCTGCAATGTCAACATGACCCGGCGTTGCCAGCACGCCACAATAATCTGACCAGCCGCTATCCGCTGGAAGGCACGCCCCTTGAGCTTAGAAATCGCCCCGGCGTGTTTTCCCGGGAGAAACTGGATATTGGCACCCGTGCGCTGCTGCCCTGCATTGCGACCGATCTGGGCAGCGCTCGGGTGGTTGATCTGGGCTGCGGCAACGGTGCATTAGGCCTGATGGCTGCCCAGCGCAACCCAGGCGCGCAGCTCACCTTTATCGACGAGTCCTGGGCCGCAGTTGCCTCGGCACGCGACAACTTCGCCAGGGCCTTCCCCGGGCGCCACGCCAACTTCGTGGTCAGTGACGGCTTGAGCGAGGCGGCTGCCGGGTGCGCCGACCTCATCCTCTGCAACCCGCCGTTTCATCAGCAGCAGGTGGTTGGTGATCAGATTGCCCGCCAGCTGTTTCGCCAAAGCCGCCGGGCGCTCGCACCGGGCGGCACGCTGCTGGTCGTCGGCAACCGCCACCTCGGCTACCACCACACGCTTAAACGCGACTTCACACAGGTTGAGCATGTGGCGGCGACGCCCAAGTTTGTGGTGCTGGCCGCCAGCTGAGCCTCAGTTGCGGCGTGCACGGCGACAACGCTCCGAGCAGTAGCGCACCTCACCCCAGCACGCCGCCCACTTGCGGCGCCAACTGAAGGGTCGGCCGCACACCGCGCAGGTCTTCTGCGGCAGATCGCCCTTGCGCCTCACAGTGATTCGCCGGCATCCAGCCGCGCAAGCAGGTGCTCTCCCCAATCCCACAACGCATCCCGCTTGCTGTCCGACATTTTCTGCAAATTGCGATACACCAGCCCCATCCGCGGATTGCCGCTCAACTGTTTTTGGTGCCGCATGATGAAGTGCCAATACAGGGAGTTGAACGGGCAAGCCTTGGCGCCAGTCTGCTCGCTGACCTTGTAGCTGCAGCCGCCGCAGTAGTCCGACATGCGCTTGATGTACTGCCCGCTGGCACAATAGGGCTTGGAGCCGAGAAAACCGCCGTCGGCATGCATCACCATGCCAAGGGTGTTGGGCAGCTCCACCCAATCAAACGCATCCATGTACACAGCCAGATACCAGTCGCATATTTGCTTTGGCTCAATGCCGGTAAGCAGCGCGAAGTTGCCGGTCACCATTAGCCGCTGGATGTGGTGAGCGTAGGCATGCTCCAACGTCTGTCCAATCGCCTGCTGCATGCAACGCATGCGGGTCTGGCCGGTCCAGTAAAACTCGGGCAGATCACGCTGATTGCCAAAGGCGTTGCGCTCGGCGTACTCCGGCATCAGTAGCCAGTAGATACCCCGTACATACTCGCGCCAACCAAGAATCTGGCGGATGAAACCCTCTGCTGCGTTCAGCGGAACAGTCCCGGCCTGCCAGTCCGCCTGCACATCAAGACATACACGCCCCGGATCCAGCAGCCCAATGTTCATGGCGGCAGCGATGCGGGCATGGAATAGCCACTGCTCGTCACTCGCCATGGCATCCTGATAATCGCCAAAGCTGGCCAGCGCGTGCTGCCGAAAATGCTGCCACAAGGCCTCGGCATCGGCATGAGTCACCGGGTAGTCAAAGCCGTCCAGCTGGCCGTAATGATCAGCAAAGCGCTCACGGACCAGGCACTCGACCTCGACGGTGATCTGATCGGCCGCAAAGTGCGGCTGCTCCGGCACCGCAGTACCGCGCGGCAACGCCTTGCGGTTATCGGCGTCAAAATTCCAGGCGCCGCCTTCCGGCTCGCCGTCCGCCGTCATCAACAGCCCAGCTTCACGGCGCATCTCGCGGTAAAAGTACTCCATGCGCAGCTGCTTGCGACCTTTGGCCCAGCGAGCAAAGCGCTCTTTGCTGCAGAAAAAGCGCGCATCTGGCCGCAGCTCAAGCTCGGGCCAGTCGAGCTGCCGGAAACGCTCCAGCAGGCGCCACTCGCCAGGCTCGGTCAGCAGGATACTGCCGGGGTTTAGCCGTTTGCGAGCACGAGCCAGCTCGCCGTCCAGGCTACCGGAATTAGCGGGGTCATCCAGGGTGATGTAGTCGACGGTGAAACCTTGTTTTCGCAGGTGCTCTGCGAAATGACGCATGGCCGAGAGGATAAACAGGATTTTCTGGGGATGGTGGGGTACGTAGCGCCCCTCTTCGACGGCCTCAACCAGCAGGATGCGGTCTTGCTCTGGATCGGCATCGCGCAGGCTGCTGATCTGTGGATCGAGCTGATCGCCCAGCAGCAGGATCAGCCTGCGAACGCTCACGGCCGCAGCGGCAGACGCAGGCGCATGGCGCCGTGTGACGCAGCCTCGCTCAGAGGGTCGCCAACACAGGCTTCATCCGCCACGTTCAAATGCACCAGATCAATACTGGGCCACGACAGCTCTTTCAACGCCCGACGGGCCTGATCCAGCGAGCGGAAATGCCACAGCCCCTGCCCAGCCTCATCGTGCAGCAGCACAACCTTTCCGTCGAACCGCGCCTCGACCAGGTAGAGGCCACCCTCATGCGAGAGCAATGAAAGCCGCTGCAAGCGGCCTTGCTCGACCACCTGATGCAATTCGTTCAAGGTCATGATGGGGTCTCCACAAAGTTATACAGAGACTATACACCATGACCAAAAATTCGACCAAGTTGTACGACAGAAGGTGCTGCGGCTCAGCCCTTTTCCTTCGCGACCTTATCCAGTAGGCCCATGGCAAACGCCGATACCACAAAGGTCAGGTGAATCAGCACGTACCACATCAGTTTGTCGTTATCGATGTTGGTGGCGTTCATAAACACCTTGAGCAGGTGAATCGAGGAGATGGCCACGATAGATGCTGCCACCTTCATTTTCAGCGAGCCGGAATCCATCTTGCCCAACCAGCTGAGCTTCTCCTTGCCCTCATCAATATCCAGCTGAGAGACGAAATTTTCGTATCCGGAAATCATCACCATCACCAGCAGGCCGCCGACCAGCGCCATATCGACCAGCGACAGCACTACCAGAATCAGGTCCGCCTCCTTGGTCGTCAGCAGGTGCGGCGCCAGATGGATCAGCTCCTGAAAGAACTTAATCGCCAGCGCCAGCAGCGCCAGCGACAGGCCGAAATAAATAGGCGCCAAAATCCAGCGCGCTGAATACATCATGTTTTCCAGAATGCGTTCCATACCCAGTATCACCTCAATCAATAAACGTCATGCTCATCGCGGTTGTGCACAGTATCTGTGGATAACTCTGTGTGCAGTGGTCTGATAACCCGCTCTGCGCCTTGTAACTTCGGTGGCCGCGGTGATCCGTGCATTTTTTGCACAGCACCGGCAGCCACCTGCCTCTCTTTTACGCCCATGCCTGCAGCCCAGGTCTGATGGGGCTTCCCGCGCCCCAATCAAATCATTCGGGATCAGACGACAGCGCAGGCGTCAAGCCTGAAATCGCCATTTTTCAACAGAGGGATGACACCGCCCAATGCCAGAAAGCTGTGGATAACCCTGTAGACAGAAGCCGCTAAGCCGCACCAGGCCGGGTGCCACGCGAGACATAGTGGCAATTTGTCACTTGGCTTCGGGGTCAGCCTGTTCTTCTTCCTCTTCGCGTTCGCGCTCAGCAATCTCGGCCAAACGCGCTACGACCAGGGCGTTGATGCTGCCCTCGGTGAAGTCACCCTCATCGTTCAGCTCGCCAGCCGGGGCACCGGCCAGCAGGGCCAACGCTTCATCCACGCAGGACACGGCGTACACTGCAAACTGGCCAGCGCGCACTGCCTGCAGCACCTCTTCATCAAGCATCAGGTTGGGCACGTTGGAGCGCGGAATGATAACGCCCTGTTGGCCGTTCAGGCCACGGGCCTGGCACAGACGGAAGAAGCCTTCGATCTTCTCGTTCACGCCTCCCACCGCCTGCACCTCACCAAACTGGTTGATCGAGCCGGTAATGGCAAAGCACTGTTTGAGTGGCGTGCGCGAGAGGGCCGAAATCAAGGTGCAGACTTCGCCCAGCGACGCGCTGTCGCCATCTACATAGCCGTAGGACTGCTCCAGCGCGATACTGGCGGAGATCTCCAGCGGGTACTTCTGGGCATAGCGGCTACCCAAAAAGCCGGTAAGAATCATCACCCCCTTGGAGTGAATCGG
Source organism: Pseudomonadaceae bacterium UBA836 (assembly GCA_002296055.1). Classification (GTDB taxonomy): domain Bacteria; phylum Pseudomonadota; class Gammaproteobacteria; order Pseudomonadales; family Pseudomonadaceae; genus Halopseudomonas. Next base: position 33,544 of record DBHE01000057.1, read on the forward strand.
CTGACCGAGGTTTACCTCGCGCTCGATATCCACAATGCCGCTGCCGCCAGGGTAGACGGTGGCGCTGATACGCGCGGGCAGACCGAATACCGAGTCGCCCACTTCCAGCACGGTCAGACCGTTGCACTTGCCGACCGCGGCGCCGTCGGTATCAATCAGAATCACGCCAGACACCATATCCTCGCGAATACGCGCACTGACGCGCCCGGTGCGGGTTTCTTTGGCACGCAGAGCACGCTCGATATGCGCGGTGTCGATCAAGGGGTCGCCGGCCAGCTGCCGCAGAAAGTCTGCCTCAGCCACCAACTGAAAGATGTCGCTGATCCGCGCTGACAACCGCGCCTGGTGCTCAGCCAGGCGGGTACTGTAGGTCAGCACTCGCGCCACGGCGGCGGCGCTGAGTGGCGCCAGCCCTTCCTCCGAGGTGCGCGTTTTGAGCAGCTGGGCCATGCCCTCGACGCTATCGGGCGTGCGCGGCAGGTCTTCATCAAAGTCCACCAGCACCCGGAACATCTCCTGAAAGTCCGGATCCAGATCCTGCAGCGCGTAATAAACCTGACGCGAGCCGATGATCACTACCTTGAGATTCAGCGGCAGCACCTGCGGCGTCAGGCTGACGGTCGCCAGACGGCCCATGTCCGCCCAAGGCGACTCCATTTTCAGCTGCCGCGAGTGCAGTGCACGCTTAAGCGCATCCCAGACAAAGGGCTCGCCCAGCAGCTTTTCCGCTTCCAGCAGCAGGTAACCGCCATTGGCGCGATGCAGGGCGCCAGACCGAATATGGCGATAGCTGGTCACCAGCGCCCCTTGCTCCGGCGAGTACTCAATGCGGCCAAACAGGTTGTCATAGGACGGGTGAGGCTCGTGCACCACCGGCGCGCCGCCGCTGGCGTCATGGCCAACGATCAGACTCGGGCAATACTGCTCGGTCAACAGCTGCTTCTTGTACGCATCTGGCCGGCTCTCCAGCGCGCGCTCCTCAACCAGTTGGTCGATCACCGTCTTGAGCAGGTTCTGGCGCATCGCCTGCAGGTACTCGCAGACCGCCTGATTGCCGCAATACGCTTCCAGCAACGGCTCCAGCAGCGGCTGCAGCGCTTCGGTGATGGTTTCCTCGTTCAGCTCTCGCAACTGATTGCTGGACTCGCGCTTCCATTGCGGCAGGCTGGACAGCTCCTCGTTGAGGTTTTCTTCCAGGGCCGAAATGTCGGCGTGAAAACGCTCACGCTCCTCCTCGGGCAACTGGGAAAAGTCGGCTTCGTCCAGCGCCTTGCCCTCTTTCATCGGCGTGAAGGCAATGTTTTGCGCGTCGCGGTAAAGGGCGATGCTCTTTTCCAACGCCAAACGCTCTACTGCATCCAGAGCACGGTCGTAGCGTTGATTAAAGGCACGATCGATGGCGTTTTTCTTCTGTTGATACGCCGGATGCTCAAAGGCCGCCGGAAAGGTCGCCAGCAGGTTGTCGATCAGTTTCTCGATGGTCTCGATCAATTGCCCGGCCGAGCCCGGTGTCAGGCTGATCACCCATGGCTCACGCGGCTCGTCGAAGTTGTTGACGTACACACAATCCTGCGGGGTGACCTGGCGCTTGGCCTCGGCCTGCAGGTAGCGTTTGACGTAGGAGAAACGGCCGGTCCCCGGCTCGCCCATCACAAACACGTTGTAACCCGGGCGACTCATGGCTACGCCAAACTGCAACGCCTCTACTGCGCGCTCCTGGCCAAGAATGCCGCGAAAGGGCTCCAGGTCATCGGTTGTGGCAAAGCCGAGGTTGTCCAGGTCTATCGGGGCGGTAAGCTGTTCAGGTGTCAGGCGCAGTGCGGCGGGTTCGGTGGTCATCCAGCGTCCTTGGTGCTATGGCGTGAGCAAAACAGCATTGTTGCTGCCGTGCCTGCCCGTGACAAGAGCCGAACGCTGGAGAATGGCAATGCGGCGCCGAGTCAGCGCACACCTAGCACCTTCACCAACTCTCGTACCAGCGGCTTCATAAAGAAACTGCTCTCAGGCATCAGGTCAACCTGCACGCCACAGGCGGTCAATTCGTCAGCCACCACCGGACCGACGGCGGCGACTTTGATACGCGCGAGTGCAGCCAGCAATGCTGCCTCGCCCTGCTCCCGCCGCTTGGCGATCTGCAGCAGGCGACGCACCTGAGTGGCGCTGGTAAAGGCAATGGCGTCAACCTCGGTCGCCAACAGTGCATCGATCAGCCGATCGACCTGCGCGTCCTCTACGTCATCGGCGTAGATGTAGGGGGCAACCGTGCTGACGTCGGCGCCAGCGCCAGCAAGAAAATCCACCAGCCTGCGGTTTGGATCAGTACCGTAGAGTTGCACACCGATACGCTGACCGCGCAGGTTTTCGTCCTTTAGGGTCTCAATGACGCCTTCCGTGGTCGGCGCCACCGCAACCTGATCAGCTTTGAGGCCCACCTTGCGCAGCGCCGCCCCCGGCTTGGGGCCACGGGTCAACTTGGGAATCTTCTCCAGTGCGGCAATAAAGTCTGCCTGCAGGCTGCCACCCTGCCGCTCGGCCAGCGCCAGCATGCGGCGCAAGCCCTCGCCCGTCAGCAGAATCAAACGATCAAACGGATGGCTGATCAGCGTCTGCATCCACGCCAGCACCGGCGCCGGATCAGGCGCGTCATGAATGGCAACCAGCGGGCAACGCAACACGTCGGCGCCGCGCTTGATCAGCATGTCGGCAAAGAGATCCAGCTCCCGGCTCTCTGGCAAGGCGATACGGCGGCCGGCAAGCGGCTGGTCTTCGGTAGTCATGGCGGCATCTTCACGGTAATGGTTTATAAACCGCATTGTGCGCAGAGCCGAGGTGAATGAAAAGTCAGGGCACCGCCGCACTCACTCTGCCAACAGACCCTGGGGGCTTTACTTCTCCCAGCCCCGGGTGTGCAGAATGTTATCGAGCGTGCGGCTGACCGCCGTGCAATTACGCACCATTTCTACCTTTTCCCACGCCGAGCGCTCGCCTTCGTGAATCAGCCTGTGCATGGCTTCGCGGGTCGGCGGAGCCAGCAGCCGTAAAGGGTGATCCCAGCGATTACGCAAGAAAATATTGATGTCCGCCGTGTATTCCTGCGCCAGCACCCCGTAGGTCAGGTGCTGCATAAGGCTGATAACCGGGCTTTTGATGCGTACGTTATCGCGCGTAAAGCGCATAGCTTCTGCAGCTCCCAGTTTCAGGAACCGCGCCTGAAAATGCGCGAGATTGCGCAAACGGCTGCGCGGCGCATCCGGATCAGGGGTGATGGCCAGCGCCGCCGGGTTGGTCATGCTGGAGATGAAGTGGTTTACGCCATACAGCCGGGCCAGACGTTTAGCGGGCAGGTCATCGGCAAAGGAGCCGTCGATCCACTTCATGCCCGGCAGATACGGCACCGTCTCGCCGGCGGCGTTGCGGCACATCAAGGTCACCGGCGGATAAATGCCATAGATGGCGCAGGACGCCATCACCGCCGAGCGGATCAGCACGTTGGGTGAGGTAATAGCATTGAGCAGGCGCGGCGCCTGCTGCGTCGACAGTCCGGTCACGGTGATATTGAGCTTGCGCCCGGTCAGCTCAAAGGCCTCCTGAAAGGTCAGATCCGGGATAATCTTGGCCAGGTAGTCGCGCAAGTTATCGACATCCATTGCCCGCCCACCACCAAATAGCGTTAGCGCCGGGCGGATGGCTGTCGTCTCCTCCACCTCATGATGCAGATTGTCGAGGCTCAGGCGCTCGCGCAGCTCTTCATCGGGGTGCGTGCAGGCGGTCGCAGCCAGAATGGACCCGGCGCTGCTGCCGGAAATAATCTCCGGCAGCAGGCCCTGATCAAACAGCGCCTTGAGCACTCCGGTGTGGAAGAAGCCGAGTACCGCACCGCCGCTGAGCATCAGTGCCGTGCGACCGTTGCAGTGGCTGGCCCGCAGAAAAAAGTCCTGCTTCTCTTCCAGCGGGACGATGTCGTCATCCACCTCGTTCAAATCGGTGAGTGCACCACACAGCTCGTCGATGTAACGGGTGATCAGATTCTTGGTGCCCAGGCGAGCCTTGTTGTACAGGGACGGCTTGCCGATACCGCCCAGGTTGCCGTGTACGCCTTCGTTGAGTACGAACAGCAGCTGATGCCAATCCTGTCGGAAACGCAGATCGCGCAATATATCCAACCGCTGACGAATGGACCGGTAGTCATAGCTTTCGCAGGCGTCGTCCTGTTTCCAATCATCCAGCCCCTGCTCATGGTCCCAGGCCGCCGCCAGCTCGCTCCACTGCTCGTAATCCTCGGCCTTGTCCATGGATTGCAGTAGCGCCTTGCTCTTGCCACGCTGAAAGAAATTCACCGCCATACTCTACTCCCCCGGCACCCAGGTGCCGCTACAGTACGATTGATCAGATTCAGGCTGCGCCGGCCGGCTTGGAGCTGGCGACTGTCGAGCGCTCTTCAGTGGAGCGGTTGTTGCCTTTGCGACGTCGCGTGCCTTGCCGTGCCCTCTCCGGCTCGGCACTGACCGTTTCGGCTGGGGCCTGCCGCGCCTCCAGTAAAACCGGCTCGGCTACCGGGGCAGCCTGCGGTTCAAGTTCGGCCAACAGCGCACGGTATTCCGCCGTCGATGCCTCCATGCAGGCGATGTACTGATCCATGTCAGGCACCATCTTTCGATCGGCCAGCACACCAAGGTTGAGGTCGTCGTAAATCCCCGTCAGGCAGTGGCTGACACCCATGCCATCGCACACAGGGGCGATGGGGAACACATTGACGATCTTGGCGCCGGCAAAATAGCGGGGCTGCAGGCCGGGAATGCCGGGCACATTGGTAATCAGCGTGTTTATCAGCGGCATCACACCCGCCAAGCGAGCCTTGTTCTGCATCCAGGCGCCGAGCGCGCGCATGTAGGGCGGAATCATGTCGCCCACCGCATTATTCAGATCACAGAGCACGTCTTTGGCCAACGGCACGCCACGTGCTGTCCGCCGGCGGACAGCGGCCAGGCGATCTGTCGCATCACCGATGTCAGTGCCTATGCCGATGAACATTGCTGAGATCAGGTTGCCGCAATCCTTCATTGCCTCGGTCGGACGCACCGAAACCGGACACATCGATACCAGTGACTCGTTGGCCGGCAGCTGATTGTGGTGCGTCAAATAGCGACGCATGCCGCCGCCAATAATGGCAATCACCACGTCGTTCAGCGTCGCGCCCTGGCAGAGCTGGCGCATGCGCTTGAGCTCAGGGATATTCCAGGTCAAGGCGCCGTAGGAGCGATGCGGCGAAATATGCGCGTTGAACAGGGTGCGCGGCACGCGGCGTTGCTCCGGTTGCGCCTCGTCGCGCAGCCGGCGCACCAGATCCAGACTCTTGCGCCCGGCAACCCAGCCGGCACGCAGGCTACGGAAGGTCTGGCCCATCATGCGCGGCGTGGTGCGCGCCCACATTTCCAATCGGGTCGGCGCGCGCTCGGCAACCTCAACCCGGTCGCGACGGCCATACTCGTGCTCAGCCGTTTCTTCCATCATCGCGGTGGTCAGCTCCAGACTGGCTTTACCGTCGACATAGGCGTGATGAAAGCGAATCAGCACCGCAAAACTGTTGGGAGGAATGCCCGGCACATTGTTCACACCCTCGATGATGTAAATCTCCCAGGGCGCACGTTCCATATCCACACTGCGCGACATGGTGCGAGCAGTAAAGATGCACAGCTGACGCCAGTCTCCCGGCTGCGGCAAACCGACATGCCTGACGTGATACTCCAGGTCAAAGCTCTCGTCATCCAGCCAATAGGGGTCATCCAGCTGGAAGGGCGCCTGCTCCAGGCGGCGACGAAAATACGAGGTGGTGTTCAAGCGATCGGATATGTACTGCAGGATTTCCTTATGTCGCACCAGCCCGCCGGGGGCACTGCTCTGATCACACAACCACAGACTGCCGATCATCATCGGCTGGTTTGGCGCCTCAAAGTAAAAGAAGTGGGAGTCCATGGGGGTCAGTTGTTTCATGGTCAACGTCCTCAATACCGGTTGGGTGTAGGCGCAGCGGTTCAGGCCACCGAAGCGCACAACGGAATCGAGCACCAGACGAAACTGCACATCCGATGCAGGCAGGGAAAGCGACTCTTATTATGCAAAAAAGAGAAAAGCCCTGATTTGATCCAAAACACGATAATGCAATTTTGTGACCATTGAGTCACAGCACCTTGAGCAGATCAACACTCAATATTTCAGGACTGTTGAAAGAGGCTAGCCAGACGGCTCCGAGCAACAACAAAATGATTCAAGTAGTCACAGCGTCTCATTGAAGTGCCGCAACAGTGCACCTGTAAAGTGCGCCCGCCCCTCCCTATGCCTACCCTCACCGCAATACAGATCAGCCGGCAGCGCGTACAATTGTTCCAGCCCTTAGTGTCCGGAGCCCCCATGTGCGAACTACTTGGCATGAGTGCCAACGTCCCCACCGACATCTGTTTTAGCTTTGCCGGCCTGATGCGCCGCGGCGGCGGCATCGGCCCGCACCGTGACGGGTGGGGCGTCGCATTTTACGAGGGGCGAGGCGTGCGCTGCTTTCATGACCCCAACCCTTGCCACAGCTCGGCAATTGCCAAACTGATCGAGCAGTATCCGATCAAGTCGGAAAACGTCATCTGTCATATCCGACAGGCCAACGTCGGCGGCGTCAGCCTGGCCAATACCCACCCGTTCACTCGGGAACTCTGGGGGCAGTACTGGGCCTTCGCCCACAACGGTCAGCTGGCCGGCTTCAACCCTGACAGCGGCCCCTACACCGCTGTCGGCGACACCGACAGCGAAGCCATCTTCTGCCACCTGCTGAATAACCTCGCCCGCCGCTACAGCAAGCCCCCAAGCCTTGCCGAGATCGCCGACACCCTCAGCCAATGCTGCGCCCCGCTGCGCGAACTGGGGGTCTGTAACCTGATGCTGAGTAACGGCGACTGGCTGTTCACCCTGTGCACCAGCAAACTCCACTGGATCACACGCCGCGCGCCCTTCGGCCCCGCCGTGCTCAGTGACATTGACCTGGAAATCGACTTCCAGCAGCACACCACCCGAAACGATGTGGTCACAGTGATCGCAACAGAACCGCTGACCAGCAATGAGCAGTGGCGGGCGTATGAGGCTGGGGAGTGGCGATTGTGGGAGAAGGGGGAGGTAATACTCAGGGGAGCGTTAGAGTGAAGCTCGGCGCGCTAACCGCGTTGCGCCTATGTGACCAACACCAACATTGGCGAACCTGACCGGTCAAAGAAATCACGAGCCAATTGAACAAGTAGCCCCTTCCCCCATATCGCAAGTTATTATCAAGACGCCCGGCGCTCGGGGCGTAGCAGTAATATCCGTATCGAAGTCGACAGCAGCATCTATGGAGTTGCAAGCACTGCCTCCCCCAGCAGGAGGCGCACCCGGAGCTTCATCAGCATAAAGAGAGGATACGGCGAAAGTCGCATAAGCCTTCACCTCAGCCAAACAAGCGCGCTCCGCCGAACGCCTCGTATAATCTTGGTAAGCAGGCAGAGCAATGGCGGCCAGGATGCCGATGATCGCCACAACGATCATCAATTCAATCAGAGTGAACCCCTCAGCCCGCTTTTTCATAGCTTAGCCCTGTATTTCGATATCATGTGTACCTACAAAGCAAGTTCGATGCCAGCACATCGGGCGCCGAGAGAAACCCAACTCACAGATAGCCAAGTGCTACAAACCAAGACGCAAAATCAACAGCGCGAGTATGCAATGAGGCAATTACGCGCTTGATTCCAAAGTAAGGATGAGCAGCAACTCTGACCCTAACTCGGCATGACAAATTTTGTCACTAACTGCCGTTGGTGGCCAAAAAAACCCAAGCTTTCAACCCTTTTCGGTCCAAATCTCTGAGATGATGGGCATGCAGGACGATGGCACGCTGTTTGCTTAAACTCTGACCAGGCTAACAGGCCTACTCACTTCCAAGGAGATGAAACATGAAAACCATGCAAAAAGGTTTTACCCTGATCGAACTGATGATCGTTGTGGCAATCATCGGCATCCTGGCCGCCATTGCTCTGCCGGCGTACCAAGAATACACCCAGCGTTCTGCTGACAATGCTTGCTTGGGCGAAGCAAAAGCCTATGCAAACGTTGCACTGGCAGCGATCCTTGACCCGAACGTCACAGACATTCCGGTCCCGAACCCAGAAGCGTGCACCTCTATTACCACTGCAACAACCGTAGACGCTGACCTGACCGCCGTTCCGGATGGCGGCTCCGGTGCCAACATCACCTGCGACATGGGTGAGGGCGCTACTTGCTCCGTGGGCTCTTAATCCCCACCGAAAAGCGCGCCAAATGGCGCGCTTTTACCTTCTCATGACAACACTTCCCCCCTGAACATGAATAAAGCGAACAACATAACCATAACGCTCGCTTGCATCGCCGTACCAAACCTTGTTTTCTTCTGCGTAGCATCCTACTTTGACTTGAACCGCCCTTGGTTCAACCTTGACTATAGTATCGTCGTGTTGCTTTTTAGCTTTGGCTGGCGCAAAGCTGGAGCGCTAGCTTTACTTATCGCAATGGTTCTCGACTGCCTCGCCCTACTGACTCAACTTTTACCGTTCTCAAGAATAGCTGATCTCATTTACCTGGCTTCTTTTCTTCCGAGCACCTCGACTTACCACATAACACTGATCAGCTTAGCTTCGCTCACCATCGCGCTGACTTTCACCAGCTCCGTGAAACTCAACCGCCACGCCAGCAAGATGACAGCATTGGCAGCACTCAATATTGCCGTATTAGTCCAAATCATATTCTCGGCAAGCATAGCGCCAGAAGCTGAAAACGACACAAGCTACCGCAAGGCAGTTGAAGGCCCCGTCTACAGCCAAGGTCTAAACCTATATCGCATGCGCTCCAATATATTTCTGGAGATGTTCGAAGATCAGAAGGTCACACTTAAGAAAACAGCGCCTGGCGCAACGGCGTCCACCTTTGAAGCGCTGGAAAAAGGCGCTACCCCTGAAAGAATACTGCTGATTGTTAGCGAGTCTTGGGGCGTACCAAAGAACGACTCTGTACAAGCCGCACTCCTTGCCCCCCTGGAAAAAGTTCGCAACAGCACGTATTCATACGGAACATTCAGGAGAGCTGGGTTTACCATAGATGGAGAGCTGCGAGAGCTGTGCAGGACAAGGCCTTCTCACTTCAACTTGTCAAACGTAAACAGCGGATTCGAAAACTGCCTACCAAACCTGCTTGATGCTAGGGGCTACCACACCGCAGCGATGCATGGTGCGAGTGGCCTGATGTACAACCGGTTAGCCTGGTACCCCAAAGTAGGCTTTGACGAAACCTACTTCTTTGAAAACCTTTCATGGCATCGGCGCTGCTACTCATTCCCTGGCGCTTGTGACCTAGACCTGTTTGACAACGTAAAAGCCTACTTCGGAAAACCTGGGAAAAAATTTTTCTACTGGCTGACCCTTAATAGCCACTCCAGCTACGACCCCCGAGATATTGAAGTTGAATACCTAGACTGCGATCAGCTTGGAATTAGAAAAAAAACCGAATCCTGTCGCAATCTTCAGTTGCATGCCCAATTTTTCCACGGCCTCGCCGCTTTGCTGCAAACAAATGAATTACGAGACGTCGAAGTGATTGTAGTAGGAGACCACTCGCCGGTCATTCTGGATCAGGCAGAAAAATCGGCGTATTTCCTTGATCGCGCGATTCCCTGGATAAAACTTCCTCCCATCCCAGCTGCCGCCACAATACGATAGACAACTACGTGCAAAGCATAAAAATCGACACGAAAACCAATGGCCGAGAAAGCGTCGCAACAGCGCTCTTATTGTTCACCATTTTCTGCGCACCTTTATTTACCACATTGGGCACGTCCCGAACAGTCAACAACAAAATCGCATTTTTCCAAATAGCCTTCGTGCTGCTATTAGCACCGGAGGTAGCGCATAGAGCAAGAGCGATATTCAGAAACTCGAGAACAACGAAGTTTATATTTTTCACCTCGCTAACTATCATTTATAGTCAGTTTCTTTTCATTGAACACTCCAGCCCCTCCCGAACTCTGATCTACCTCACTCAACCTGTTTTTTTTCTAGCAGCAACGTATTGGTTTTCGAGCAACCGTCTCCACAAACTAACTTTACTCGCTGCGGCTCAATCGCTTTCTACAATCGTTTTCGGCACGACTGCACTAACGCCACATTTGCTCAACCCTGGAGACTTTCACCGTCTAAGCTCTTTAGACACCGAACTGTTAGTATATCGCCATATTCGCCACCTCAATTACGACATCGCTTCAACGGTGGTTCTGTCAACAGCGGCGTTGTTTGCGCTAGCCAAGTCCAAGCTGCTAGTCGCCTCGTTCCTCACCACCATATTAATCGCCGGCGCCCTCACTGTTTTAAGCGGCGGGAGAGGCAGTCTAATGGCAATTATCTTTTTTTTCGCGGGACTAACATTAGCGCCCGGAGAAAGACGCCTGGCTTTTTTTGCGCTTTTGGGCTTCTTGACTGGCTGCGTCTTAGCTGGGCTCGTTTTTCCAAGTGCAGTCGACTGGATGTGGCAGCGCACAGCAGCATCCAGCCTGAACAGTGCATCATCAGGGCGTTTAAGCATTTGGTCTGACACTATAATGACGTGGCTTCAATGTGCCCCCGTAAACGGATGGCTTCTAGGTTGCGGGCCAGACTCTTTTAGGTCGCTGCAAATCAGGCCGGGCTTCACCCATCCGCACAGCAGCGTCGCTCAAGCTCTGCTTGAATTCGGCCTGGCAGGCTTAGCCCTCCTATCCGCCTTGTTCTCTCTGGCAGCGCGATATACCGCACGCACGATATCACCTCGACCTGACAAGCCCACCCAGTCACTTTCTCTGGGGCTCTGCGCGATGCTGGTTTTCTCATTGGTTGACGGGCTGCTCTATCACGGCGCGCCGCTACTCATATGCGTAATGCTGGCAGCCTACCTTTTTGCGAAACACTTAGAGCGCCCTTTTCCATCAGCTTGCTCGCGTCATCTTAAACAGCCGCGCTGCCGGTGTAGCAGATGATCGAAACATGCGATCTATACTATAGTCCGCTAGATTAAAGCCAATACTTCACAAGAAGCGATACACATGGACACACCCACACTTTCAGGCATGGCCCAGCGCTTGGTCGCCGCTAATATTCTAGAGCAGGACGTGGCCACCAAGGCTTCTCAGCAAGCAAGCCAGGACAAAGTTCCGTTAATCACGCACTTGGTGCAGAACAAGCTTGCAAAAGCTCGTGACCTAGCCATGCTCAGCGCGGAGGAATTTGGCTACCCCTACTTTGATCTTGCTTCATTGGACAAGGAAAGCCAGCCAAAGGAGCTGGTGAGTGAAAAGCTGATCCGCCAGCACAACGTCCTGCCGCTGTTCCGGCGCAGCAACCGTTTGTATCTGGCCATGTCAGACCCAACCAACCAGCAGGCATTGAGCGACATCCAGTTCAACACCGGCTTGGCGACCGATGCCATTATCGTTGAAGACGACAAGCTTCACTCTGCCATTGAAAAATATCTGGACAGCCCTACCGGTGGCCTAGGCGATATCGGCGATGCTGAGCTAGACGAGCTGGACGTGCAGTCAGTTAAAGATGAGGACAAAGCCACCACTGCGGATGCCGCAGATGACGCCCCCATAGTGCGCTTCGTTAATAAAATGTTACTGGACGCAATCAAGCTAGGCTCGTCGGACCTCCACTTTGAACCGTACGAGAAGTCTTACCGAGTGCGCTTCCGGACCGACGGCGTGCTGCATGAAGCAGCCAAACCGCCCGTTCAGCTGGGCGTGAGAATCGCCGCCCGCCTGAAAGTCATGTCCGCCATGGATATGGCGGAACGGCGCAAGCCCCAAGACGGGCGCATTAAGATGAAAATATCCAAAAACAAAGCGATCGACTTTCGTGTCAACACTCTTCCGACTCTGTGGGGGGAGAAAGTCGTGCTCCGCATCCTTGACTCGGAAAGCGCTAAGATGGGTATTGATGCTCTCGGTTACGAGGACGACCAAAAAGCGATGTACCTAGACGCCCTAGCCAAACCGCAAGGCATGATCCTAGTGACAGGGCCCACCGGCTCAGGCAAAACCGTGTCGCTTTATACAGGGCTTAACATTCTCAACACCATGGAGAGAAACATCTCCACAGCGGAAGATCCGGTAGAAATCAACCTTGAAGGCATCAACCAGGTCAACGTAAACCCAAAACAGGGCATGGACTTCGCCCAAGCCCTGCGAGCATTCCTCCGTCAAGACCCAGACATCATCATGGTGGGTGAGATTCGCGACTTGGAGACAGCTGAAATAGCCATTAAAGCAGCTCAAACTGGTCATATGGTGATGTCGACACTGCACACCAACAGCGCTGCGGAGACACTGACTCGAATGCGCAACATGGGTGTCCCCTCCTTTAACATCGCTACATCAGTAAACCTCATCATCGCTCAGCGCCTTGCCAGGCGCCTATGCAAAAGCTGCAAGAAGCCAATGAAGGTTCCAAGAGAGACCCTCCTCGAAGAAGGCTTCTCCAACGAAAAAATTGATGCAGGCCTGACAATTTATGGCCCTGTGGGTTGCGAAAACTGTAAAGACGGTTATAAAGGACGTGTTGGTATTTATGAGGTCGTCAGGATCACCCCGGCCATGCAGCGCATTATCATGGAAGACGGCAACTCGATTCAGATCTCAGACGTCGCCCAGAGCGAGGGCTTCAGAAACTTGCGTCAGTCCGCCCTGATGAAGGTAGAACAGGGTGTAACAAGCCTGGCGGAAGTAAACCGAGTGACCAAGGACTAAGTCATGGCGCAACAAGCCGCACTTAAGAAGAAATCCGCCGCCACCAAGAAGGCCAAGGAAGAGAAGATCATCCCCTTCAAATGGGAGGGGAAAGATCGCAAAGGCACCAAGGTATCAGGAGAAATTCAAGGGACCAACGCTGCGCTGATCAAGCATCAACTGCGCAAGCAGGGCATATTGGTTACCAAGATCAACCGAAAATCGACGCTATTCAGTAAGCGCGCCAAAGCTATCAAGCCGCTCGACATCGCGTTTTTCACACGCCAGTTGGCTACCATGATGGAGGCGGGCGTTCCGATCGTTCAAGCATTTGAGATTATCGCTGAAGGAGCCGAAAACCCGAATGTTGCCAAGCTGGTAACCGAAATCAAAAACGACGTAGCAGCTGGCAATACGCTGGCAGACAGCCTAAGAAAGCACCCTAAATATTTTGATGATCTGTTCTGCAACCTCGTAGAGTCAGGCGAGCAATCTGGTCGCCTCGAGTCCCTGCTAGATCGCATCGCCACCTACAAAGAAAAAACAGAAGCCCTAAAGGCAAAAATCAAAAAAGCAATGACCTATCCTATAGCTGTAATCGTTGTAGCAATCATTGTTACCGCGATCCTATTGCTAAAGGTGGTACCTCAATTTGAGGAGGTCTTTAAAGGCTTTGGCGCCGATCTCCCCACGTTCACCTTGATGGTGATAGCGCTGTCTAAATGGCTGCAGAGCTGGTGGTTCATCATCCTTGTCATGTTCATCGCTCTAGGCTATCTCTACAAACAAGTACACCTACGTTCAAAGCCGTTTCGCGACGCCCAAGATCGCGCTCTACTAAAAGCTCCAGTGGTCGGACAAATTCTCTATGAGGCTGCTGTGGCCAGGTACGCTCGGACCCTCTCGACAACATTCGCGGCTGGCGTGCCTCTAGTTGACGCGCTGAACTCAGTTGCAGGCGCCGCTGGGAACGTTGTGTTTTATAACGCGGTCATGCAGATCAAAGAGGATGTGTCTGCTGGTACCGAACTCAACTTCGCCATGAGAACAACCAATGTGTTCCCTTCGCTAGCCATTCAAATGGCAAGTATTGGCGAAGAGTCAGGGTCTCTCGACGACATGCTTGAACGCGTTGCCGACTACTACGAATCTGAAGTTGACAACAAGGTCGATAACCTGACTACTCTGCTAGAACCCATGATCATGTGCGTTCTGGGTATCTTGGTAGGCGGTCTTATCATCGCAATGTACCTGCCAATCTTCCAGCTAGGCAATGTAGTAGGATAATGGCAACTGCTAGTCTTCTGGCCAGCACACCGCTGGCCTTTATTTTGCTCGCCGGGCTCCTGGGCCTGATTGTTGGCAGCTTTCTCAACGTCGTTATTCTGCGCGTGCCACGCATGCTGGAAATTGAGTGGCAGCAGCAGGCGCGGGAGATTCTTGAGCCGGACCGCGAGCACGCGCCGCCGGCGACGTACAACCTCATCCTGCCTCACTCGCATTGCCCCAAGTGCAAGACCGAGATCAAACCCTGGCAGAACATACCGGTCATCAGCTACCTCCTGCTGCGCGGCCGTTGCGGCAACTGCAAGGAGCCGATCAGCCTGCGCTACCCGGCAATTGAACTGCTGACTGCCGGGCTTTCCATGCTGGTTGCCTGGCAAATGGGCTTTGGCCTGGCAACTGCGGGCATGCTGGTGCTCACCTGGGCGCTGATCTGCCTAAGCATGATTGACGCCGATACCCAGCTGCTGCCAGACATCATCGTCCTGCCGCTGCTGTGGCTAGGCCTGATCCTCAACAGCTTTGGCGTGTACACCGACCTCAACACGGCGCTCTGGGGCGCCGTTGCTGGCTATCTGAGTCTGTGGTCGGTGTATTGGCTGTTCAAGCTGGTTACCGGCAAGGAGGGCATGGGCTACGGCGACTTCAAGCTGCTGGCCATGCTGGGCGCCTGGGGTGGCTGGCAGGTGCTGCCGCTTACCATCCTGCTGTCTTCTTTAGTCGGCGCCATTTTGGGTCTAGTCATTCTCAAGGCGCGCGGTGCCAACAACAGCACTCCCCTGCCCTTTGGTCCCTACCTGGCCATCGCCGGCTGGATCGCTCTGATCTGGGGTGAGACAATCACCGGCCATTATTTGCGTTTCGCCGGCTTCTGATTTGCCCCTCCAAGGCCCTTGAAGACCGGCGCCCTGAACAAAGGAACACCGGATGATCATAGGCCTGACCGGCGGCATTGGCAGCGGCAAAACCGCTGCCGCCAACCGCTTTGCCGCCGCCCACGGCATTCATGTTGTGGATGCCGATCAGAAGTCTCGCGTCGTCGTTGAGCCGGGTCGACCGGCGCTGGCGCACATCGTCGACCGCTTTGGCGACGCCATGCTGCTCGACGACGGGACACTGAACAGAGCCGCCCTGCGCGAAACAGTCTTTGCCGCGCCGGAACAACGGCAGTGGCTGGAGCAATTGCTGCACCCGCTGATCCGCGATGAGATCATCACCGACCTGCACTCCGCTACATCCCCATACGCGCTGCTGGTTTCCCCCCTGCTGGTCGAGTCCGGGCAAAATAGACTGACCAGCCGGGTAATCGTCGTCGACGTACCAGAGGCCATGCAGCTAGCGCGGACCGTACAGCGCGACGCGGTACCCGAGGCGCAGGTACGCGCCATCATGCAGGCCCAGGCGCAGCGTGAGGAGCGACTGCGACATGCTGATGACATCCTTACCAATAACAGCGACCTTGCCGCCCTGCACGCCCAGGTTGACGCACTGCACACTCGCTATCTGCAATTATTGGAGCGCCCCTGATGACGCTGACCGTCAACTGCCCCACCTGCCAGGCACCGGTTTCCTGGACCGAAAAGTTTCCGCAGCGCCCATTCTGTAGCGAGCGCTGCCGGCTGATCGACCTGGGTGCCTGGGCCGCCGAAGAACACGTTATTCCCGGCGGCGAGAATGAAGAGCAGGACCTGTTCTCTGACGATCTACCGGAACAATAACGATGCGCCGCATTCATGTCATGGCAGCGGTAATACGTGATGCTGAGCAACGTATTCTGATTGCCAAAAGACCTGAGCACGCTCACCAGGGCGGGCTCTGGGAATTTCCGGGTGGCAAACTTGAGCCAGGCGAGAGCCGGCTGGAGGCACTGCAACGCGAGCTAAGTGAAGAGCTGGGCATCACCGTGCAGCAGGCCCGCCCACTGATTGACCTGCAGCATAATTACCCCGACAAACACATCAGGCTGGATGTCTGGGAAGTATCCGAGTTCACGGGCACCGCACATGGGGCGGAAGGCCAACCGGTCCAATGGGTGACCGAACAACAGCTGCCAAGCTATGCCTTCCCGGCCGCCAACCAGCCTATCGTGGCTGCGGCCAGACTGCCCCAGCGCTACCTGATCACACCCGATTGCCCTTCAGCAGAGTTGCTAAAGGGAATTGAGCACGCCATCGGCGCCGGCATTAGCCTGATTCAGCTGCGCCAAACCCAGCTCAGCATCGAAGACTATGAGGCCCTGTGCAAGGAGGTACTGCAACGTTTCGGCGCACAAGCCACCTTTATGCTCAAGGGCGCTCAGCCTCCTCTACACCCCGGCGCCGGATGGCACCTCACGTCGAAGCAGCTTCGCGCACTGGCTGATCAGCCGGAGCCAACACGCCCGCTACCGACCGACCGCTGGCTCAGCGCGTCGTGCCATGATGCCGAAGAGCTACAGATGGCTGAGAGGCTCGGGGTGGATTTTGCCGTACTATCGCCCTTGCAGCCGACGGCATCACATCCGCACGCCAGTCCATTGGGGTGGGAGCGGGCCCAAGCCATGCTCAGCGACTGTCGGCTGCCGGTTTATTTACTGGGTGGGGTTACATCAGACGACTTGGCGACAGCGCATACCGCAGGCGCGCAAGGCATCGCAGCGATACGAGGGTTGTGGATGCTGCCATAGCCGGTTTGGGCATGTGGGCGCGACAAGTCGCGCACCAAGGGTTAGCTCAGGTCAACAATCCGTAGCTCTTTCGGTACGCTGAACACGATATTCTCTTCCTTGCCGGCCAACTCTTCGGCACCGGTAGCACCCTGGGCGTGCAAGTGTTCAATCACCTGACGAACCAGTACATCCGGCGCAGACGCCCCGGCGGTCACCCCAATCTTGCCGACAGAGTCTAACCAGCCAGGCTGGATCTCGCTGGCACCGTCAATCAGGTAGGCCGGCGTGCCCATACGCTCGGACAGCTCGCGCAGGCGGTTGGAGTTGGAGCTGTTAGGGCTGCCTACCACCAACACCACATCGCACTCGGCGGCAAGCTGCTTGACCGCGTCCTGACGGTTCTGGGTGGCATAGCAGATGTCGTCCTTGCGCGGCCCGTCAATGGCCGGGAAACGCGCACGCAGCGCATCGATCACCTTGGCGGTGTCATCCATCGACAGCGTTGTCTGGGTAACAAAGGCCAGGCGCTGGGGGTCGCGTACCGACAGACGCGCTACATCGTTCTCGTCTTCGACCAGATAGATGGCGCCACCGTTGCTGGCGTCGTACTGCCCCATGGTGCCTTCCACCTCCGGGTGACCGGCATGCCCGATCAGGATGCACTCGCGACCGTCACGGCTGTAGCGGGTTACTTCCATGTGCACCTTGGTGACCAGCGGGCAGGTGGCATCAAACACCTTGAGTCCGCGATCTTCCGCCTGCTGCCGCACCGCCTGAGATACGCCATGCGCACTGAAGATAACGATGACGTCATCCGGTACCTGGTCGATCTCCTCGACAAACACGGCGCCGCGGTTGCGCAAGTCTTCCACCACAAACTTGTTATGCACCACTTCGTGACGCACATAGATTGGCGGGCCAAACACTTCGAGCGCACGATTGACGATTTCAATGGCGCGGTCGACACCGGCGCAGAAGCCGCGTGGATTGGCCAGTTTAATCTGCATGAGTAGCCTCTTGGTGCTCGCTAGCGTACGTCGACAATCTCGACATCAAAGGTAATGACCTTGCCGGCCAGCGGATGATTGAAGTCTACCTCGACCACCTGATCATGCACCTGCTTGACCACACCGGGCAACTCGCCTCCGGCGGCATCGGTAAAGATCACCAGCAAGCCCGGCTCCAGCTCCATCTCATTGAACTGATCGCGCGGCACAGTCTGAATGTTCTGTTCATTGCCCGGGCCGAAACCGCGCTCAGGGTCAATCTCAAAGCTGCGGGCATCGCCTGCCTTGAGTCCGAACAGCACCTGTTCAAATCCGGGCAGCAGGCTGCCATCCCCTACCTTGAAGGTCGCCGGCTGCTTGTCCAGCGTCGTATCGACCACGTCACCGTTGGGCAGCTTGAGGGTAAAGTGCAGGGTCACCTCGGAGTCGTGACCGATTCGGCTTTCTGTCATGGCATCTATCTCATCAGGACGGCGGCGCCCGCCTCACCAGGCGGGCGCACGTTATTACTCAGGCTTGCGACCAAAAAACATGTCGAGCAGCAGCAGTGCAGCACCGACGGTAATGGCGCTGTCGGCGATGTTAAACGCCGGGAAGAACCAGCTTTGCTGCCAGTGCACCAAAATAAAGTCGGTCACCTTGCCGTGGATAACCCGGTCATAGAGGTTACCCAGGGCACCACCGAGAATCAGCGCCAGTGCAATCGCTTCCATCCTGCGCGCGCGGTCCAGCCGCGCCAGCCAGACGCACAACACCACGCTCACCACGACGGCAATCCCGGCGAACAGCCAGCGCTGCCAGCCGCTGGCATCAGCCAGAAAGCTGAATGCGGCACCGGTGTTATAGGCCAGCGTAAAGCTGAACAGGCCATCAATGATCGGCACCTGCTGATACATCTGCAGGGTGTCCACCGCGATCCACTTGGTCACCTGATCCAGCGCGATGACGACAACCGACAACCAGAGCCAGACCAGACTGCCACGACGCAGATCAGGCATGCTTGCGCACCTCGCCAGCACCTTCGATGTTTTCTACGCAGCGGCCGCAGATCTCCGGGTGCGCCGGGTTGCTGCCAACGTCATCCCGCAGATGCCAGCAACGTGCGCACTTGGTCGCAGCCGATTTGACGATCCGCAGTTTCAGGCCGTCAACCTCGGTCGCCACCGCCTGCTCGTCGGCCTGCGCCAGCGGCGCCAGGGCGGCTTGAGAGGTGATCAGCACAAAGCGCAGCTCATCGCCCAGCTGGGCCAGGCGCTCTTGCAGCGG